>NZ_CP152050.1:817500-1080000 GCF_038632915.1 Paenisporosarcina sp. FSL H8-0542
GTCCGCCGCAGCAGGTAAAAGCCCTGTAGTCGAAAGTTCGTTCTCTCCTGAGTGGATCCTGAGTACGGCGGAACACGTGAAATTCCGTCGGAATCTGGGAGGACCATCTCCCAAGGCTAAATACTACCTAGTGACCGATAGTGAACCAGTACCGTGAGGGAAAGGTGAAAAGCACCCCGGAAGGGGAGTGAAAGAGATCCTGAAACCGTGTGCCTACAAGTAGTTAGAGCCCGTTAATGGGTGATAGCGTGCCTTTTGTAGAATGAACCGGCGAGTTACGATTGCATGCAAGGTTAAGCTGAGAAGGCGGAGCCGCAGCGAAAGCGAGTCTGAATAGGGCGATAGAGTATGTAGTTGTAGACCCGAAACCAGGTGATCTACCCATGTCCAGGGTGAAGGTAAGGTAACACTTACTGGAGGCCCGAACCCACGCACGTTGAAAAGTGCGGGGATGAGGTGTGGGTAGCGGAGAAATTCCAATCGAACCTGGAGATAGCTGGTTCTCTCCGAAATAGCTTTAGGGCTAGCCTCAATTTTGAGAATCCTGGAGGTAGAGCACTGTTTGGACTAGGGGCCCATCCCGGGTTACCGAATTCAGACAAACTCCGAATGCCAGAGATTTATAATTGGGAGTCAGACTGCGAGTGATAAGATCCGTAGTCAAGAGGGAAACAGCCCAGACCACCAGCTAAGGTCCCCAAGTAATTGTTAAGTGGAAAAGGATGTGGCGTTGCTTAGACAACCAGGATGTTGGCTTAGAAGCAGCCATCATTTAAAGAGTGCGTAATAGCTCACTGGTCGAGTGACGCTGCGCCGAAAATGTATCGGGGCTAAACAATTCACCGAAGCTGTGGATGGATTCCGTATGGAATCCGTGGTAGGAGAGCGTTCTAAGGGCGTTGAAGCTAGACCGGAAGGACTGGTGGAGCGCTTAGAAGTGAGAATGCCGGTATGAGTAGCGAAAGACGGGTGAGAATCCCGTCCACCGAATGACTAAGGTTTCCTGAGGAAGGCTCGTCCGCTCAGGGTTAGTCGGGACCTAAGCCGAGGCCGATAGGCGTAGGCGATGGACAACAGGTTGATATTCCTGTACCACCACTCCACCGTTTGAGTAATGGGGGGACGCAGAAGGATAGGGTAAGCGTACTGTTGGTTATGTACGTTCAAGCAGTAAGGCGTGGAATGAGGCAAATCCCGTTCCTATAACGTTGAGCTGTGATGACAAGGACCATTAGGTCTGAGTTCCTGATTTCACACTGCCAAGAAAAGCCTCTAACGAGGTGGAAGGTGCCCGTACCGCAAACCGACACAGGTAGTCGAGGAGAGAATCCTAAGGTGAGCGAGAGAACTCTCGTTAAGGAACTCGGCAAAATGACCCCGTAACTTCGGGAGAAGGGGTGCTCTATTAGGGTGTTAAAGCCCGAGAGAGCCGCAGTGAATAGGCCCAGGCGACTGTTTAGCAAAAACACAGGTCTCTGCAAAACCGTAAGGTGACGTATAGGGGCTGACGCCTGCCCGGTGCTGGAAGGTTAAGAGGAGTGCTTAGCGCAAGCGAAGGTGCGAATTGAAGCCCCAGTAAACGGCGGCCGTAACTATAACGGTCCTAAGGTAGCGAAATTCCTTGTCGGGTAAGTTCCGACCCGCACGAAAGGCGTAACGATCTGGGCACTGTCTCAACGAGAGACTCGGTGAAATTATAGTACCTGTGAAGATGCAGGTTACCCGCGACAGGACGGAAAGACCCCGTGGAGCTTTACTGTAGCCTGATATTGAATTTTGGTACAACTTGTACAGGATAGGTAGGAGCCTGAGATTCCGGAGCGCCAGCTTCGGAGGAGGCGTCGGTGGGATACTACCCTGGTTGTATTGAACTTCTAACCCTTGCCCCTTAGCGGGGCAGGAGACAGTGTCAGGCGGGCAGTTTGACTGGGGCGGTCGCCTCCTAAAGTGTAACGGAGGCGCCCAAAGGTTCCCTCAGAATGGTTGGAAATCATTCGTAGAGTGTAAAGGCAGAAGGGAGCTTGACTGCGAGACCTACAAGTCGAGCAGGGTCGAAAGACGGGCTTAGTGATCCGGTGGTTCCGCATGGAAGGGCCATCGCTCAACGGATAAAAGCTACCCCGGGGATAACAGGCTTATCTCCCCCAAGAGTCCACATCGACGGGGAGGTTTGGCACCTCGATGTCGGCTCATCGCATCCTGGGGCTGTAGTCGGTCCCAAGGGTTGGGCTGTTCGCCCATTAAAGCGGTACGCGAGCTGGGTTCAGAACGTCGTGAGACAGTTCGGTCCCTATCCGTCGTGGGCGTAGGAAATTTGAGAGGAGCTGTCCTTAGTACGAGAGGACCGGGATGGACACACCGCTGGTGTACCAGTTGTTCTGCCAAGAGCATCGCTGGGTAGCTATGTGTGGCCGGGATAAGTGCTGAAAGCATCTAAGCATGAAGCCCCCCTCAAGATGAGATTTCCCATTACGCAAGTAAGTAAGATCCCTCAAAGACGATGAGGTAGATAGGTTCGAGGTGGAAGCGCGGTGACGTGTGCAGCTGACGAATACTAATCGATCGAGGACTTAACCAAAATGAATTTGAATGGTTTTCAATGACCCGTTTATCCAGTTTTGAGTGAACAAAAAAGTTTTTTTATTTTAAAAAAACGCTTGTAATTCTCATGAGATTTGATATAATAAATCTTGTCTTAAAAAACAAATAGTCTGGTGATGATGGCGAAGAGGTCACACCCGTTCCCATACCGAACACGGAAGTTAAGTTCTTCAGCGCCGATGGTAGTTGGGGGTTTCCCCCTGTGAGAGTAGGTCGTCGCCAGGCTATATATTATTGATCCGAAGTAGCTCAGTGGTAGAGCAATCGGCTGTTAACCGATTGGTCGTAGGTTCGAGTCCTACCTTCGGAGCCATATCTTTGGGGAGCTGTCCGAGTGGCCGAAGGAGCACGATTGGAATTCGTGTAGGCGGGTTAAACTGTCTCAAGGGTTCAAATCCCTTGCTCTCCGCCAGATAATTTCCTTCTATTATATATGGCCCCTTGGTCAAGCGGTTAAGACACCGCCCTTTCACGGCGGTAACACGGGTTCGAATCCCGTAGGGGTCACCAATTTCTTTTTAAGAAAATATAACCAGTTTTCATTTCCGGAGGATTAGCTCAGCTGGGAGAGCATCTGCCTTACAAGCAGAGGGTCGGCGGTTCGAGCCCGTCATCCTCCACCATTTACACTATAAACACTTTCGATAAAGTAAAACGCGAGGGTGACGCAAATATCTAAATCGGATGTTCTAAAGAACAACGCGAGGGTGGAGCAACGAGCCTTACGAAGAAGGCGAAAGCCGATGCAGATGTCAAACTTCTATAAGCGTTGAGTCATAGTGTTTATAACATAATATTATCGCGGGGTGGAGCAGCACGGTAGCTCGTTGGGCTCATAACCCAAAGGTCGCAGGTTCAAATCCTGCCCCCGCAACCAAATGGTCCCGTGGTGTAGCGGTTAACATGCCTGCCTGTCACGCAGGAGATCGCGGGTTCGATTCCCGTCGGGACCGCCATTTTTTATGAAGTGTTAAGAATTGGAATAAGCAAAGAAGGTCTAGGAAGCAAAATGAGTAAGTGAAGGAGCGTACTAATGTACGTGACTGAACGAACGAATGAAGCTGACAACGAGATTCGAAGCTTAGTACAATTCGAATGTGGCTCAGTAGCTCAGTCGGTAGAGCAAAGGACTGAAAATCCTTGTGTCGGCGGTTCGATTCCGTCCTGAGCCACCATTATATTTTTTCCCGCCGGTGTAGCTCAGTTGGTAGAGCAACTGACTTGTAATCAGTAGGTCGAGGGTTCGACTCCTTTCGCCGGCACCATCTTCAATTGGAGGGGTAGTGAAGTGGCTAAACACGACGGACTGTAAATCCGTTCCTTCGGGTTCGGCGGTTCGAATCCGCCCCCCTCCACCAACTTTAGGGGCATAGTTTAAAGGTAGAACTGAGGTCTCCAAAACCTCCAGTGTGGGTTCAATTCCTACTGCCCCTGCCAATTTTATTTTATAGTGGCGGTTGTGGCGAAGTGGTTAACGCATCGGATTGTGATTCCGACATTCGAGGGTTCAATTCCCTTCAGTCGCCCCATTTTTAATAAATTTACTTACAAAAGCATATACTAACATTATGGCGGGCGTGGCGAAGTGGTTAACGCATCGGATTGTGATTCCGACATTCGGGGGTTCAATTCCCCTCGTTCGCCCCATCTTATTAGTGGGGTATAGCCAAGCGGTAAGGCAACGGATTTTGATTCCGTCACGCCCTGGTTCGAATCCAGGTACCCCAGTATTTTTGCGGAAGTAGTTCAGTGGTAGAACACCACCTTGCCAAGGTGGGGGTCGCGAGTTCGAACCTCGTCTTCCGCTCCAACATGATTTGGCGGCATAGCCAAGTGGTAAGGCACAGGTCTGCAACACCTTTATCACCGGTTCAAATCCGGTTGCCGCCTCCATAATATATTTTCATATGTCTGCATGTATTGATTTGCCCGAGTGGTGGAATGGCAGACACGCCGCACTCAAAATGCGGTGCCGCAAGGCGTGCCAGTTCGAGTCTGGCCTCGGGTATCATTAAAAAAGCAGTATCTACTTATGTAGATACTGCTTTTTTAATTTTATATAAATAATAGGGAATACTGAAAGTACAACGGTTTACCTCTGATCGTTCTTTTTATCATTATTGACGGGGTGATTGGCCGCCTTTTTCGTATTTGTTTTTGCTGCTTTGTTTTGACCTATAATATCTAAATCATCTGGACTTAAATCGTATCCATGGCCAAATTCTTCACGATCAAATCTTGCCTTCTTCAAGTTTTTATTTTCTTTTTGTTTGATATTGCCTTTATCTGTAGTCAAAGAAACTCACCTCCATTTCCTGTTAGGATGTTCTGAAAGCCCCAGTTTATTCAAATCCATCTATTGATTAGTTACAAAAAAAACGCCTAAGCAAAATGCTTAAGCGTTTTATGCGAGAAATAAAACATGGCTTATCAACCCAAGCCCCGCACTATTGAGTATTAGCTTTATTTCACTTCATAAACGTTGAAAAATATTCCAATGGAGCGAACCGAAGGGGCTAAGTTTATTAATTTGAATTACAAACGCATATCTTGTTTAAAAGAGTTATTGGATTTTGACTTTCCTTGAATTCGGTTTGGGTTGTAAATAACTCTTCTGTAAAGGAAGGCTGAACAAACCAAGTTCTGCCCAAGAATACAATCAGAAATAACACAAGTGCGTATAAATATGAAATCCATGGAGATAAGAAAAAATTGGACTCCACTGCTTTAAATTGAATGATTCCATCCCCGACGTTCCCAGATACTCCATAAAACAGTCCATATGCAATATTTTATCCACCGTGCAATCCTGAATTTGCCCAGATTGAATGGGTCTTGTAAAAGGAGTGAGCCAAGCTGATACCCAGACAGGCTGAAAAAATAAAGTTATTTATCGTCAATCCTTCTAACCAAATATCGTCAAGCGTATAAAGGATTACCGAGATTACAATCGGCATTCCAAATGCCTTATTAAATAGACGAATTTCTGGTAAAGGAGATATATCAAGATATGATTAAGTCGTTATTCACTTGACCACATTGAATATATCAAATAAAGATAAAGGTGATAAAATGGTTGGCTGGGCTTGGCTGTTAGTTGTATTAAATAGTTTGGATGGAATTGCCACATATGTCGGAATCACAATGTTGATTATCTCCGAAGCTAATCCACTATTAATAAAGTTAGACCCGTTTACTATTCTCATAATTAAACTGTTTTTAAGCACCCTTTTTGCAGTATTTATTTTAAAATATCCATTCCAACAGTTTGGTAAATGTTTTAAATACGTATTGAGTTTTGCCAATGCCTGTTATCTAAGTGTTTTCTTATTTCACATTTTTTGGATTGGCATGAGCATTATGTCTTAAAATTATGCGATATTCAAAAATAGGAATAAAACATTTTCATAAGGGAATCCAGAATAATGTGACCAATGTGATCATTATTTTGGATACTCTAAAGGAGATGATAGCAATGACAAATGTAAAATTAGCCGTTGTTTATTACAAGAAAGAGACATTCCAACTTTTAGATCAACGTACGCTGGTTTAGAAACGATCATTAGGGAACTGAACAATAACGAATAGAAAAAACCGCTTCGATTGAAGCGGTTTTTCTTTGCAATCATGATATAGTTGGCAAGTTAGCCTGAACCTGCTCTTTAGATAAAATTACGGATGAAAAGTTTCCTCCGTTAACTTGTGTAAACATTTTGCCAGCCGCAGTAACAAGCTGCTCTGCAGCCTCAATCGACATGGAAGGCTTTAAAAAGAAAACTTGTAAAGCGTCAACGGTTAGTTCACTGACAGCGGTGCGGAGTGAATCGACAAAAGGGCTGCCAAATGGACCTATCGTATCTTGGATGGTAAGGATGCCATGTAAATTATTTTCACGTCCATTGATTCCGGTATATGTAGTGTCAGATACTCCTAGTTCTATGTGAATATCACTTTCTACATGAGATAAATCATAAAGACCAACAGGGATTTCGTATTGCAAGGAAAAGAAGTTATTTAAATCCACACCACTGTTTAAAGGCTGTAAATAGTTTTGATTGCGAATTCGACGCATCATGGCCTCCATGGCGGGGCGATAACGACCAGGATCGGCTCCAAACTTTTTCCAAAGAGCCCGCCATTCTTTAATTCCTTCATAATCAGTCAATTCTTTATCTTGTAAGTCAAAAAATAAGTGTTCTTGAAATAATTGCATGCGTCCTTTTAACATTTGAGGCGATTCTGAGATGACAAATTTGGTATAATGGTTAATGCCTATTTTAATAAATGCGTCGATTTGAAAAATGGACGATTCTATAGAAGCTTTCATGCTTTCACCTACAATTCGTTTTTCAATAGTTTATCACAAGGAGGGAGAAGTTTTATGAATGTCAATCAATTTCAACAAGAACTAATAACTTATGCACATTCCATTGGCATCGATAAAATCGGCTTTGCTTCTTCCGATCCTTTTCGTGAGTTGAAGAATCGATTGAAACGCCAACAGGAACTGGGGTACCAATCAGGCTTTGAAGAGCCTGACCTTGAAAAAAGAACAGTTCCATCGCTTTTGTTGGACGAAGCAGAGAGTATTATTTCAATCGCTATTGCCTATCCATCCCGCATGGAAAATGCACCGCAAGGGAAGAAAGGTGAGCGACGGGGGATTTTTGCCAGAGCCTCTTGGGGAATGGACTATCATACAGTGTTAAGGGACCGTTTAGCTAAATTGGAGCTGTTTATAGCGGAACATATTGAAGACGCTAAAACACGCTCTATGGTGGACACAGGAGAGTTGTCTGATCGGGCTGTTGCCGAACGTGCGGGAATCGGATGGAGCGCTAAAAATTGTTCGGTTATTACTGCGGAATTTGGATCGTATGTTTATTTGGGTGAAATTATTACGAACATTCCCTTCGCACCCGATACACCGATGGAAGATGAATGTGGAGAATGCCGATTGTGTTTGGACGTTTGTCCGACTGGTGCCTTGATTGAAGGTGGTCAGCTCAATGCGCAACGATGTATTGCTTTTTTGACTCAGACCAAAACATTTTTGCCAGATGAGTTCCGAACCAAAATCGGAAACCGCATCTATGGGTGTGATACGTGCCAAACGGTTTGTCCGAAAAATAAAGGTAAATTCAATATGCATCAAATTGATTTTCAGCCTGACCCTGAAATTGCAAAGCCGTTGCTATTACCACTGTTGAAAATGAGCAACAAGGAATTCAAAACTAAATTCGGCCATGTGTCCGGTTCCTGGAGAGGGAAGAAACCCATCCAAAGGAATGCCATTTTAGCACTGGCACATTTTAAAGAAGATAGTGCCATTCCGGATTTGATTGACTTACTCCAATCTGATGAACGACCGGTGATTCGTGGCACAGCTGCATGGGCCATAGGTAAGATTGGTACATCTGAAGGAATGGAAGCTTTGCAAAAAGCTTTAACAGTAGAGAAAGATCCAGAAGTGATTGAAGAAATTCTCAAAGGGATATCCTTTGAAACCATACATTGAGGAAGTGACGGAAATGGCTATACATGTGGTACTTTATCAACCACTTATCCCAGCAAATACAGGTAACATTGCACGTACGTGTGCAGGGACGGATACGAAATTACATTTAATACGACCATTAGGGTTTTCAACCGACGATAAAATGCTAAAACGTGCAGGGCTCGATTACTGGGAGCATGTTGATATTCACTACTATGACGCTTTAGAAGAGTTGTTTGCTAAATATCCGGAAGGGGAGTTTTTCTTCCTTACGAAGCATGGGTCTAAACCACATACTACGTATAACTATAGCGAGATTGAGAAAGATTTCTTTTTCGTCTTCGGAAAAGAAACGTCTGGTTTGCCTCGTGAATTGATTGATGCGAATCAAGACCGTTGCCTACGTATTCCTATGAATGATAATGTACGCTCATTAAATTTGTCTAATACAGCTGCTATTTTAATTTATGAAGCACTGCGTCAACAAGATTATCCGAATTTAGATTAAAAAAACGGGATTGCTAATTATAGCAATCCCGTTTTACATGATTATTTCTTTTCAGATGCACCTGGTTTGTCATCGTACCCTGCCGTGAAGATCGCAGCAAGGAATGCAACAGTAACACCAAGAATAAGTAGTAAGCTCATTTTTGTTGCCTCCTTTTGAGAGTATTACAATATCATACCTAAGTATAGCTTACTTCATTTCAAAAAGAAATATTCTCCTCGATACAATTATGGCGAAATTCGTTCAATGCAAATGTTGCTTTCTCTGTAAGGTTCTTATACGATAGCAAAAAGGAGCTGAGCGAACATGTCGAAAAAAGAACGAGATCCTGAGAATGGTTCAATGGCTTCATCGATGGAAGAGATGAAACAGCTTGGCCGTCAAATGGAAAAAATGCGTGATGAACATGAATTGAAAAAAGATCATCGAGTTTCCGATCCTGCACAATCGGATGAAGCTGAACCGATTCATAAACGAAAAAACGACTGAAGTCAAAAGGCTCCAGTCGTTTTTATATTAATGAGGCAAGAATAGTAACTGATACAGGAACAGAGCAGCGAAGATATATAGTAACGGATGTACTTTTCGTGCCTGGCCTTTAAAGATTTTTAATAATGGATAAAGGATGAATCCTAGTTCAATACCTGTGGCAATACTTGATGTCAGTGGCATTGTTAAAATAATTATGAAAGCAGGGAAGGCCTCGTCGAAAGAATCCCAATCGATATGCTTCACTGCACTGATCATCAAACTACCGACAATAATCAAAGCTGGTGCAGTAATGGCAGCTACACTTGATAGCGAAGAAACGAGTGGTCCAAAGAAAGCGGCAATGATGAATAAAACAGCGACAGTAACAGATGTTAAACCTGTACGACCACCAACAGCTACACCTGAAGACGACTCGATGTATGCAGATGTTGGGCTTGTACCGAACATAGCTCCGACTGTTGTCGCTACTGAATCTGCAAGTAAAGCCTGTCTTGCACGTGGCATTTTATTGCCTTTCATTAGCCCAGCTTGTTTTGCAACACCAATCATCGTTCCTGTAGTATCAAATAAAGTAACGAGTAAGAAAGAAATAACGATGCCGAACATGCCATAATGGAAGACATCCATAAAAGCAACAGCTGGGTTCCATACAATGATGCCTTCTGGTAAAGACGGCAGTTTCATCAATGTTTCTTCAAACTTCAGTTGGCCTGTGAAGAAAGCAACAATTCCGGTAACAATCATTCCATAGAATAAAGCTCCGTAAACATTCATCACCATCAAAATCAATGTGATTATCAATCCGAACAATGTCAGCAATACTGGTGCACTTGTTAAATCGCCAAGCTTCACCAAGTTTTGGGGATGAGCTTCAACCAAATGAGATAGTCGCAGACCGATAAAAGCGATAAACAAGCCGATACCAGCGGTAATACCATGTTTTAAATTTTCAGGGATAATTTCGATTAATTTTTTACGTAAAGGTGTTAAAGATAAAATGATAAATAATAGTCCGGCAATAAATACTGCTGAAAATGCAGTGATGTAATTAATTTCTCCATTGGATGAAATAACGACGGTGTAAGTGAAAAATGCATTTAAACCCATACCTGGTGCAATGGCGATAGGATAGTTTGCAAATAACCCCATCCATAAAGTACCTATAACTGCTGAAATAATAGTTGCTAGAAAGACTTGATCAAAAGGTACGCCAGCATCTGCCAAGATGACCGGATTGACAATTACGATATAAACCATCGTCAGAAATGTCGTCATACCTGCGAGGATTTCAGTTTTTACATTAGTATTATGCTCATTTAAGCGAAACATAGTGTGTCTCCTTTCAAAAAAGACGAACGAAATAACCAACATTTCATATATTATTCGCTTTTAGGGGGATATGCAATAGTTTTTGATGAATAAATCATCTCACTCGTAAAATTTAGATTCAATTTGTACAATAGATGTATGAAGAAAGAACAAGGAATGGAAAGGATGAAGAACATGACTTTAACAATACAATCCACCAAAACATTACATAACGGCATTGAAATTCCACGCCTGGGTCTAGGCGTTTATAAAATGACAAATCCCGAAGAAGCAGTAAAGGCGATGACTACGGCTCTTCAAGTAGGTTATCGTGCAATCGATACTGCTTCTTTATATGCCAATGAAAAAGAGGTCGGCGAATCGGTTCGGGCAGCTGGTTTAAAACGTGAAGATGTTTTTGTTACAACCAAAGTGTGGAACGCCGATCAAGGGTATGATCAGACATTGCGTGCTTTTGAAGCGTCGCTTGAAAAATTGGGTTTCGACTATTTGGATCTGTATTTAACACACTGGCCGGTTAAAGAAACGTTCGCAGACACATATCGTGCGATTGAACGTCTGTATGATGAAAAATTGATTCGTGCGACAGGTGTATCCAATCACCATCAGCATCACTTAGAAGAAATTTTTGCGAAAGCAAATGTCAAACCAATGGTTAATCAAATCGAGTTAAGTCCACGTCTTACTCAGTATGACCTAAGAACGTTTTGTGCAGACAACCAAATCGCTGTGACTTCCTGGTCCCCATTGGCACGTGGCGGTCTGCTGGACGAGCCATCACTTGTAAGAATGGGGAATAAATATGGAAAGACGTCAGCTCAAATCATCATCCGTTGGCATTTGCAACATGACCTGCTAGTGATTCCGAAATCGGTAACACCAGAACGCATTGCAGCCAATGCCGATGTGTTTGATTTTGAGTTGTCATTTGAAGATATGAAAAATATTGATTCATTGAATTTGAACGAACGCACTGGGGCAGATCCAGATAATTTTTCTTTTAATTTCTAATACAAAGGCTCTGCTAAACGATAATGTTATTATCGTTCATATGCGCTAGCCGCATGTCCCATATGAGCCAACAAGTATGAAAAACTTGTGGGTCTACAGCATTCTATAATAAAGCCAATACAAAAAGAGATTCCATGAGTCATTGATGACTTAGGAATCTCTTTTGTTTTTACTTATTTATTTTGGCTTTCGCATTCTTCGTCTATACAGTTGTTTCATTCGGTTACTTTCTTGAAACTGCGAAAGGTGAGTTATTTATAGTCCTCGACCACAATCATTTCTTTCGTAATCGGGTGAACAAATTGTAGTTTTTTCGCTTGCAAAGAATAATTGTCCGCTCTTGTTCTTGAACCATATAATCTGTCACCTGTAACGGGGTGGCCGATAGAGCTCAAGTGAACACGGATTTGATGAGTGCGTCCAGTTTCCAAAATTACGTGTACTTTTGTGAAATTAGAATCTTGTCCCACAACTTCAAAGTGAGTGATAGCTGTTTGACCTGATGGAGAGACTGTTCGGCGGGTTGAATCATGGCGATCCTTACCAATCGGTGTGCGAATCGTTCCATTTTTTTGAGTCATGTAGCCATCAACTATCGCTTCGTAGACACGAATGATTTGTTTGTCTTCAAGCATACGATCCAACATGGATTTAATAAGAGGATGTTTGGCAATCAATACTAAACCTTTCGTGCCTTGGTCGAGACGATGGACATGCTCTGCATAAACGCCACCTTGTTTTTTAATATAGGCCATGACATGGTTCATACAAGTGCCCGTCTGGCCAGGCTCATTTGGATGTGTTGCCATATCGGCAGGCTTTGAAACGACCAGTATATGTGCATCTTCAAAAAGAATCGGGACATCACAATTTTGTGTCGCTACATAAGAAGAAGGCTCCACTTTCACATTGAAAGTAAGTTTTGTTCCTTTTGGGTAATGATGTTGCCATACCATAGGTTCTCCATTTTCTTTTACGATACTTTTGGCCATACGCATTTCATGCATGATTTTCTTACCAATATGAAAATCGTCGCGCAGAAGTTGTTCGATGGTAATATTGTCTGTTTGCAGCTCATATTCAAATGTTTTAATCATTTACAGTCCTCCTAAAAAGAGACCATGTACGAGGACATGGTCTACGGTATCTTCTATTTTAATACAAATTCATTGAAAAAGGTTTCTATTTGTTCTTTTGGTTGATTACCGACCATACGTGCAACTTCTTTTCCATCTTCAAAATGAATCATAGTTGGAGTAAATTCTATCTTATAATCTTCCCAGCCTTGCTCAAATTCATAAATATTGTATTGCACTAAGTCAACTTCCATATCTTTTACGATTGGCATTAATACAGGAGTCATTGCTTTACAATGAACACAAGTCGGGCTGAAGAAATAAGCAGTTACGGGTTCACCGCTTTCTACTTTTGCTTGTAAGTCATCAGGTAGAATGATATTTTGATAGTTTTCGTCGTCCAGTTGATCAATGGTTTCTTGTTTTAAGTCGTTGGTACCGTAAGGATTGTCCTCTAATTTATTTTTGTTTGATGTATTGTTCAGGACAATCAATAAAGCAAATAAGGCTACGATGATTCCACCGATAATTAATAACTTCTTCATTCTACTTTTCCTCCTTTAAAGCTCTCAATAACATGAAACTTGTAATAGCGATAAGAATAAACGCAGTCAGCGCCAAAAATGGAATCGTGATGAATCCAAAGATGTTGATATATTCACCTGTGCAAGATACACGTCCACAGGCAGGTGCGTTTTCTGATAAAAAGCTGACTTTTTGTAAACCATAATGATATAACGAAATCGCTCCACCAATAATGGAGAACGTAGCAGTCGTTACAGCAATGCGTGCATTTTTCTGCACGTAGGCGATACCTAGAATTATGACGAGTGGATACATGAAAATGCGTTGAATCCAACATAACTCACACGGTTCATAATGCCTTATTTCTGAGAAAAATAAGGACCCCATTGTTGCTGCTAAAGAAACGACCCACATAAACAATAACATATTCTCTGATTTTTTCGACATGTTCTAATCTCCAATTCTGAGGGTAAACTCTTATCAAATTATAATTCTAAGCTTCAAATATGTAAAATATTTTCAACGCAGTCTGCAGTCCTATATAATGAAGTATGAAGCTTTTGTGAAGGAGACGATCTACATGTCAGAGCAATTCGATTTATCCCAATTTGAAATGAAAATGGTCATCAGACAGACGACAATGGATGATATAGAACCTATTTTAGCGATGCAAAAGCTTTGCTTCCCAGGAATGGACCCTTGGAAAGTTGACCAACTACGTAGTCATTTAACTATTTTTCCAGAAGGCCAGATGGTCGCAGAACTGGATGGACATATTATCGGCTCATGCTCGAGTTTAATTATCAACTTTGATGAATATGATGACCGCCATTCTTGGTCAGATGTCACGGATGACGGCTATATAACGAATCACAATCCAGAAGGCTACAATATGTACGGTATAGAAGTTATGGTGCATCCCGAATATCGACGCATGAAAGTAGGGCAGCGTCTATATGAAGCGCGTAAAGAAATTGCCCGTCAATTCAATTTGAAGTCCATTATTATCGGTGGACGTATACCGAATTACCATAAACATTCGGACGAAATGTCGCCACGTGAATATGTGGATGCTGTGTCTCGACACAAAATTTATGACCCAGTATTGACCTTCCAAATCATGAACGGTTTCACGCTTATGCGTATTAATCCGAACTACTTACCTGACGATACAGCTTCAGGTAAGTATGCAACTTTGATGGAATGGAACAATGTTGACTATAAACCGATGTCAAAACGTCATTTCAAAACGAGTTATCCCGTACGTATCTGTGTTGTGCAGTACATGATGCGTGCTATTGAATCATTTGATGACCTGGCAAATCAATGCGAGTATTTTGTAGACGTGGCATCCGATGCGCATTCTGATTTCGTGGTATTCCCGGAGATTTTCACTACTCAGTTAATGTCATTTTTAAATGAACCTTCACCGAGTCGTGCTATTCGTCGATTGACTGAATTCACACCACAATATATCGAACTCTTTACCGATTTGGCAGTTCGCTACAACGTCAATATCATTGGCGGTTCACATTTCGTAAAAGAAGAAGACGATGAGATTTACAACATCGCCTACTTATTCCGTCGCGATGGTTCGATTGAAAAACAATACAAGATTCACATCACACCAAACGAACGAAAATGGTGGGGAATCAGTGCAGGCGATTCAGTCCGCGTCTTTGACACCGATTGCGGAAAAATCGCCATCCAAATTTGTTATGATATTGAGTTCCCTGAACTTGCACGCATAGCAACGGATATGGGTGCCAATATTATTTTTGCACCTTTCTGTACAGAAGATAGACAAGGTTATTTACGCGTGAAATATTGTGCACAAGCCCGCGCGGTAGAAAATCAAATTTACACGGTTATTTCGGGTACTGTCGGCAACTTGCCACAAACCGAAAATATGGACATTCAATATGCACAGTCTGGTATATATGCGCCGTCTGATTTCGAATTTGCCCGTGACGGGATCGTTGGAGAAACGAACCCGAACTTGGAAATGGTGTTAATCGGAGACGTAGATTTAGAAATTTTACGTCGCCAACGACAAGATGGTACGGTCAAACAATTAAAAGACCGTCGCCATGACGTGTATCGTATCGAATATAAAAAAGGCCAATGAGATATAGAAAAGCTTAAGTGCCAGTTACTAGACTGGCACATGAAGCCTGAGCATTTCTCATCTGCTTAATCAACGTTTTTAATGGGGGAATAGATTTGAGTTATCAACGAACTGCCGAAAAGTGGCTTACCTTTGACAAATTGGAGCCTGAATTGAAAGAACAACTTTCTGCAATCGCCCAAGATGAAAAGCGACTGGAAGATGCATTTTACAAAGACTTGGAATTTGGCACTGGCGGGATGCGCGGTGAAATTGGTGCGGGTACGAACCGCATGAATACATACACTGTCCGTAAAGCTTCCCAAGGGGTTGCGGATTACGTAAAAGCAGCTGGCACAGAAGCGATGAAAAAAGGAATTGTCATCGCCTATGACTGTCGCAGGAAATCTCCTGAATTTGCGATGGAAGCAGCAAGTACTTTTGCCAAAAATGGAGTTCAAGCCTATTTATATGAAGAGCCAAGAACTACGCCACAATTATCGTTCAGTGTAAGGGAACTGGATGCTTTTATGGGGATTGTGGTAACAGCAAGTCATAATCCTCCTGAATATAACGGCTACAAAGTTTATGGGAAAGACGGGGCCCAGTTAAATCTGGCAGATGCCGAGGCTGTGATTTCATTTGTTCAGCAAGTAGGCGATGAGTTGGCAGTAGAAGCTGGTAACATTGAACACGCTAAAGAAAATGGATTGATTCAAATGGTTGGTCGTGAGCTTGATGAGTCCTATCTTGAAAATGTCGAATCCATTCAACATCATCAAGACCTGACAGGTAAAAATGATTTAGCTGTTGTATTTTCACCTCTTCACGGGGCATCAGGGTCAACTATACGCAATTTGATGAAACGAGCGGGTTATGAAAACTTTACATTCGTAGAGGAGCAAATGGAGCCGGATGGAGAATTTCCTACATTGAAATCACCGAACCCGGAAGAAGCCAGTGCTTTTGAATTAGCGATGGCTCAAGGTAAAACAACCGGGGCTGACTTATTAATTACAGCTGATCCGGATGGAGACCGTGTGGGTGTGGCAGTGCAAAAAGGCGACAGCTATGTTTTATTGACTGGGAATCAGACTGGTGCCATTTTAATTGAGTATTTATTAACGCAATTAAAAGAAGCAGGAAACATGCCAGCAAATGGACGGGTGTTCAAAACCATTGTGACTTCTGATCTCGGACGAGTGATAGCAGAATTCCATGGTTCATCAACAGAAGATGTACTGACCGGATTCAAATTCATTGGGGAGAAAATTCAGCAATACAATGAAACAAATGAATACACATTCCTGTTTGGTTACGAGGAAAGCTATGGCTATTTGATAAAACCATTTGCACGTGACAAAGATGCGATTCAAACTGTCTTAGCGATCACAGAAGCGGCCGCTTTCTACAAAATGCAAGGGAAGTCATTGCTTGACGTCCTCCACGATTTGTTTGAAAGACATGGCTATTATTTTGAAGGATTAGTATCCGTAACTAAAAAGGGAGCAGATGGAGCACGTGAAATCAAAAGTCTGTTAACCAGTTTACGAACTCAACCTTTGAAAGAAGTTGCAGGCATTGTGATTTCATCACAAGAAGATTACTTGACGCAAACACGCAGCTTTGTTGACGGTCGCAAAGACGAGACACTTATACTGCCACAAGCCGATGTATTGAAATATTTCCTGTCAGATGGATCATGGGTTTGTGTAAGACCAAGTGGAACTGAACCAAAAATCAAATACTATATTGGTGTGACAAGTCCTACCGAAGCTGAAAGCAAGGAAAAAATTGAACGAATAAAAACACAATTCACTGCTGACATGGATAAGCGTTTCGGCCTGTAATTGGAAACCCTATTAGCAAAAAGCTAATAGGGTTTTGTTGATAAGGGGGATAAAAAGTGAATGTGGAAACAACAAGATAACGCATTAAGAAAATCTATAAAGGACATTAATTGGGACGATTTGCTGTTGTACTTAGGACGCAATAACAGAGAACTATTGCACCGTGTGGATTTCGAAAAGCAATCCGTATTAAAAGCGATTCGAATTGATAATGAAATCTTATTAATCGAAGTATCTTACATCCATAACAAACTTGTCATAGCTTTCCCACAATTGAGTACAATTAGTGACCTTGCTATCACCGTAGCGACTGCGTACGTAGAAGTGTGGTTTGATTTATCTCGTGATTTACGCCCATTTTATACATTAGCTGAAGAAGATGCGATATTATCTGGTGTTGTCTCGGCTTATAAAGGGCTCAGGATAGTTGGTGTGGCAGATCTATTTGAAGCGCTTTGTTGGTCGATTATGGGGCAGCAAATAAGTTTGCACGTTGCGTATGCATTAAAACAAAAGCTCGTCACAACATATGGTGAATCTATCGAATATAAAGAAGAAAAGTATTGGTTATTTCCTTCACCCGAGAGAATTGCTACATTGCAAGTTGAGGATTTGCGCAGCCTTTCCTTCACTCAGCGAAAAGCAGAATATGTCATGGGTGTTGCTGGGATCATAGCAACCAAACAATTAACAAAGGAACAGTTTGTTGGGTTGTCATTAACGGAAATGGAAGCCAGGTTAACAGCCATTCGAGGTATCGGGAAATGGTCGGCAAACTATGTCATCATGCGATGTTTCAGGCACCCGGATGCTTTTCCAATAGCTGATGTCGGTCTACATAATGCATTGAAAAAAGTGCACAACGAATCGCAAAAACCGACTTTAGAAGAGATCGAAAGATGGTCCGAAAATTGGGCTGGTTGGCGCGCTTATGCCACGTTTTACTTATGGAGAACTCTTCAGGAGTAAGCATTTCAGTCAAAAGTATGAATCTGTCTTCATGCGAATGCATGAAATCGAATGGTATGATAAGAGTTACAATGATGGTATGACGGAGGCGACTGTATGCAATCAAATGGACATTCAAATATCGGTTTACTGAAAGAGATTGCCGAGTTATTAAATGAAGAAACCGAAATGACAACGATGCTGCAGGGCGCATTACGAAAATTTTTAGCTGGCACACAGTTTGAAACAGGATGGATATTCTTCATTGATACAAAAGGAAGGCATCAATTAATTGCACATGAAAATTTACCAAATGCACTGGAACATGATAGTTGTCGTCATCTTCAAAAAGGCGGCTGCTGGTGTGTTTCCAAGTATCGCAATGGTGAACTAAAGAAAGCGACGAATATGATAGAATGTCAGCGGATAGAGAATGCCATCGATGCAAAATTAGGTGATCACGGAGGCATTACACATCACGCAACCGTTCCGCTTCAATCAGGTCAGGAAAGATTTGGTTTGTTGAATGTAGCATCCCCCCATACGATTGGATTTACGAATGACGAATTAGCGTTGCTCGAATCGGTTGCCTTGCAAATGGGTTCAGCCATCAAACGAATCGTCTTAACGAAGCAAGAACAGGAAATGGCATTAGTTCAGGAGCGCAACCGATTAGCCCGTGATTTACACGATTCAGTGAACCAGCTTTTGTTTTCCGTTACGTTGACTGCGCGAGGTGGAAGCGAAATGGCGGAGCAGACAGAGGTAAAAGAAACGTTTCGTGAAATTCAACATTTAACGCAGGAAGCTTTGACAGAAATGCGTGCACTTATTTGGCAATTACGTCCAAAGGGTCTTGAAACCGGCTTGGTTGAAGGGATAAAAGGCTATGCAGAAATGCTTGGTTTGTCCTTGAAAGTGAATGTAACCGGGGTTATTAACTTGCCATCACGCATAGAAGAAACTTTGTTTCGTATAGCACAAGAAGGATTAAATAATGTCCGTAAACATTCAGGTGTGCAGGAAGCTGAATTATTCATCACGGTGACACCTTCCGATATGTTACTCGTTTTGAAAGATGAAGGATGCGGATTTCAAATGGATACAAATGTACGAATTCCTTCTATCGGTTTACAGAGTATGCGCGACCGTGCCCAGGCTGCTGGTGGATCCGTAGATTGGGTGAGTGAAATTGAAAAAGGAACGGAACTGTTAATCCGTTTGCCATATTAAGGAGGAATCTGCATGATACGAGTGCTGATTGCGGATGATCATCATGTTGTTCGCCGCGGTTTATTATTTTTCTTGAAAACGCAAAAAGACATGGATGTGGTGGGAGAAGCGACCAATGGGAAGGAAGCTGTTGAATTGACAGCAAGTCTCAGACCCGATATTGTATTAATGGATTTAGTTATGCCAATAATGGATGGGATTCAAGCAACGAAAAAAATCAAAGAACAGTACCCGCAAACAGAAGTGCTGATGCTTACGAGCTTTTCAGACCGTGATCATGTCATTCCTGCTATTGAAGCGGGAGCTGCAGGCTATCAGCTAAAAGATATTGAACCTGACGATTTAGTGGAATCCATCCGCAAACTGATGCGTGGGGAAAATACGTTGCATCCGCTTGCCACCTCGGAACTGATGAAGGTCCGGGAACCGCAAATTGATCCACCGCACAAATTATATCCTTTGACTCCACGAGAGCAGGATGTTTTATCTGAGCTTACAAAAGGGAAAAGCAATAGAGAAATCGCTTCCTCATTGTTTGTCACGGAAAAAACAGTCAAAACCCACATATCCAATATTTTTTCAAAACTACACGTCCAAGACCGCACGCAAGCCGCACTTTATGCAGTAAAGCATGGACTAACTGAACCGAGCGGACTGTAAAAGGAGAGAATGAACATGAAAATTTTAGTCATAAGTGGAGGACCACGTAAACATGGTCGTACCGCAATTGCAGCTCGATTTATTGAACGTACTTATGGATTCCATACAATGGATTTAAGTGTAATGGGAATGCCGATGTACACTGGAGAAGAAGAGCAAGCAAATGAGTCTGTTGTAAAATCTTTACGTCAAGCTGTGCTAGAAGCTGATGCTGTATTGTTGTTATCACCTGAATATCACAGTGCCATGAGTGGAGCGCTGAAAAATGCATTGGACTTCCTGGGCAGTACACAGTTTCTACATAAACCAGTCGGCTTACTTGCTATCGCTGGTGGAGGAAAAGGTGGCATCAATTGCTTGAATAATATGCGTACAGTGATGCGAGGCGTTTATGCCAATGCAATTCCACGCCAGTTGGTGCTTGATCCAAGTACATTTGATTATGACCGAGATGGTCTAGTAAAAGAAGCGGCTGAACAAGTCGATGGCTTAATCGAGGAATTGAAAATGTACGCACGGATCGGGAATGAAATGAAATCGCAAAGTTTGATTTAAAAAGTTGAGAACCAACCTGTTATGGTTGGTTCTCAACTTTTTGCTTTGGTATAGGATTGATCAGTTAAATGTTGTATGTTGATGTACTATTAGTGGAGTTAGTTGTTAATTATTGGGTGATTAAATCTCGATTGATGCCGGTTAAACCAGCTCAAGAGCCGATTAAACAGATATAGACAGAGAAATGCCTAATCAAACAAAAAGCCAACCCATGAAATAGAGGTTGGCCATTTTTGTTATCTTTTTTTAGTAGGTCTTTTCCGCATATCTTTCGTAATTTGTTTCCATTTCCCTCGCTCTGTTTTTTGGGCAGCGGCATCCGCTTTTCGTTCCATGTAAGCAAGCTCACGTTTTATTTTTTCATAACTTGCATATCGTTCTTGTGTCAGGGAGCCATTATTCAACGCTTCCTGCACACCACATCCAGGTTGGCCATTATGTTGGCAATCTGAAAAGCGGCATGTTCTCGCAAATTGCTCTACGTCCTTAAAGCCAGTATCTAAACTTTCACTGTTATCCCACATTTGGAATTCACGCATACCAGGAGTGTCAATCAACAGACCGCCTCCAGGCATTCGGAACAATTCTCGATGAGTTGTCGTATGGCGGCCTTTATCATCATCTTCTCGAATGTCCTGAACGGCCATGACATTCTCACCGCATAGTGCATTGGTTAAAGAAGATTTCCCTACACCAGATGAGCCCAGCAACGCAGCAGTTTTGCCGTCTTTCAATAAGTCTTGAAGTTCGTCAATGCCTTCTCCGGTAACACTGCTGACGACATGTATCGGTACACCAAATGCCACTGTTTCAGCTTGATCCACATAAGAATGTGGATCATCACAAACATCTTTTTTCGTTAAAACGATAACAGGGTTTGCGCCTGAGTCCCAAGCTGCAACCAAATATCGTTCCAATCGACGAAGGTTGAAATCCATGTTCAAAGACATGACGAGAAAGACGATATCTACGTTAACGGCTACAATTTGTTCTACCGTTGTACCACCCGCTACTTTTCGTGAAAATATAGAAGTTCGTGGCAGTATGTTTCGAATGATACCTTTTTCTTCACCTGGCATTTTTTCAACCGCTACCCAATCACCGACAGCCGGATAGTCCCGGCGTTCATGTGCCTGGTGTTTGAAGCTGCCGGAAAGGGAAGCTAGCCATTCACCTTCATCTGTCACCACTCTGTACATATGTTTATGTTCAAGCAATACGCGTCCAATAACGCAAGCTTGCAACTTTTCATTCGAGGACTGGTCTTGCCATTTCGTTGCTAAAGACTCGTTCCATCCGTAATTTTTAATTGTTTTCAATGTGTTAATCATTTTCAATGTGTGTTCCTCCTGATTTGTGTATAAGAAAATTGGAATGCGCCATATGCGCTTCAGTCCATTTACATTTTCTTGGGAAATAAAAAAACCGTGGCTGCGAAAGGCAGTCACGGTTCATACACATCACAAAAGAAACGTTCTACTTGTTAGAAAGCATACGTGTGATGAGATACCTGGAACATGCCAATTCGCAATTTTACGTTCTCAATTAAATTTGCCATAATACCTCACCTGCTTTCGATTTAATAAAGTAACCATAACAAAATCATATTCATCATGTCAATACTATATGTGAGAAATTTTACCCAATTCTGAAAAAAAGTAATTGTCATGTTTATGAAACCGTAACGTAAGGGTATCTAACTAATAAGTTGTTAGAAAAATACTAAAATACGAAAGTGGAGGTATTCGAAATGATGACGAATTCAATTGCCGGACAAAAATGGTGGAAAATTGGTGCTGCAGCTTTCCTGACAGTAGGTTTACTAGGGGCATGTGGTGATGGAGACGATGAAGATGTTGAGAATGAAATCCAAGATGAACAAGACTCTGAATAAGACTTCAAAAAAAACCGCCGATATGGCGGTTTTTTTATGGATTAAAAGTAATATGATTTGGTTTTTTTATAAAAAATATTACATTCACTTGAACATTTTAGAATGGAGTTAGTAAGATGCTGGAGGAAAACGATATATGTAAATTTTGGTAACTGTTATATTATTGGAACCGAATTGCACTGATTACGTCTACTTGTAGTCGTCTCTTTTAAAGAATTATTATTGATAGGATATTCTTTTACTTAAAAGGAACAAATTTTTGTTTTTAAATTCTCGGTTTAAAGTTTCATGATGTACACGAACAATCTATGATACTATATTGTTTTGTAAATATAAGCTTTCTAGCTAGTGGGGTTTTCATATGTTTTCTCAATCATTTTTACAATTAAATACTATTTTTATCAGCATATTAATAGAATCCATACCTTTTGTGCTGATTGGTGTTTTTATTTCAGGATTCCTTCAAATGTTTGTATCGGAAGAAATGATTGCACGAGTTATCCCGAAGAATCGATTTTTGGCCGTCCTCTATGCAACTATTTTGGGTGCCTTCTTTCCTGCCTGTGAGTGTGGCATTGTGCCGATTGTTCGCAGACTTCTCCTAAAAGGGGTCCCTTTGCATGCAGGAATTGCTTTTATGTTAACCGGGCCGATCATCAATCCTATTGTTTTATTTTCCACTTACATTGCTTTCGGAAATCAATGGGACATGGTGTTATACCGCAGTGGACTTGCTTTTATTGTCGCAATGACAGTTGGTATTATCTTGTCCTATCAATTTAAGGGGAATCAACTGTTAGAAAAGGGGAAGATGAATACTCATCATCATCATCATTCTAAGGGACAATCGTTTAAAAGTAAATTTGCGGATATGCTTCGACATGCAGTGGATGAATTCTTTTCTGTAGGTAAGTATTTAATTTTGGGTGCATTTATTGCAGCAACAATGCAAACCTACTTGAAAACTTCTACATTGCTGGACATCGGTCAAACCGACATTACTTCATCGCTTGTCATGATGGTTCTTGCTTTTGTCATGTCGCTTTGTTCAGAAGCAGATGCATTTATTGCTTCTTCATTCAGTAGTACTTTTTCAGTCGGATCTATCGTGGCATTTCTTGTATTTGGTCCAATGGTAGACAT
Organism: Paenisporosarcina sp. FSL H8-0542; assembly: GCF_038632915.1. Taxonomy (NCBI): domain Bacteria; kingdom Bacillati; phylum Bacillota; class Bacilli; order Caryophanales; family Caryophanaceae; genus Paenisporosarcina; species Paenisporosarcina sp. FSL H8-0542. The sequence goes on from NZ_CP152050.1 coordinate 840,930, forward strand.
TAAAAATACTCTTATGATGCTCAGTGTTTTCAATAAACGTTTTATCTTTATCTTAATTGGCTATATTGCCCTATTTGTTTTAGTCGGTTCACTATTGATATGAAGGAGGGAAAGTCTTGGTAAGGACGTATATTTTACTCATTTTCACTTTCTTCTTTGCACATTTACATGCTTCAGGAAATATTACGAAATACATTAACATGAAGTATTCCTATCTTTCCTATAGCGCAATTTTCATTTTCGCCATTTTAACAATTGTCCAAGCATATACAGATATCAAACAGTCAAAAGATGAACCTGATGAATCTTGTTGTGATGGAAATCATAGCCATGAAAAAACGAAGCCTTTTTATCAGAGATGTTTCATTTATGGGGTTTTTATATTTCCTTTACTAACTGGCTTTTTTCTGCCGATTGCAACTCTAGATTCTACAATTGTTAAATCGAAAGGATTTTCGTTCAAGGCAATGGAAACAACCGATGAATATGCTGTCACTCAGTACTTGAAACCTGATACCAGTATTTATTATGGCAAGGAAGGCTACGATGAATTAATGGATATTGAAAAAAATAAATATCTATCCAAAAGTAGCGTAATACTTAAAGATACAAACTATCTTAAAGGGTTGGAAACAATCTATAATTATCCTGGGGATTTTCTTGGGAAGACAATTGAATTTGATGGTTTTACATTTAAAGGGGAGACTGTGAACAAAAACCAGCTTTTCGTCCTGCGATTTGGTATTATTCATTGTATTGCAGATTCGGGTGTATATGGAATGTTAGTTGAATTTCCTGAGAATATGAATATCGAAGATGACCAATGGATCCATGTCAAGGGAACCCTCTCTTCAGTCTATTACCAACCATTTAAATCCACCATCCCAGTGTTGCTTGTAGAAGAATGGGAAAATACCAAAGAACCCAAAGAACCATATGTTTATCGTTCATATTAAATTTCATCGATAGTGAAATTCTAAAATCCATAGGCAAGAAAAAAAGGCGTCGCAGACTAACTGGTTCTGTTATGAAGTACAAAATAAAAATATATAACTAAAAGCACCGCAATTGGTACAAATCTGTCATAAGATTTGTATCAAAAAGCGGTGCTTTTTCTATTTCAGTTTATTGACTTGAGAATAGCAATACTAATTTTATAAAAAGGGAGCATGGGGGGTTTGTGTAAATAAGTAAAAGATAGAAAAATGTAACTTTTCTGTTTTTATAACGTATTACAATTAACAAAAGATAATAATTTTAACGTAACACAAATTATCAGGGGGGATTAGAATGTATTATAAACGAATTAAAAAAATTGGAGGCATCTTATTCTTGGTTAGCTCGTGTTTTCTGTTTGCCGCCTGTTCGGAAGAAATTCCTGAACAGCAAAAAGAAGTGGTTGTTTCATTAGAAGATAAAAATGAAGAAGCAGTCCAGGCTGTTCTTGAATCAGAATTCACAGTTCCGAACGAAGAATATGTGCTTATTGTCAAAAACATTGATAAAAAAATGACCGAAATAGGCAGCCACACACCTGAAGCGAATGAAGTAAATGGAGATGTAGAGTCAGGGGTCTCAGATGAATGGCGTGCCTACGAGGAATTAGTTAAAAAAACATATGGACCTTACTTTACTGACCATCTATATGATTACCTTATTTCCAATGTTATTGCTTTTCATTATCACTATGGATATATAGGCTTTGACGAAAATATTCGGTATGAAATGAAAGTTAGTGATATACAAGTAACTAAAAGTGAGAATAAAAACACACCCAAGCATTATGACTTTACCGCTCAGGTAGAATATACGAATAATGCAGGTGAAGTTTCACAACACGAAGTAAAAGGTACGGCAATTCTTTCTGAACCAGGAAAAATTGGGAAGTTTGAAATACTGGATGATGGTGGTTTAGGAGAAAAAGTATCAGTGGACCGACAATAACAACAAAACATTGTGATTTTGCACTGTCTTCGGATGGTGCATTTTATATTTTAAAAGAAAAGCACCGCTAAATGCGGTGCTAATTAATTACTAAGTGATATCCGATATCGGATATTATTTAGTTTTTTTTTCCTCTCAAGAAAACTCGATAGGATTTTTTCAGCGTTTCTTATCGTTAATAAATCAAACTTCTTCGTTTTACCCCAATCCTTCAATTCTTTAATCGATTGTCTCGTGGGGTTCAATATGAACCAGAACCATGCAAAATGGTATTACTAAATGTATTTTTTTCTCAATCTCTTCCGTTATTCGATGACTCTCCACAACATTTAATGATGGATCAACTGTAACGGTTAAATCGACAAACATTAGATTCCCATGCATGCGTCCTTTGAAGTCTTCTAAATGGATGACACCCTGTACTTTTCGAACGAGAACTGAAAGAGTTTCAACCTCATCTTCGTTAAAACCGTCAGTCAAGGTATGTACTGCCTCATTGAAGATATCGAATGCCGTTTTCATGATCAGTAATCCGACTAAAATGGCTGTAATTGAATCCAAGATAGGGAGTCCAAATATAGCAGCTAATATCCCGATAGATGCCCCGATACTGACGAGGGCATCGGATCGGTTATCATATGCTGCGGCTCGAACCGCGGAGCTATTAATTCGATTAGCCAGCCTTAAATTGTATCGATAAACCACATACATCACAATGGCACTACCAGCAGCAACAAATGCTGTTAAGATGGAAGGTGTTTCGTGAATCGGGTGAAGCATGTTCTTTCCTGCATTTATTAATACTTGCAAACCGACAGCAGCCATAATAAAAGAGGCGACAAGGGATGCAACTGTTTCGGCACGGAGATGTCCATAATGATGATTATGATCCGGAGGTTTTTGTGATATTCGAAGTCCAATCAATACAGCAATTGAAGCAGCGATGTCCGTCGAATTATTGAGACCATCTGCTTTTAAAGCTTCGGAAGTACCGATATATCCGATGGTCAATTTTATAGTGCTTAGAACTAAATAGGTACCGATACTTATCCAAGCACCTTTTTCCCCTTCGCGTAATTGTGTATATAGCTCCAATTTGTTTCCCCCCTGCAAAACTTTCAGACATAAGAAAACGACTCTCTTAGTGAGAGTCGTTTCTTTCTAATCGTTCTTCAATCATATTTTCTAATTCTTCTTTAGTTAATTTAATGACTTCAAGATACAGTATGTGATGGCCTTCCATATCTTTAATCGTGAATTCGTATCCTTGTTCAATTATTTTTTCACCTTTAATGGCTTCAAAATGTTTAGTCAGGAACCATCCACCGATTGTATCAATATCTTCTTCATCAATATCAATGCCCAAAATATCATTAACGTTTTCTATTAAAATTTTGGCATCAAGGATATAGTGATGATCTCCTAATTTTTGAACATCCGGCAATTCATCATTATCAAACTCGTCTCGAATATCACCGACAATTTCTTCAAGAATGTCTTCGATTGTTACGAGACCCGATGTTCCGCCATATTCATCCATCAATATTGCCATATGAATACGTTCACGTTGAATTTTCAATAACAACTCACCAATTGGAATGGTTTCAATGACACGAATGATTGGTTGCATATAATCAATGACCGGTCGATTAATATTCTCAGAATCCTTAATATAAGCAGTCAATAAATTCTTCATGTTCACCAAACCGATTACATGATCTTTGTCGCCATCTGTTACTGGATATCGCGTATACTGTTCGACGTTTACCTGGTCAAACACTTGGCGAAGGGTCGTATCTTTATCAATGGTGCTCATCTCGGTACGGGGAGCCATAATTTCTTTGGCAATCCGATCGTCAAATTCAAAAATCTTGTTTACAAACTTATATTCCGATTGGTTGATTTCACCACTTTTCAAGCTATCCGATAGAATTATACGAAGTTCTTCTTCTGTATGTGCCAGCTCTGATTCAGATGCAGGCTTTAATCCAAATAAGCCTGTAAGTGTTCGAGCGGAACCATTTAGGAATTTAATAATTGGATACATGATGCGATAGAACCAAATCAATGGTTTTGCCGTAAACAAGGCAACTTGCTCCGCTTTTTGAATGGCTAACGTTTTCGGTGCCAATTCACCGACCACTACGTGCAAAAATGTAACGAATGAGAACGCAATTCCGTAAGATAGGATATTTGACGTGCTATCACTTAGCTCGAAACGTTCAAATAGTGGATGCAATAAAAGTTCGACAGTAGGTTCTCCAAGTAAACCTAAACCTAACGCGGTCATTGTAATACCCAACTGACACGCAGATAAATATTCATCCAAATTTGAAATGACGCGTTTAGCGTGAACGGCACGTTTATTTCCTTCCGCAACCAATTGATCAATGCGGGTTGATCTCACTTTTACAATAGCAAACTCACTTGCCACGAAGAATGCCGTAAAGGCGATTAAGACAGCAAATGCTGTCAATCGTATGGCTATGTCCAAAGAATTCCTTTGTTCCAGACCCGAATGAGGGGGAGAACAAAGTGTACACCTCCTGTTTTCTAAAAAATAGTTAATACCTATAATAATAAAATACTCAGGTTTAAAAAACAAATATTACTTTCCACACGCAATTTCCCTTTCAACGGTTTCCTTATTTTTGTATCCTAAAAGAAGAGACTTATATGATGGGGGAGTGAATAAATTATGGGAAAAGCTAAGAGAGGTCGATATCTTGAAATCTTGTCCGCTTCAACCAAACTAGGGTTAACTTCCTTTGGAGGTCCAGCAGCACATATCGGTTATTTTAGAGATGAATACGTGCAAAAGAGAAAATGGCTCGACGATAAGCTGTATGCTGATTTGGTTGCCTTATGTCAATTCCTGCCCGGTCCCGCGAGTTCACAAGTAGGGATATCAATCGGTATGCTACGTGGAGGATTACTCGGTGGTATTTTGTCATGGATTGGTTTTACACTTCCTTCGGTTTTAATATTGATGGCCTTTGCATGGATTGTTATGCAATCGGGATCATTTGAAAGTGGTTGGATTCAAGGCTTGAAAATCGTTGCTGTTGCAGTTGTCGCGCATGCATTGATGGGGATGGGCAAAACGTTAACACCGGATCGTCCGAGATTGACAGTCGCAATGATTGCCGCAGCCGCAACATTATTGATTCCGACGGCTTTGGGTCAGATTCTGATTATCATACTAGCTAGTTTGTTTGGCGTACTGTATTACAAAAATGAAAAAGCACCAGATGCAGTCGATATGCCATTGTCATTCGGTAAGAGGACAGGAATTATCGCATGGATTCTATTCTTTGCTTTACTCATTATATTGCCGATCTTTAGACCATTTGTACAAGCTACCTGGTATGCGATCTTTGATATTTTCTATCGTGTTGGTTCTATCGTGTTCGGCGGGGGGCATGTTGTTTTACCAATGCTGGAACGGGAAGTAGTACCAGCCGGTTGGATGTCTTCGGAAGCTTTCATAGCGGGTTATGGTGCAGCTCAAGCGGTACCGGGTCCATTGTTTACACTGGCTGGCTATCTTGGTCAAATCATGGGAAGCTTCTCCGGAGCTGCCATTGCCGTGGTTGCAATGTTTTTACCTTCCTTCCTACTTGTAATGGGAACGTTGCCTTTTTGGGCGGTTATTCGTACTAAACCAAGAATTCAAGCGGCATTGAAAGGTGTGAACGCGGCCGTAGTAGGAATATTACTGGCAGCATTGTATGACCCGGTCTTTACAAGTGCCGTACATGCCCCAATTGATTTTGTCATTGTGTTAATTTCATTTACTCTGTTAGTATTTTATAAACTGCCACCTTGGATTGTCGTGATTATCACCGCAATATTAGGTGCATTGAGCTTCGCTATATTTGGTTAAAAGGGAGAGATGGCTTTGGATACGACTGTGCAATATGCAATAGAAATGGATAAGCATGATAAGATGAGTTCTTTTAAAAAAGAGTTCTACTTACCAGAGAATCAATTATATATGGATGGGAACTCGTTGGGGCTTATGTCAAAACGTTCAGAAGCAACTTTGGATAAACTAATTTCCAGCTGGCGTGAAAAAGGGATTGATGGCTGGACTGAAGGTGAGAATCCATGGTTTACATATCCAGAGCAGTTAAGTGAACGTGTCGCCAAAATTGTCGGTGCTCAAGGAAATGAAGTGATGGTGACTGGCTCCATTACCGTGAATATTCACCAAATGCTATCTACTTTGTTCCATCCGACACCTGAAAAGTCTGTTATTGTCGTTGACGAACTGAATTTCCCTTCCGATATTTATGCGGTGGAAAGTCATTTGCGGTTGCGCGGTCTGGACCCTGCTGTATCGATGCGAAAAGTGAAAAGTACTGACGGCTATACACTAACAATGGATGCAATTGAAGAAATGTTAACAGAGGATGTAGCCATCTTAATGTTACCTTCTGTGTTGTATCGAAGCGGCCAGTTGTTGGATTTGCGTCGCATCACTGAAATGGCCCATGCGAAAGGAATTTTGGTAGGCTTTGATTTGGCACATTCCATTGGCTCCGTACCTCATAACTTACATAATGATGACGTAGATTTTGCAATATGGTGCCATTACAAATACATGAATAATGGTCCTGGGGGAACTGGTGGGCTTTATATTCACGAGCGTCATCATCACGAGTTGCCTGGTCTTGCGGGCTGGTTCGGTTCAGATAAGACCAAGCAATTTGATATGTCTCATGAATTCTCCAAAGCAAATGGAGCGGGTGCTTATCAAATCGGGACCCCGAATTTATTCAGCACTGCGCCTTTAAGCGGAAGTGTGGAGCTTTTTGAAGAAGCGGGAATGGACGCAGTCCGTTCGAAATCACTTGCGTTGACAAAATATTTACGTGAGTTGATTCAAGCGGAAGCAGGTTCATTCGGCTTTGTTGATGTCACGCCCTTTGCAGATGAATCAAGAGGTGGACATATTGCTCTTGCCCATCCAGAAGCTGCCCGGATTTGTAGAGCATTGAAAGAAGCAAATGTCGTTCCCGATTTCAGAGCACCAGATATTATTCGATTGGCGCCGATTAGTTTTTATTCGAGTTTTGAAGATGTGTGGGAAATGGTCCAACGCTTAAAAACCATTATGGTAGAAGAAACATACAAAACGTTCACTAATGAACGAAATGTGGTGGCTTAAATGAAAATACATGACATTTCGATGTTGTTGAACCAGAACGTTGCAGAATGGCCGGGTGATACGCCATTCCAATTTCATATCAACTGGACAAAAGAACAGAGTGGTTCGGTAAACGTCGGACAAATTACGACGAGTACACATATAGGTACCCATATCGATGCTCCTTTTCATTTTGATGAAAACGGAAAGAAAGTTCACGAACTTCCTTTGGAAAACTATATCGTCGACGCGATTGTGATTGATGTGAGTGGAAGTGAGGTTATATCGAGAGAATTGTTGAAAGGTAAAGTGACTGGGGAAGCAAAAGCGGTTCTTTTCCGAACGAATGCCTGGCAGCAAAGAGATGTATTCCCTGAAGCAATTCCAGCATTTGATGCGGATATTGTGGATTGGATGGTTGAGAACGAATTGTCTTTATTTGGAGTCGACTTACCATCGGTTGATGCGATTACTAGCAAAGATTTACCTATGCATCATGCTTTAGGAACTGCAGGTCGCTATATTCTTGAAGGACTTATACTGGACGATCTCAAGGAAGATACTTATCAATTAATCGCACTTCCTTTGAAAATAGAAGGAGCGGATGGAAGCCCCGTGCGCGCAGTATTAATTGAAAAGTAATATGGAATACGAGGACCTTGGCTGAAACGCCGAGGTCCATTTTTAAATAGAAAGTAGTTGGTAGTATACACATGTTCTATGCAATCGCTTTATTTATCCTAGCTGGACTCGCTGAAATCGGTGGAGGATTGCGGACAGTGCTTTAAATGCAAAGCCTTCATACCCACGTTCGAGCAATACCCGTTTAAATACCCTACTTAAATATGCCTAAACGCAATTTATTAACAGAATAATAATTTTTTTCTAAATCTATTGACAATCCAAAAAATGTCATGATAATCTTAATAAGTAAATAACTATGAGAAAAGGAGGTACGTGTCATGATGATCAGAGTTGAAGTTGCTACAAACTACATAGTTAGTCCGTACCTACCAGTCATTTCTCTTTGAGTTCACATTAATCAAGGAACAGGTATGGACACCTGTTCCTATTTTCATGCGCACACGCATCTGGAAACAGGGCGTGTGCTTTTTTGTGTTTTTTTACTACCAAATTTTGGTTGTTGCAGCTCTGCTGTTTCAAATAGAAATGCCAAAGACCATGAATGACCTGTCTGAGGTTGAAAGCAAAAAAACTATGAAAAGGAGTGCTGAAGATGAACATTCAGCTACAGAAACAAATTTTAATCAAGGAATCTCTAGAAGGTGGCTAGTTAAGCCCAACCTGAAAAAGAAAGAAGGAAAATCTTATGTTCTCCGTATTATTTAAACTTAAATGGTTTTTCGCAGAAAACTGGAAGCGATACACAATTGCCATTTCATTATTGATGGTCACGAATGTAATCGAAGTTGTTCCACCATGGCTTCTAGGCGAATCTATTGATGCCATTTATCAACAAACGTTAACATCACAGTTATTGATGACTTTCTTACTTGCTTTACTTGGTGTAACGGTTCTCAATTACTTAAGTAACTTTGTGTGGCAGTACCAACTATTTGGCGGAGCCTATGTTATTGAAAAACAATTACGTAGCCGCTTGATGAAACAATTTTTACGCATGACGCCTTCGTTTTATGAGAAGAACCGAACAGGGGATTTGATGGCGAGAGCGACAAATGATTTAAAGGCAGTCTCCACAACAGCAGGATTCGGTATTTTAACATTGATTGACTCATCCCTTTATATGCTTACGATTTTAGTGACGATGGGAATGCTCGTTAGTTGGAAACTGACATTAGTAGCACTTCTTCCACTGCCTATCTTGGCGATCATCATGCAAATTCTCGGCAAGCGCATCCACGAGAAATATATGAAGGCTCAAGATGCCTTTGGCGATATGAATGATGGCGTACTGGAAGCAGTAGCGGGGGTTCGAGTGATTCGAGCATACGTGCAAGAACGTGCATCAGAAAAACAATTCGCTGATATGACGGAAGATGTGTATTCGAAAAACATGGAAGTTGAAAAAATCGATGCATTGTTCAATCCCATCACGAAAGTATTGACCGGAGTCAGTTACATGATCGGGATAGGGTACGGTGCGTATCTCGTTTCACAACAGCAAATGACACTGGGGGACTTAGTATCATTCAACGTGTATTTAGGGATGATTATTTGGCCAATGTTTGCAATCGGGGAATTGATCAATGTCATGCAGCGAGGGAACGCTTCTCTTGATCGCGTTCAAGAAACGCTCGATTATGAAGAAGATGTCAAAGACGCGTCTCATCCAGTAACAGTCAATCAACCTGGACGCATCGGTTTCAACCAAGTGAAATTCCAATATCCACAGTCTTCGTCGGTAAATTTAAGCGACATCAACTTGCAATTGGAGCAAGGTCAAACGCTTGGAATTGTCGGGAAAACGGGAAGCGGAAAAACGACGTTGATTAAGCAGTTACTTCGTGAATATCCAACTGGAGAAGGAACGATTTCATTAGCCGGCATTCCAATTGAAGATCAAACAAAAGACCAGGTTCGGAATTGGATTGGCTATGTTCCTCAAGATCATGTGTTATTCTCACGGACTGTCAGAGAAAATATTCTGTTCGGTCAACCGGAAGGGACGGAAGAGGATATTGAAACTGCAATTCGTTTATCTCATTTCCAAAAAGACCTGCAATTGCTACCACAAGGATTGGAAACACTTGTTGGTGAAAAAGGGGTCGCGTTATCTGGCGGTCAAAAACAACGTATTTCAATCGCCCGAGCACTCATTAAAAATCCTGAAATCTTATTATTGGATGATTCATTATCTGCTGTCGATGCGAAAACAGAAGCACGGATCATTGAAAATATCCAATCAGAACGACAAGGAAAAACAACGATTATTACCACGCATCGTCTATCAGCCATCCAACATGCAGATTGGATTATTGTATTGGACGACGGTGTAATGATTGAAGAAGGTACACATGAAGATTTGCTGGAGAATGAGGGCTGGTATAAAGAACAGTTCGACCGACAGCAAATTGAGGAGGTGTCATCATGAGTACAGGAAAAAGATTATGGCTGTACGCCCTTCATTATAAAAAATTATTAATCATGGGAATTGCCATGCTGACGGTTGCAGTTGCAGCCGACTTGGCCGGTCCCTTGATTGCCAAAAAAATCATTGACGAACATATTGCAGATACGACTGCAGGTTCAATAGATTTTGAACCGATTGTGATGCTGCTGGGTGTGTTCTTTGCCTTAACGGTCGTGGCAGCAATTTTTCGTTACGGTGAATATTTATTGCTACAAAAAGCTGCGAACCGTGTTATTCAAAAAATGCGAAATGATGTGTATCAACACATCCAAACATTGCCGATCCGCTACTTTGATAACTTGCCTGCCGGTAAAGTAGTTGCTCGTATCACAAACGATACGGAAGCAATACGAGAATTATATGTAACAGTTCTTTCTCAATTTGCTTCAAGTGCTATGTACATTACAGGTATTTATGTGGCGTTGTTCTTCTTGGATTGGAAGATGGCTTCTATCGCATTATTTGTTTTACCTATTTTGTTTGTATGGATGGTCTTGTACCGAAAATATGCATCGAAATATAACCACATCGTCCGTGCAAAAGTAAGTGATATGAACGCGATGATTAATGAATCCATTCAAGGTATGACGATTATTCAAGCATTCCGTCGTGAAGAACAAATGCAAGAAGAGTTCGAAGTGATGAATCGCGAACATTACAAATATCAAAATAAACTGTTGTACTTGGATGCGGGAACTTCACATAACCTGGTTGGTGCAATCCGCTCTATTACATTTGTATTATTCATTTGGTATTTCGGCGGAGCATCTTTAAATGCAACTACTGCGATTTCAGTTGGTGTGTTATATGCTTTTGTTGATTACATTACGCGACTATTTAACCCAGTGACGGGTGTTGTGAATCAGTTAGCTAAATTAGAGCAAGCACTTGTAGCTGCTGAACGAGTTTTCCGTTTGCTGGATCGCTCTGGTGAAGATGTCAGCGACGAAAAAATTGCCCGTTATCGAGGCAATGTTCGATTCGAAGACGTGTGGTTTGCTTATAAAGATGAAGAGTATGTACTAAAAAACATTTCATTTGAAGCTAAGCAAGGGGAGACGGTGGCGTTAGTTGGTCATACCGGATCCGGTAAAAGCTCAATCATGAACTTATTGTTCCGTTTCTATGATGTATCCAAAGGTGCCATAACCATCGATGGAACAAACATTCAAGACTTGTCCCGACAAACTGTGCGAGATCATATGGGAATTGTCTTGCAAGATCCTTACTTATTTACAGGCACCATTGAATCCAACGTCAGCCTTGGAGATGCAAGAATATCCCGTGAAAAAGTGATAGCTTCTCTGGATGCAGTTGGAGGAGAACGTGTTCTGAAGCATTTACCAAATGGAATTGATGAGCCGGTAATTGAAAAAGGAAGCACTCTTTCTTCAGGTCAGCGTCAATTAATTTCATTCGCTCGTGCATTAGCATTTGATCCTGCGATATTAATTTTGGATGAAGCAACTTCCAATATTGATACAGAAACAGAAGAAATTATTCAGCATGCTATGGAAGTGCTGAAAAAAGGACGTACAACTTTCATTATTGCGCATCGACTTTCTACTATTAAAAATGCAGATCGCATTTTAGTATTGGATCGAGGGGCAATTGTTGAACAAGGAACACATGATGAATTAGTTGCACTCGGTGGCCGCTATGAACAAATGTATCGCTTACAATCTGGAGTGGCTCTTAACCCGCAAGTGGGTTAAGGGGCACTCCCTTTTTTATGCTTATTACAAAGTTAGAACTTTTCGAGGTAATTTCTTTCCTTCATGATTTGCTGTGTCCAAATCCAAGCGCCAGCTCGCACCTAAGCTTCAGTCTCTCATGTGAAAGCAGGCTTTCGAATCGAGCCTTCCAGCACCGGTGTCGAGCTTGAGTGACGCTATACGCTTTTCTAGGCATTGCATCTTCCAATTGAAAGTCTTATATTTAGAGAGGCGAAATAAAGGGGTAGGGGATATATATAAACATGAATACCTGGTTGTCTGAATGGAAGAAAAAAATTACAGGTTTTAATCAAAACATACGGATGTTCATGCTTGCGAATGTCCTGATTCAAATTGGTATGGGCGTGTTTATGGTCATGTACAATTTATATATAAAAGAACTCGGATTATCCGAAGTCGTGAATGGGAAAGTCATTTCATATATGTCTTTAGCAACAGCACTTGTCCTGATTCCTGCTGGATTTTTGAGTGATCGTTTCGGAAGGAAATGGAGCATAGCGGTCGGTACATTACTGACGGCGAGTACATTATTTTATAGAAGTATAGTTGTAACTGAAGAACCTATTGTCATTGCAGCGTTCTTTACAGGACTCTTTATGGCTATTGTGCAGGTGTCAGGCGTTCCTTTTCTCGCAGAAAACTCAAAAGCTTCCGAGCGTATGCACTTGTTCAGTATTCACTTTTCGGTTGTCACAGTGGCAAGTGTAATTGGGAGTCTCGGAGGCGGGGTATTGGCTGATGTTCTCGAATTTGGATTTGGAATGACTGCGGTCGACGCCATCCGTTGGTCTCTTCTTGCAGGAGCAGCACTGTTCACATGTGGGATTGTACCTTTATTGAAATTAAAACCTGAAACTGTTTCGGAGGTATCGAAAGTAGAAGCAGTAATAAATCTTCCCGAACAAGACAGCGGATTTAAAATAAATGTACGCATTATTGTGTTATTTGCCTTTGCTCAATTATTAATAGGAATTGGATCGGGTCTAGTCATTCCTTATTTGAATTTGTATTTTGCCAATCGATTTGATGCTTCGTCCGCATTTATCGGATTAGTGCTTTCTCTTGGTTCGGCAATGACAGCTATTGCGATGCTGATTGGTCCGATGCTGATTGGTCCGATGCTGGTCAAAAAAGTTGGGAAAGTAAATGCCCTGGTGCTATTTCAGTTAGGGTCGTTGCCGTTTTTGTTTTTAACGGCTTTTACAACTTCCGTATGGCTTGCATCTGCTGGTTTTTTAATGAGGCAGGCGTTAATGAATGCAGGTAATCCGATTCAAAGCGCGATTGCAATGGAAGTCGTCCATGATAAATATAAAGGATTAGCAAACTCCGTTAATCAAATGGTATTCAATATAGGGTGGGCAGTGATGGGTCCTGTTTCTGCTTTATTAGTGACGACATATGGCTCCTATTGGGGTTACGCCTATGCCTTTTCAATCACGGGTGTTTTATACATTCTTTCTTCCAGTTACTTTTATGTTATATTTGGAAGAAAAAAACAGGTGTTGTAAGGGTTTTTTTCACTTAAATCCGCTATGATGAGTTGGACGGACTTGCATTATGATAAAGATATGACGAATCGTTTAAAACGTCTGGAAGGATAAGTGCGAGGCTTCATCAGAATGATGGTAGGGTAAAGATTGCCGTGATGTTGTAACTCTACTTTCTGCTGTACGTTCTGCTTCAGATCGCACACTTGGATTGATTATCGCCAAAAATTTAGAAAACTGTATTATTGAAGCTAATGAAAGAGGCTCTTCTACAGAAACTGCCATTCAGGAAGCTGTCAGTATGTTGGTGAAAAGTAGATAAATGAGAAATAGCTGGAGACGCGAGATACAGGCGTTTCCAGCTATTTTTGTGTATGAAATAATCCTTCATTCGTAAACATGAAAGAGCATCAGCTCGTGAATCATTTTTTTTACAATTTCTTCATCTGGAGGTATAGAACCGTTTGTCCATGAAATGGATCCATCCGGTAAGTATTCACCAGAATAACGACTTTGCTTATAGAAAAATGAAAATGTCCAGCCAGGTAGTTGTTTGTTTTCAAACATGGGTTTGAAGCTAAAATGTTGCAGCATGATTGGGCTCCTTTCATAGGTAGAGACACACCTGCATACGCTAGAAAAAAGGCGTAAAGGAGTGGCCTAATGTTTAATGAACAATTAAAACAAGCCATATTAGACGAGTATCGAGATTTTTATTTTTATAAATCCATGTTGAAGCTGACTGATGATCCATACTGGCAATCGTTTATCAGGCATGCGATGGAGGACGAAAAAAGTCATTATGAAATGTTCCAACAACTCCATTATATGCTCACCGGCGAATTTGTACAAAATCCCCCTAAACCAAAACCACCAACTAACTTAAAGCAAGCAGCAAAAGAGTCGCTTGAAAAAGAGCTGGAAGCGACCGATTTTTACAAAGAAATGCTGCTTACCGTTCCCTTACCCGAAGCCTACAATCCCTTTTTCATTGCCATGCATGACGAAATGGAACACGCGATCAGATTTTCTACGATGTACAATGCACTTTAAATGAGAGGTTCACATTTTTATCAATCTGCCTTTGTCTGTTATAATGAAAGGCAGATTGACAGAAAAAGGTGAACCAACTTGGACTTTATATGGACATTACTTTTCATGGCATTTATTGGTGCCTTAATCGGTGGGTATACGAATCACCTTGCGATTAAAATGCTGTTTCGGCCTCATGAAGCGAAATATATCGGCAAATGGCGTGTGCCATTTACGCCTGGACTAATTCCAAGGCGAAGAGATGAGTTGGCGAAACAACTTGGCCGAACGGTTGTAGAGCATTTATTGACACCAGAAACATTTAAACGACGTTTCTTCTCTGATGATATGCGAAGAAAAGCGGAGTTATGGATTCAAGGTCAACTAACCAAACATCTTTTTGAATCAGATATGACCTTACAGCAATGGCTTTCAAAAGCTGGCATCGAAAACGTTCCTGCACTTGTAGAAAATAAAATGGATTCCGTTATCGATGAACAATTCGAATCACTTGAATCCAAATTCGCATCAAAAACAGTGAAGGAGCTTGCACCCGAACAGTGGCAGAAACAAGCCGATGAACGCATTCCTGAAATCGTTTCGTATATGATTGCAAAAGGGGAAACCTACTTTGCTTCTGAAGAAGGACGGAAAACGGTTAAACGACTGATAGACGATTTCCTTTCGTCAAAGGGTACTTTTGGCAATATGATTCAAATGTTTATGGGAGAATCTTCTTCTATCGTGGATCGAGTGCAACCGGAAATTCAAAAATTCTTACGCGCACCTGGAACATTTGAACTTCTTACCAATGTTATTCACGGAGAATTGGACAAATTAAAAGATCGTCCCTTGTATGAATTGATTGGTGGGTTTGATTTACAGCCGGTAATAACGGTTGTAAAATCGTATGTCAAACAAGAGGTGGCACTTGAAAAACGTCTGGATGCTACGTTACAATCGTACTGGCCAGAGGGTGCTGATTGGACAGCCAATAACTTGACGCCCAAAATGACTGAATTTATTTTTACCCAAGGCGAAATAAAACTGGAAGAAACGATTCAACGATTAAAGCTTGAAGAGATGGTAGAAGAGCAAGTTGATTCTTTCCCTGTTGAACGTCTTGAAGATCTAGTATTGGGTATCTCTAAAAAAGAATTTAAAATGATTACGGTACTTGGGGCATTACTTGGTGGACTTATTGGTTTAATCCAAGGTGGTATCATGTACTTAATCAATACTATGTAGGAGTGATCACATGTCAGTTAATATTTATGATGATATCAATCGATTAGAAACCACATTCAGAAAAACGTCAGAGTATGCTTCTGTACAAAAAGCAGTAGCAGCAGTAAAGGCGGATGAACAAGCATTAGCGTTGTTTAAGAGCTTCCGTGATTTGCAAATGACACTGCAACAAAAACAAATGCAAGGTGAAGAAATCTCGGGTGAAGAACTTGAGTACGCTCAGAAAACGGCACAACTTGCTCAATCGAATCCTAAAATTGAACAGATGCTTCAAGCTGAAATGGCGCTTAGTGGGTTAATGGAAGAAGTTAACCGTGTATTAATGAAGCCTGTACAGTCATTATATGAAGGAATTTAAACCGGCGATTGCCGGTTTTTTTTTATGGAGAAGTAATTTAACTGAAAGAGGGTAATAAATGAACTAGAGGAAAACTGAAAGGTCCCAAAAAGCATTGCATGAGTTAGAAGATATGCTATAATCTAAGAATCCTTTAAATTGTGTTACTTTACTTGAATGAAGACCTCTGCTCACAACATGAGCAGAGGTTTTTTTGACATTTATGAAAGAATAAATTATTCAAGGTTTTTCTAGTGTTAAAGTTTTGCTATGTTCAGCTCCAAGTGCCAGCCTGTATCTAAGCTTCAGTCCCTCATGAGAAAGCGGGGCTTCGATTCGATGCTTCCAGCGCCGGAATCAGACTAGAGTGGCACTTTGCGCTATTCTTATTTGCTTTTTATTTTGGTCAAATAAAAAACAGACTCTACATTGTAGAGTCTGTTGAAAGGTTAAATTATGCTTTTTGAACGTTTGAAGCTTGAGCTCCACGAGCGCCTTGCTCAACGTCGAAAGTAACTTTTTGACCTTCGTCTAAAGATTTGAAACCTTCACTTTGGATTGCTGAGAAATGTACGAATACATCGTCCCCATTTTCACGCTCGATAAAACCAAAACCTTTTTCTGCATTAAACCATTTTACTGTACCTTGTTCCATTGTTGTTGCCTCCTAGTGTGAAATTCACACAATGTAATACTATCCCTGCCCAAAGTGATCATTAAGACGATAAGTCTGAAACGTATACAAATCTTTTACACCGACAAAAATAATTCTTCTTTATCATAGCACCATTCTCTCGGATTAGCAACTGATTTGATTAAGTGTAAAAAAACATAGTCTAAATGATTAGTTTATTCCATGTTCATTTATCAGTAGAAAGCTGATACAGAGCAGTTTCTGAATTGTATAGGATAATCATTTCTAAATCGTTAATTTCTTATTAACATGATGCCAAAAAGGATTCCTGTAATGATGAAAATAATAACTCCGAAAAAAATGAACCCATAAAGCAAAGAACTCATTCCACTGAATACATCGCCAACAAATGTCTTTGAATATTTCAAAATTTTATCCATTTCCTAGTTCCTTCCTACAATGATTTTCATTAGAAAGCAAAATGATTTACTTAAAGTATTTGTGTTCGGTTTATTATTTTTAATTATACAGGAAAAAATGTAAATAAATAGGGTGCTATCAAAATAGTTAACAAAAATAAAAAGATGCTAACCGAGGTCAAAATTCCCATTGAAAGGTCAAAGACAATTGTGTTAAGATATCAATACAAGCTGCATTGTTCGTAACAATATTAAGTTTTAACCTTTAAGCTGTTGTAGGGAGTTTTTATAGAAACAGGAATGACATGCCACATTCACTTAGGTCAATGAGGACAGGCAGGATGGTTTCCGCGAACACCCACTTTGAGGAGTGGTGGTCTAAAACTTTCTTATTTTATTTACGGCAAAGGCGGCTTTCTTAAAAAGTCTTTAATAGCAAGGTTTTATATGCACTCTTACCAGAAATGGTGAGGGTGCTTTTTTGTGGTCAATTTCTCTGTTGGTGTTAATTTGGTGCAAACTTGCAACAGTTTGGAGCGTCATTTTTCTTTATATATCATAGGTTTATTACGATCAATAATCAAAATTTGCATTAGAATTGACTACGTATTTTTCATCTTCATAAAAACTTGTAAACGAAAAAACATCCATTGTCAGTTTTGTTTGATAAGTACAAACGTTTGTTCTATAATTAGAAATATATGTTCCGATAGTAGGTAACTCATGAAACCCTGGTTTACAGAAGTCGTATAGGTAGTAATGTTTAGATGGAGGATACTGATAATAGTGAATAATGAATCTTATAATATTTGGACATCATCGAAGGCAATTCACAATGATCTCCTTATTGCAAAGGAGCTACTATATAATAAGTGTGGATTTGACTGCACTCTCCCAAGAGCTGAATCTGAAAGTGCCGATTATGGCGCTTATACTTTTGAGATTAGCGGGTTATCTATTAAATATCGAGTAGCTAAGATAACTCCAACCAAGATAGGACAGTTTGTTACTTTATGGAAGAGGGAAGGTAAGGGACCTATTCAACCATTCCACAACTCGGATAATATAGATTTATTTATTGTAAGCACTCGAAAAGACAATTATTTCGGGCAGTTTATTTTTCCGAAATCTGTATTACTGGAAAAAGGAATAATATCAGACTGTAACAATGAAGGTAAACGAGCCATTAGAGTTTATCCACCCTGGGATAATACAACAAGTAGACAAGCGCTAAAAACTCAAAAATGGCAATTAGAATATTTCATGGAAATTATTGAAGATCAATCAATTGATTTAACTCGCGCAAAAAAACTGTTCCAGAGATAAAATGATTTTCATTCCAACGATATAGTCAATAATTTAATGAACCGCCTTATATAAATATAGCCCAGTTCCTATCTAGGAACTGGGCTATATTTATTGAAGACTCTGTTAACGATATTGTAAATATAAAATCGCAATGCTTATTGCATTAAATAAACAATATAAAAAAGGATAATACCGATATCTGCGAGTGTGTGGCTAATCACTGAAGCGGTGATGGATGAAAAAATCTTTCTAAAATAGCCCCAAAGCAAACCTGCAAGTAGGACTGGTATGGTTGCGATAACACTCAAAGGCATATCAACGAGCGGAATCAGAACCAACAAATGATAGAGGGCATAAAAAAATGAAGTAATGATGACACTTCGCATGGTTCCTAATTTATCAAGATATCGCTTGTACATAAATTCACGCCAATACCATTCTTCCAAAAATGGATTGATGCAAATCAATATGAAAATATAGAGCCACATAATCGGACCACTAAATTCCCACTGGACGAGTATATCCGAAACATGATCAATTTCAAATAAGTGACCCATTGCTAATGACAATGAGCCGAAGATTGCAATGGCGCACAAAACTCCGCTAATAAGACCGGTCATAATGGATTTCAATGTTTTTTCAGTTTTGATGGATTGATAAAATGAAGATTTAAGTGCTGGGTTCCTAAAATAAGAAACAAAAGGAATTAAAAAAAGCCAGCTATAAAATAAACCGAATGTGATGGGAATCGATTCAAATATATTGATACCTAAAAAAATCATGATTGTAGGACCGAAAAGGTAGATTACATTTTTCATGTTGCCTCCTGATTGATGGAATGACAAAATCATCTCGACTTTAGTATTGAAATTAAACCATTGGATTATTCGCTTGCCAATTAAGTATAGCAGCAAATGGAATTTTGACCCATATGTCTTATGATTTCAACAGACAATAAAGATTTTTAGTAATAATTAAAGGATTTATCCTTAGTTTCTCGAATAATAATATTATGAATGACTATTCACTCGGAGAGAGGTGTCTAATTTGACATATGAAACAGTAAGTGTAGAAAAAAATGGACGCTTGGCGACGTTGACTTTGAACCGTCCTCAAAGCATGAATGCAATGAACGCTTTAATGATGAGAGAAATTGCCGAAGCACTGGAATGGTTGCACGAAGAGAAAGATGTGCAGGTGTTATTAATCAAAGGAGAAGGACGTGCTTTTTCGGCAGGTGGTGATATTAAAGCAATGTTGGATCCGGAAAGTCCAATGGATATTGACTCAGTCATGGGCGATATATCCCGTCTAGCGAAGGCACTTTATACTCTTCCTATGGTTACGATTGCTTCTGTTCATGGAGCAGCAGCGGGACTGGGGCTTAGTTTAGTGCTTGGGTGTGATGTTGTCATTGCAGAGGAAAACAGTAAACTTGCTATGAACTTTATTGGCATTGGCTTGATTCCAGACGGAGCAGGACATTTCTTCTTAAAAGAAAGAGTGGGTATTCCAAAAGCTAAGCAACTGATTTGGTCAGGTAAAGTGTTGAATGGACACGAAGCCTTGTCCCTTGGCATAATTGATGAAGTGACGGCTGAAGGAAAGGCTTATGATCATGCGGAACTTTCGGCAGCAAAATTCTTGTCTGCCCCTTTGAAAGCAATGATTGCATCTAAACAAATATTACATACGCAACATGTACATGAATTGGAGCGTGTTCTGGCACTTGAAAGTACATCTCAATCAGCAATGCGTCGGACGAAGGATCATTTGGAGGGCATACAAGCCTTTGTGGAAAAACGAAAACCAATTTTTAAAGGTATATAAAAAAATCTGCTTGTAGCGAGATTCGCTTCAAGCAGATTTTTTTATACGTGAAATAAAATTAATTTCCCGGAATTATTGACCAAGCGATGCGTCCGGTCGGTAAAGTCTTTTTCATCGATTAAATCTTGTCCTTTTGCTTTTGCTTCCTCATCAGAGGCAAACTCCCAAGTCTCTTCGACGATTAATTTCCCTGTTTTTTCAAACGCTGTGAATTTATAAGATTTCAAAAATATCAAACCCCTTTGAAATGAATATAAGTTCATTATACAAGTTTTTAAAAAGAAAAAATAGTTTGTGAATTACACATATTTTGGATAAGTAAAGTAAGCTTTACGTAAAGTTAACTTTACGTAAAGGAGGGATGATGGTTGAAGAATTTCGTGAAAGAGAAGCGTATGGAATTAAATATGACGCAAGATGATCTTTCCGAAAAGTTAGATGTATCAAGACAAACCATAATTTCGTTAGAAAAAGGAAGATACAATCCGTCCATCAATTTGGCATTTAAATTGGCACGATTATTTAGTTGCACGATTGAAGACTTATTCGTTTATGAGGAGGAGGAAAAAGGTGTTTGAAAATGTTGATAATTTAGCTGCATTGTCTGGATTCTTTTTCGGTTTTTTGACAGTTACCATCGCACTTTATTTCAATCATAAAATCGGCAAAAAGAAACGAAGATTTGATGAACGTTACCATCAAATGCATACCCGTGCACGGTCGATTGCCTGGAGCATATCAACTTTCTGTATCGTAGGTGCCTGGATGGCCTCAATAATTGTGGAAGGAGCAGGTTTTTCATTTTTTATCTTAACGTTTGTATATGTTGCGCATATGATTGCGTATTTGATTAGTAGTATAGTTGTCGAGAAAAAATTCTAAGGGGTGTTCACATGACATTACAGATAGAACATGTAACGAAGAAATTTGGGGATTTCACTGCAGTCAAAGATTTATCCATGTCTGTTAAACAAGGGAGCATGTTTGGTTTTCTAGGTGCGAATGGCGCTGGCAAAACGACTACTTTCCGCATGATTCTTGGATTATTGGATCCAACAGAAGGGGCCATTACTTGGAATGGCCAACCAATCAGTTATGAAAACAGTACACATATCGGGTATTTGCCTGAAGAACGTGGACTCTATCCAAAAATGAAAGTGGAAGATCAGCTGGTTTATTTAGGTCAGCTCCGCGGCATGAAAAAGAACGATGCAAAAATTGCAGCACATCAATGGCTTGAGCGATTTGAAGTGCCACACTATGCAAATAAAAAAGTGGAAGAACTCTCGAAAGGAAATCAACAAAAAATACAAGTGATTGCCTCTGTAATCCACAAGCCTTCGTTAATCATTTTAGATGAGCCATTCAGTGGGCTGGATCCGGTCAATGTAGAAATTTTGAAAAAAGCGATATTGGACATCCAAAAAGAAGGCGCAACAATTGTCTTTTCTAGTCATCGTATGGACCATGTAGAAGAACTGTGTGAACAGCTTTGCATCATGCATCACGGGGAAGCAATTGTCAGAGGGTCTCTACGTGAAGTGAAAAGAGGATTTGGACGTCAAAACGTTCGATTGAAAGCGGATTTCGATCTTTCCTTTTTAAGTGACATGGAAGGTGTGAATTCATTCAAGCCTTCCATCGAAGGTGGACTATTTCAAATTTCGGAAGAACAAACTGCACATGAATTATTGCGAATGGCCTTAACGAAAGGTGATATTCGATATTTTGCAATTGAAGAGCCATCCCTTCAGGACATCTTTATTGAAAAGGTGGGAAAAGAACATGCGTAATTTCTGGACAATATTTAAACAATCATTTTGGACGAAAGCTAAAACGAAATCTTTTGTGATTACGACACTCATTGTGATTGCCGGGATTTTCCTGATGGCCAACATTGCGACCATAATTACCAAAATTCAGGATGCAGGTGTATTTGATGGGGGAGCGGAGAAAGATACAATTTACGTTGTTGAAGAAGATGGAAAATTGCTCAATCAACTTCAGCAACAATTAAAGGCTTCGGAGAGTGATATCACATTAAAAGCTACCAGCAAATCTGTGGAGGACCTGGAGCAGCAAATTACAGATGAAAAGATTGCTAGTTTCTTAGTGTTGAAGTTAGATGATACAGATACTATCCAAGCGACTTATATATCTAAAAATGCTACTGATTTTGAGCAACCGATGCAGGTTCGTGAAGCACTTCAAACCGTGCAGACAAATATTAAAGCAACTTCTTTGGAACTGTCACCAGAAGAAGTCGGACAATTATTTTCACCAATTCAATTCGAACAGGATGCGGTAAGTGCCTCATCTAAATCAGAAGAAGAATTGAGTCAGGCACGCGGATTGGTTTATGTATTGATTTTTGTCATTTATTTTGCCGTGTTCTACTATTCAAATATGATTGCAATGGAAGTTGCAACTGAAAAATCTTCAAGGGTTATGGAAATCATTATTTCGAGTGTTTCTCCCGTTAAACACATGTTTGCGAAAATTGCAGGTGTGGGCACGTTAGGCTTGTTGCAGATTGCGATATTCGGAGCGGCTGGTTTTACCGCATTGAAAACAAGTTCGTCTGATTTGACGTCCGGTGTATTTTCCTTTTTTGGTTTTTCAAATGTCAGCATTAGTACGATGATTTTCGCTGTTATATTCTTCCTTCTCGGCTATTTCCTGTACGCAACTCTTGCAGCGTTGCTTGGCTCACTCGTGAGTCGAACTGAAGACGTGCAACAACTATTGTTGCCTATGACTTTTTTAATAATTATTGCGTCATTCATTGCTTTTTCGGGTCTTGGAAATCCGGAGGCATCATATGTTCAGTTTGCATCATACTTCCCATTCTTTACACCGCTGGTTATGTTCCTTCGTGTTGGGATGCTTGATTTGCCTATTTGGGAACCTCTATTGGGTATTGGAATATTATTAGTCACTATTTTCATTTTGGGCTGGTTCGGCTCACGGGTATATCGTGGGGGGGTATTGATGTACGGTGCCTCACAATCGTTGAAAGATATTAAGAAGGCATTGGATTTAGGAAGAAAATAAATAGAATCACTAGTAAAAGTGGGGCATAAAATGTCCCGCTTTTTTCTTTTGTAAAAGATATTTCTTTGTTCACCAGAACTGGAATCTGCCTTTCTGGCAAGTAGCATTTTTTACGTGAGAATGATAAAATGAGAACAAATATTCGTTTTTTGGAGGAGGGGCATTATGACAACCATTCGCTTTTTCCACGTGGCTGACTTACACCTTGATAGTCCATTTAAAGGTGTCACATCGATGCCAGAACATCAGTTAAAGACTCTCCGAGACAGTACGTTTAAAGCTTTTCAAACACTGATTGAAACGGCCGTTCAAGAAAAGCCGGATTTCATTTTAATTGTCGGGGACATATATGATGGAGAAGATCGTAGTTTACGTGCACAACATAAGTTTCAGGAAGGGATGGAAGTGCTCAACCGTCATCAAATTCCTGTATTTCTTTGCTATGGAAATCATGATCATCTTGGAGGCAAATGGACACGCTTTCGACTTCCGGAAAATGTCCATGTATTTCGGGATCAAGTAGAAAAAGTGAATATTCAAATTCGACATCATGATGTATACATAAGTGGTTTCAGTTATCCGGAACGCCATGTGAAAGAATCGATGACGACAATGTACGAAGAAGCATTCGAGACGGATGCATTTCACATTGGCATGCTCCATGGCAGTTTGGCAGGGGATACGACACACGCCGTTTATGCACCATTTACTAAAGAAGAACTTATCAATAAAAATTATGACTACTGGGCGCTTGGTCATATACACAAGCGACAAGTTCTCCATTCGGATCCACCCATTGTATATCCAGGAAACATCCAGAGCCGTCACCGGAACGAAAAAGGTACAAAAGGATTTTATGATGTCTTTCTTGAAAAAGGCAACGCGCAATTTAATTTCATACCGACTTCGTCAATTATTTACGACCAAATAAATTGTTCGTGTAAGGGAATTGTTCATGCTAATGAATGGTTTGAAACAATCGATTCGGCAATTGAAAATTTCCGCAATGTTCATGGTGCTGGCGTTCTTGAGATTAATCTAACGGACGTTGATACCAATACGTTAACAATGCTAGAAGGTACTCCACTTGAAGAGTGGCTGTCAATGGTACGGGAGACACAAGAGATGAAAGAGCCTCATATTTGGGTACATGCTATTACATTTGATGCTATAGATGCATTTGAAATGGAATCAAGCGGAATGACTGAACAGGTGATTTCCGTCATGGATACGTGGGATACACAACAATGGAAAGAAATTATTAGTGATGTCTATCAACATCCAAGGTTGAGTCGATATATTGAAAGACTGAATGACAATGACTATGAGACGATTCACTCAGAGGCTCGAACTTTCATCCAAAAAGAACTTGTAGGAAAGGAGTGAAGACCTTCCATGCGTATTCAGAAACTGGTGATTTATGGATTCGGACAACATGAAAATGTAACGATCAATCTGAAAGATGGAATCAATGTATTCTTCGGAAACAATGAAGCGGGAAAAACGACCATTCAACAATTCATTTTGGCGATGATGTTCGGGTTCCCACTCCGCAATCAATCCAATATGAGATATGAACCAAAAGGTGGCGGTCGACACGGTGGACAAGTTCATATCGATCATTCTGAGTTCGGTCACGTGGTGATAGAACGAGTCAAAGGTAAATCTGCCGGAGATGTAACAGTCTTTTTCGAAGATGGTACGCGAGGCGATGAAGAAACGTTAAAAAAAGTACTTTATCGATATGATCGAAACTCCTTTGAATCGATTTTTTCTTTTTCTATTCATCAATTGCAAAACTTTGATAAGATGACCGAAGTAGAGCTAAGTCGGACTCTTCTTTCCTCAGGAACAACGGGTGTAGACACGCTGACGAAGCTGGAGCAACGGGCGACAAAAGAAATGAGTGGCTTATTCAAAAAATCTGGCAGAAATCCGGAAATGAATATGAAAATAGAAGAAATCCGCATGTTGGACCAGAAGCTCAAAGAAGCACGAGCGGAAATCGATCAATACGAACCAGCCATTTTACGGATTGCTGAAATTGATGGAGAAATTGAAAACTTGAATCATGTTGAGCTGCAGGTCAAACAACAAAATGAGCAATTTGCTAAACTCCTTCAAGCTAAACCATTACTGGAAAAACAGAAACAACTTCAATCAGAACTCGCTATCAACCAACAAGGAAATTTTCCTATAGAAGGAATTCGACGGTACGAGAAAACTAAAGATCGCATGCACGAAGCCAAAATTCAGGTGGAACAGCTACAATCTGCTATTCATCAACAACTAGAGCAAGTGAATGAATTATGGTCGTTTGAACAAACGCGGGAAATAGAAGAGTTATTGGCTAAGGAGTCCGAATGGCATCATTGGCTGCTTAGAAAGCAACAGTTGACGAGCGACCTTGAACAAGCGAAATCCGACATACAACAGCAAGCGCGAATGCTAGGGGTCAAAGACAAGTCCCATTTTTCTCAAGTGATAGCTATGGATGTATCTCTTCAAAAAGAAGAGCACTTTCAACAAGTAATGCATCGATTGCAACAAGCCGAAGAGGCTATTCGATTTGAACGACAAAGCTGGGAACGAACAAAAATCGAAAGAGAAGAAATTGAAAGTAGAATGCAACAGCTTCGTGCGTCTGCACCTACTGAAATGGAGCAACAACAAAGTGGAAATGTGCAAAAACTGATAAGACAAGTGGCTGAGTTGAAAGCCCGCCAGCAACTGGAGACACAGCCGGCAGCAGTGACGACAAACATTCCCAAAATTATCACCATCATGATTTGTATAGCCTCCATTCTAGGGGCTATTCTTTCAGGAAACTGGACGATTGCAATTGGTGGAATTGTGTTAGCAGGACTTATTTTTGTGTTATTGAAAAAGATGAACCAAGGTACAGCTGACAGGAAACCCGATGATTATTCATCGCAGATTGCAGCACTAGAACAGGAATTGTCCAGTACGGAGCATTTGGCCGATCGGGTGAGATTGTATAATGAACGAATGGATCAGCTCAAAGAAAAACTTCAAGATCAACATCGGTTGACGGTGAAGGTAGAGCAAAGTATCGGTATTCAAGAGGCAAAATGTGAGGAAGCGAAAGAAACATTATCGGATTTTCTTCAGCTTCATGGATTTACAGAGCTATTGCATCCGAAATTGTTCCCAGAACTGTTTAAACGCATTCGTCATATTCAGGAACAGCAACAATCAATTTCACAAAAATTGACGGATGTTCAATCTCTTGAAGAAAAAATTCAAAAACGACTTAAAAAAATGTCCGAAGCAACGGGAGAGGCACTTTCAAAAGAGCATGCTTATCATCGGTTGCGTGAGATCTGCAACGCTGCAAAAACAAATCGAAAAGAGCATGAAATGTATCAAGTAAAAATGAAAGAATGGGAAGCTCAGCTATCAGAAAAAGAGAAGTTGTTTGATGCCCTGTCTGAAGACGTACAAAAGTTGTGGAGTGAAGCGCAAGTCGATTCTGAACGTGGATTTTATGAAGCCGACGTAGCATACCGTCTGAAACAAACCCTTCAACAGGAATACCAGTCGATTCAAGCTCAACTCAAATCAATTGGTGAAATCGCAATGTCTTCTGTAAATCATGAGGAACAAGAAGCCCAGTTGACTCAATTAAAGGAACAAGCAAATAATCTTACCAAATCCCGCCAAGACTTATTGGAGGTAAAAGCATTACTGAGACAGCAAACTAGCTCAATGCTTAGTGATGAAAATTATGGGTATATGCTACAACAATTTGAACAAAAGAAAACTGAACTCGCAGAACTTGCACATAAATGGTCCGTCAACAAAGTTGTATCGGAAGCCATCAGGCAAACGATGCACAATTTAAAAGAAAATAGACTCCCATTTGTTCTTGAAAAAGCACAGCAGTTCTTTAGGCACTTAACAAATGGACGTTATGAGTCACTTGAAGTTAATGATGAGGGAATTTTCGAAGCGGTCCATTCACAAGGCATGCGTTATCGAATTGCGGAATTGAGTCAAGCTACGAAAGAACAAGCGTATATTGCCATGCGATTCGCTTTGGCGGAATCATTGGTTGGATCCGTGCCTTTCCCATTCGTAATGGATGATCCATTTGTCCATTTCGATCGTTTCCGTGTGAAACAAATGGTACAATTAATGTCAGATTTAGAAAACCATCATCAATTCTTGTATTTCACTTGTCATGAAGAGATGACGGCAATATGGACTGATGCACACATCATAGATGTTGCATTGTTGCAAAAGGAAAGGAGTGTATCGCCGGTATGAAAGGTAAAGGTATTTCAAACTTAGCAGTGGGCGAAACTGTCGATCATAATCTATTAATCAAGCAATCTATAAAGGCATTCACAACGACCGGAAACCCTTTTATGACCCTTATTCTTCAGGACAAAAGTGGAGATATCGAAGCGAAGCTCTGGGATACAAATGAAGAGCATGAAGCGTTGTATCATGCGGAAGCAATTGTTCGTGTAGGTGGAGAGATACAACATTACCGTGGGAAAAACCAATTGCGAATCAAAAGCATTCGAGTTGTAAAAGATGATGAAGGAATTTCATTAAGTGACCTTGTGCCATCTGCTGAGAAAGCGAAAGAAGTATTGTTTGAGGAGTTAATGCAATTCTTCTTTGAAATGAAGAATCCACAGATTCAGCGAATAACGCGTCACTTGTTGAAAAAACATCAAGCGGCCATCATGACTTATCCTGCTGCAACGAAAAATCATCACGATTATGTCTCTGGTTTAATTGACCACGTCGTATCGATGTTAAAGCTTGGTAAATCATTATGTGATTTGTATCCTTCATTGAATAAAGATTTACTCTATGCAGGCATTATTTTGCATGATGTAGGAAAAGTTACCGAGTTATCAGGGCCAATCGCAACTTCTTATACCATCGAAGGGAATTTGTTAGGCCATATTACAATCATGGTCAATGAGATTTCAAAAGCGGCAGAGGAGTTACAAATTGAAGGGGAAGAAGTCATGCTTCTCCAGCACATGGTTTTGTCGCATCACGGGAAAGAAGAGTGGGGCAGTCCTAAAAAACCAATGCTGCGTGAGGCAGAAATTCTTCACTATATTGATAATATCGATGCGAAGATGAATATGCTGGATCGAGCATTAAAGAAAACGAACCCTGGAGAGTTTTCCGAGCGTCTATTCCCACTCGACAATCGTTCATTTTATAAACCAACGTTTGAATAAGAAAACGTGTATTAGGTAGTTAGTTATGCAAAGATTAACAATGATAAATAACAAGGCTCAGTTAATAGAAACGGTCGTTTATCGTACATTTGCGCTAGCCGCATGTTCCGCATGAGCCAATCAGTATGAAAACCACATACTTGTGGGTCTCATTCTTCGAAAGTGCTACTCCTGCGGTTACTCGTCGCCAAGATTATGTCAAACTACCTTTGACCATAATCTTGGCTAGCAAGACCCCACAGTGTGGACAATGGAACGAAGGCTAACGCCTTTGTGACCAACATCCTGTTGGCCCGAGGAGGCTTGCTAGTTCGTTCGCGGAAAGGGCACAGATTCCTTCTTTTTTAAAGAACAACCGTGAAAGTTAACATAGCACATAACAAAAAGGCGCTTCCTCAAATGGGAAGCGCCTTTCCTGTACACATTATTATTCAGCAGCTTCAGGTTCTGCTGGCTCTGGATTTAACATTTGATCGATTGCACCTTTTAAGTCTTCATCGTTAATCTTGATATCTGCTTCTTTCATTAACTTCGATACTTTAGGTAGCAAAGTGCTTTGATCAGCTTTTTGCAATTTTAAGGTTTTAGTTATTTCTGCTTTTTCATCTTCAAATGAACCAACCTTAGCTTCACGCTTGTCCGTTACTTGGATAATATGATAGCCAAATTTAGTTTTTACTGGCTCACTGATTTTATTAACTTCCAATGCCAATGCTGCATCAGAGAATTCTTTTACCATTTTATCTGGAGTAAACCAGCCAAGTTCGCCTCCTGATTGCTGTGCTGCTTGCTCAGTTGAATATTCTTTTGCTACAGTAGCGAAATCAGCGCCACCATCAAGCTTCGCTTTAACTTCCTTCGCAGTTGCTTCGTCTGCTACTAATACATGACGTGCATTTAATTCTGTTTTCATGTTTTCGTATTGAGCTTTTACTTCTTTGTCGGTAACTTTAACGTCTTCAGTTAAAGCTTTTTCTTGCAATAAGTTCAAACGAATGTATTTTTTATAGCTCTCTTCTGTTTGACCTTGTTGTGCAAGATATTGATCAAAGCTTTCGCCCATTTCTTTTTTCTCT
This sequence comes from Paenisporosarcina sp. FSL H8-0542, assembly GCF_038632915.1. Classification (NCBI taxonomy): domain Bacteria; kingdom Bacillati; phylum Bacillota; class Bacilli; order Caryophanales; family Caryophanaceae; genus Paenisporosarcina; species Paenisporosarcina sp. FSL H8-0542. The sequence continues at coordinate 870,533 of NZ_CP152050.1, forward strand.
TTGTCAAATTGAGCTTTTACTTCTTTGTCTGAAACTTCATATTCTGAAGCTAATACTTTTTCAATGATTAAAACTTGAAGTGCTTGTTTACCAACGGATTCTTTCATTTCTTCATAAAGTTCGTTTTTCGTAATATCTCCAGCTTTAGACGTGACGATTGGTTTGTCGTCTGACGCTGAGTCGCCATTACAAGCTGATAAAGCTAATACAGATGCTGCTAATGTCAATGTTAATACGGTTTTTTTCATGGGAAATCTCTCCTAACTATCTTCTTATTGCCGTTGTTACTATACCATAGACGACGGAAAAACAAAAATGGTTCCCTCATATGCCTACGCTTGTTGAACACAAGAGCATACGATAACAAAGAGGAAGGGGGTGTGCGAAGTGAGTGGTGGGTTCCAGCATCAATCCAGCTTTGCTTTAATCGTTGTATTATTTATTCTTTTGATCATCGTAGGTGCAGCATTTTTGTGCTAATTTAAAAATCAGTAACGGCTGAGATAGACCGACATTGGCGTTGCATAAACTATCGGAAAAGAATATTTTCGGATGAAGTAGTGAAACGACTGTCCGAACTTACGCTGAAGCTGAACAGAGAGGCTCTCTTAATTTGTGGGTTTCTTTAAAAAGTATTCTTTGCTTTTCAAAAAGAAAAAGTCCATTTGCCTGGAGTCAGGCGAATGGACTTTTTTATGCGGTCAATAATATTTCTACATAAAAGGAAACAAGTAAAATCGTCACCAATACATTAATGGTTCGGAAAATCTTATTTTGTTTCTCTTCAGGAATTTCTCGTTGCGCACATAATGCATAAGTCATGCGATTAATCTGGAATAAATACACAATCGAGAATAGTACTACAACTGCGATAATCAAGTTTATTCCTCCCCTCTGCCAATCTTCACAAGCATATCAAAATCAAGAAAAAAAGAACAGCAATCCGTTTAAAAGGTAGCTGGAGGAACAAGAATTTCATATCCCGTTTCCGTTTCTTCAATTAAAGCTTTTTTGGGTGAACGGGCAAGATTTTTAATATATAACAAATCAATCAGACAGAGACCACAATGATAAGCTAGTAGCATCGTAAAATAATGACCAAATTCGGGCATCATGAATGCACCAGTAATCAGCATGCTGTTAATAATAAAAAACGGAGCAAGTAAAGCAAACAAGAAAAGTGCTTTAGGTACAGGCTCTTTTATGCGAATCGATAATATAGGCATAAAGCTGAATTGTTTTTTTACTGAGAAGTGTATGCGATTCCGATATCGAATCAATGGTAAAAAGTGAAGACTCTTATGAACCGGATACAATAACAAGAAACTCAGTAAAAAAACAGCGAATCGATCATCCGAAAGGCGATTGTCGTGTAAAATTTCGAGCAACACATAAAAAAGTGAAAATACGGCAACGACGAGTAATGACGATAACATGAAAATACGATCAAATCCGTATTGTTTTTTTACATTGATGGTTTTCCAGCAGTGCACTGTATGCATCTCCTATTGTAAAATAATGTACTTGCAGATACATACATTACGATGTTTTGATAGAAAAAGCAAGCCAATATTTATTACAAATTAGATAGCGTTTTCAAACGTTGCTATATTAACTCTTGTTTGTAACGGCCGGTTTAATGTTACCAATCTTTTCATCAAAGGATTGATCAATGTTTTTAAATGAATGTTCGAAGATTTCCATAAAGTCATCTCCATAAATATTTCGGATTACTGCCATGACTTCCATGAATTCGGGGAAACGCCCGTATAAATCTTTAAGAGGCATTGAACCTTCAATAACAGCGTGCTGAGAATCGTGATAATGCTCAATCATTTTAATTAATAATTCTTCACCTTGTTCAGTAAGCTCGATATACGTATTCCGCTTGTCATCTTCTCGTTTTGAAAAAGACAAAAGCCCACGTTCTTCCAATTTTTTTGAAAAGTTGAATGCAGTAGACACATGCATTACACCAAACTTTGCAACATCTGAAATGGAAGCCCCTTTTAAATGATATGAAATCCATAAAATATGATGCTCATTAATATTCAAGTCATAAGGTTTTATCCATTGTTGCCAATCCTTTTCGACCGCTTTCCAAAGCGCTTTCGACAACTGGGCAATTCGCTGGCTGTAGAGCATAGCTTCTTTCATGGTATACAATTGTTCAGACATATCGTCACCTGCTTCCATAAAAATCAATTTCTATCATTATAGCAATAAAGTAAAGGCCTGCATAGTTAGAATGTTGGAAATATTAAGATTTAAGTAGTTTTTTTGTTGACGAGAAATTGATTCAAATAAAAAATGCCCTGCAAATTTTTTGCGGGGCATTATGCTTAATTATGAATTGGCTGGTGAAGCATCTTTTTGATGCTTTGTGATTGATTTTTCAAGTTCCTCCATTGCCAACTGAATTGAAGCAATTTCATTTTGAAGACTTTCCTGAATAGGTGCAGTTTCTGACTGCCATTGTTGTACAGATTGTTTCAACTCATTAATCGTTTGCGGTACATCAGTCTTTGCCGTATTAGTTAAACCAGCTATCGATTGTTTTAAATCGCTTATTTGAAACTTAACGTCAGATAATTTCTCTTTCCAATCAGATGATGCCATTTTGACATTCGAACGTAATTCGCTACCGGATTGAGGAGTAGAGAATAAGACCACTGCTGATCCTGCCACAAGACCTGAAACCAGACCAACAAAAAATGTAGAAGCTTTCATTATAGAGGCACTCCCTTCATATATATGTATACTATTCCTTCATTTCAATTAATTAAAACATGTCGGACAAGCCAAAACAACAAGAAATGCGAAAAGTGCCTAGAAAGCCCGATTTCCGTTGGTTGCTAGAGGATAAAAAAAGGCCTGCCATGATTGGCAGACCATAGATTATTTAGTTTGAAAAAGCGGTATCGAATTTTGAACGCTTCAACAATTGCGTTACAATCGGGAAAATAAAGAAGAATGCGATGGCATTCAACGCTACAGTTGGTAAAACAACCCCAACTACAAGACCGCCAAAAGGAACATTTACTCCGAGTACAAAAATGGCAACGGATAGGAAAATGATGCCTGACAGAAGTGTACCAAATCCTGCAAGTGCGACCGAAACTGAAAGTTTATGTGTGAAATGTTTAAGTGCCACAACGACTGCAAAAAAGACAAATGCTGTAATAAACTTATCAATCACGTTTGGTAAAAAACCAGCTGGAAAAGTCGAAAATAATCCAGATATAACGCCAGTTGTCAGTGCGAGTAAAAATACATGTGACGCTTTTGGAAACAATAAAATCCCAATAAACATCATCGTCAACATGAAGTCAGGTTTCATTCCACCGCCGAAACCTGGAACGATTAAGTACAACGCAGCTCCTACACCGACTAATAGGGCCATTAACACTAAATTTTTTGTATTCATTTGCTCATCTCTCCTCAACTATTCTAAACTCATATTTAGGAATCTCCTGACGTATCCTGTGATCGACAGCGAGAAACTTACTTAAGATATTACAAGGTTTGGCAGTAAAATGCAAGTTTACTTGTGTATGTTTGACTTAATCAGTTCTGCATACTCAGCGAACATTTCATTGGTATATTGCTTCTCTTTTGTTTGCCAAGTTGCCTTAAATCCATCAGTTTGATCATATCTAGGTATGAAATGAAGATGGAAGTGGAAAATGCTTTGCCCTGCAGGAGCACCATTATTATTCAGCAAATTCAAGCCGGCTGGCTGAAAAGAAGCTTTGATTGATTCAGCGATTTTTGGCGCAACAGAAAATAATTGTCCAGCTTCTTCTGATGACATGTCATAAACATTTTCATGGTGTTTTTTGGGAATTAATAGCGTATGCCCTTTTGTCAGTGGCATAATATCCATAAAGGCTAACACATGCTCGTCTTCATATACTTTTGTACTTGGAATTGAACCGTCTACAATTTTGCAAAATAGACACTCACTCATTTTGGGTCACGTCCTTTCAAGATATGGTCATAAGTTTATCATACAAAGAAGTGGCAAGTGAAAAGCCATACAGCAAATTTTTTGATAAGATAAAGAATAAAAGGGGTGTATCTGATGAACGTATTGGAAGTAAACGCAGTAACAGGTGGCTATACACGGAAACCAGTCATTCATGATTTATCCTTTTCCATTGCCCCCGGTGAATTAGTGGGCTTAATAGGATTGAACGGGGCAGGGAAAAGTACAACCATTAAGCACATAATTGGGTTGATGAATCCAAAAGATGGAGAAATTCGACTAAACGAAGTGACAATGAAGGAAAATATGGACGTCTATCGTTCATCGTTTTCATATATCCCGGAAACTCCCGTTTTGTATGACGAACTAACATTAAAAGAACATTTGGAACTGACTGCGATGGCCTATGGGTTAGATGAAGCAACTTTGGCAGCGCGTTCAGAAGTATTGTTGAAAGAATTCCGCATGGAAAAACGGTTAAATTGGTTTCCATCACATTTTTCAAAAGGAATGCGACAAAAAGTCATGATTATGTGTGCCTTTTTAGTAAATCCTTCATTATATATTATCGATGAGCCTTTCGTTGGACTCGATCCACTGGGCATTCAATCTTTACTGGATCAAATGAATGAAAAAAAACAAACTGGCGCATCTGTCCTCATGTCTACGCATATTTTATCGACAGCTGAACGCTACTGCGATCGTATTTTGTTATTGCACAACGGTCGCATTCGTGCGCAAGGGACGATGAATGATTTACGGGCAGCGTTCAATATGCCACTTGCTACTCTTGATGATTTGTACATCGCAATGACGAAGGAGCAAGACCATGAATAACCTGCATGATGTATGGCGAATACGGTTTATTCATTATATAAATGAACTACAGAAATACATGAAATATGTATTTACAGGACATCTAGCAATTGTCTTTGTGTTTGTCCTTGGAGCGGGTGGTTATCAATATAGTGAATGGTTGAAGTCTGCACCAACTGATTTTCCGGCTACATGGCTAGTATCTATTGTAATCGGACTATTATTGGCATATAGTCCGCCTACCACATTGATTCGTGAACCGGACCAGGTATATTTATTGCCTTTGGAATCAAAGTTAATGTCATATATGAAGAAAGCGTTAGCTTGGTCATTTTGGTCTCAGATATTTCTAGTCTTACTGCCATTAGTTGTTGCCATTCCTTTACTTACACAAGTAGGACAAGTCAAACCAATGACGATTGGTATGGTTCTTATCACCATTGTATTGTTGAAATTTTGGAATGGCCAAATTGAGTTTGCCTTCCAGTGGGCTAATTCAGGCAAGAGAATCTGGGGAGATCGTTCTATACGTGCCTTAATTTCTATATCTACAATCATAGCCACTTTCACACTGGTTCCCTTTTATTTGGTGCTATTGATTTTCCCAATTGGTTTTTATAGTCTTTGGATTAAGCAGGTTAAGGGACAACCATTCCCGTATGAGCACTTTGTGAAAATGGAACAAAATCGTATGTTGCGTTTTTATAGATTTGCTAATTATTTCACGGATGTTCCTCATGTACGGGGAAGCATTCACCGTCGTCCCTGGATGGATGTCATGTATCGATTGATTCCATTCCAAGAGGGAAACGCACAAAATTACTTAGTGTTTCGTACTTTTGTTCGTACAGATGATACTTTCTACTTATGGCTTCGCTTAACTGCACTTTCTGCAATAGGTGCGGCATTTATTGGCATTCCTGTTGTTGTAATGATTTTTGTAGGAGCTTTGGCATTTGCTTCTGCTATTCAAATCAAACAAGCCCTATCGTCATCAAGTGAATTCCGAATGGATATGCTTTATCCTTTGGACGAAAGTGCGCGGAAGAAAGCGGTGTTGAAATTAGTAAGAGTTGTACAAGTTTTGCAAGCAATAATCGTACTGATTGCTGTGCTTCTTACTGGCGTAGAGCAAGGAATTTTATATGCTTTGCCTCTAATTGTCGTAGTAGTTAGTGAGATTACCTTAAGGATGAGTAAATAGGGAATTTAAAAAGGTCTCATAACCCCCATTACATGGGGGTTATGAGACCTTTTTCTAATACATTTGGTAATAGAAATTACTTTTTCAGAAGGGCAGTAATTTTTCGAGTGGACCATCTGGCTGAATGATATTTTGAATGTCAAGAATCGGAATAGGGAAGTATGGGAAGCCCCAGACGTAAGCGGTGATTTCGTATTGCTGGAAGTAAATGACCAGTGAATGGTCAGCAAAGTAGAAATCTTGATCTGGCCTGATTTTTGTGAATGGTTCAAGCAATTGAATATCCCAATCTTTGATTTTCTGTCCAATGATTTTCGATAAAACTGTGACGTAATCACTATCTGGTTTAAATAAATCTTTTAATTCATACTGTCTTCCTGTAGTTACATCAAACGACAGTGCTTTGACTATGGTATTGCCGTGAGCGCCACCGGTAAACCCATAAACGGTTAATGTCAGACTTAAAATATTTCGTTCGTTTGTCTTGATTTCAAATTGTCCGACCATTTCCTGTAGAAATGGCTCATGAAATCCAAGTTCGACCATAGTGTTATTCATTGTTGAAACAATGACGGAATTGATTTTCATTTCCGCTTGTCGATTGGCGAGACCAATTACAAAAGGATAGTATACGTTAACTTTAGGTGTTTGCTTTTGAAGAACTTTGTGAGCTATGGTAACAGGTAAATCCATTCGTTCATCCTTTCTAAAACATGTCTAATCTTTATCCTCTATAACCGTTACCTCAAAAGTTCCAAGACCCATCGAAGTGGAAAGTTTGTTGGTAAGATCCTGTATGTAGTTTTCTGCTTTTCTTTGACTCGTATCGATTCCATGCAAAATGATCGTTAATTCCTTTTTATCCATACTGAAAATCGTGTACGCAATGCTTCCAGTAGGTTTATATCCTTCATTTTTTAAGGATGTAATAAGTTGTTGCTGAAAGTTCGTCTCGGTCAATTTACTGGTGACGGCTTCAACTTCTTTCACATCTCGCAAATAAAGGTCCTGATCCGATTCGCTAGTCAAAGACGATAGAATTATAATCACGACTACCAGACTGATAAATAAGAAACCTAGCAACATTACTCCTTTTTTTGACCTTCTCATCGCAACCTCCAATTAGACATGGTTTTAAAATCATATGCCTAATCCTTTTAATTATTCGAGGTTTGGCATGAAAGCATGAACCGGGAATAAATAAAAGCTACTTCTTATAAGAACTAGCTTGATGAGGAGGCTTGCCTGTTCATCCGCATAAGGGGCACAGATTCCTTCATTTTTATAATATCAACCCTGAAAGTTAACTGAGCCATTCAAAAAAAGAACCCGACACCATGATATTGATGTCGGATTCTCATTTATTTTACGTCTTGATAATCTACGACTGCTGCACCTAATGTTTTTGCCGCAATCAACATGGCACTTTCATCAAAATCAAATTTGGGATGATGATGTGGGAACATTTCTCCTTGCGGTTGCGCCCCGGTAAAGAAGAATGTACCTGGTACTTTTTCCAAATAGTAACCAAAATCTTCACCGCCCATATGTTGTTCAGTTTCACGGACTTCACTGACACCTGGCACATGTTCAGCCAGTTCTTTCAAAAATTGAGTTTCAGCAACATGGTTAACGACAGCGTTGTAACCACGCTCATATGAAAATTCGTATGTGCAATCATTCGAATGGCATGTTCCTTGAATGACACGTTCCATTTCTTTTTCAATAAGATCACGGACTTCAGGATTGAATGTACGGACTGTTCCAATTAACTTCGCTGAATCCGCAATGACATTGAATGCATTCTCGGCTACAAAAGAACCCACAGATAATACGGCCGATTCCACTGGACTCACTCGACGAGAGACGATTTGTTGCAGGTTAGTAACTAGTTGAGCACCGATTACAACTGAATCTTTTGTTTGGTGGGGGCTGGCTCCGTGTCCTCCGCGACCTTGAATTGTAATTTCGAATCGGTCAGCTGCGGCCATGACCGGTCCGACTCTGTATTCAATTGTTCCTGCAGGAGTCAGTGACCACAAATGTGTACCAAAAATGGCATCTACACCCTCTAAACAGCCTGCCTCAATCATTGGTTTCGCTCCACCAGGCGCATACTCTTCCGCATGTTGATGAATGAGTACGTATTCTCCGGAAAGTTGTTCGCGCATTTGATGCAATGTTTTTCCAAGAACTAATAAAGTAGCGGTATGACCATCGTGACCGCAAGCATGCATAACGCCAGGAACCGTCGATTTATACGAGACATCTTTCTCGTCCTGAATTGGCAATGCATCGAAGTCCGCACGCAGGGCAACAGTTTTACCTGGCAAAGCACCTTTGACTCGTGCAACTACACCATTTCCGCCAACATTTGCTGTGAACTCAATACCTAAATCTGCATAGTAATCTTGAATGTATTTTGCTGTATTTGTCTCTTGAAATGAAACTTCAGGATGCATATGTAAATATCTGCGGATGACTAACATTTCCTCAAATGCCGCATCTAGTTTTTCAAATAATTGATTCTTCACAAAAAAATCTCCTTTCGACTGTCGAAATAGTTTGAATGTTTGTTATTATATCATTGAGGGAACATCAGAACAATTGAAGTTTAATAAATTAACCAAACAAAGCAAATTCCGTCTTAAGGCGGAGAACACATCCCACTAGCGAGAGAAGTATTCGCAAAAGATTTAGTTAGAATAAAGGGTATAAGAAATTTTAGATTGGTGGTAAAAACATGAAAAGGCCATTATTGTCCACGTTTTTTTTTATTGGGATGGGTGCGATTTTACTTAGTTTGAATTTAGGTGTATTTAACTTACAAGAGACTCCCTGGACAACTTTTATTATTCCAGGAATCCTTATTGTGCTTGGATTGATTGCTCTGGATAGTTATATCAAAAAAGATCGCCAAGGTATTTCCTTAGTTTGGGGACTGTTTGCCGCTTTGTACGGAATTCTTATTACATTGGGAATACTGGATTATTTTGAATTTGCATATAGAGACTGGTTGAAATTATGGCCGATTTTATTTGTTGCTATAGGTGTACATCAACTATTCAAACGGCCTTTACAAGAGAAAAAGAAGAAAATCATTACAATTAATACATCAAAAAATAGTGAAAAGAAATCTTTTCACAGTCCTGATTGGGAATTAGGGCCTCTACAATTAACAAAAAATGTGGCTGAATATTTTTTTGACTTTTCAAAGGCAATTATTCCGCCTGGCGAGACTCCGATACAATTAACTGGTTTTGTAGGAGAAATCCATATGTTAATCCCTGAACATATCGGTGCTCATATTACGATTAAAGCGAATGTAGGTGAAGTTGAATTATTCGACCAACTGGATAAAGGACTTGGTTCAGACCTCGTTTATGAAACACCAAACTTTGAAACTTCAGAAAAACGTCTGAGAATATTCATTAAGTACAATGTCGTCGATGTTAAAATTCATGGCGTCTAGGAAGGAAGAGTAGGAATGAAGTCATTTCATGTTGAATCAATTAAACAAGGCTGGCGGCTTGCACGTGATGTCTCCATTTTCCTATTCGCCATTCTTCAACTATATGTTTATTTCATTCCGTACCCATTTATTACTATAAAAGGTTCTATTGTAGTGCCTATCATCGTTTTTATAGTAATCGCTACGTACGAAATGATCCGGGGATATCGAAGGGACAATCATTTATCAAGTCGCCACCGCGATCTACTGGCCGGTTTTGGCATGTTGCAAAACGGCAAATACCGTACCCGTCTTCCCGTTCAAGGAAATGACGAGCTTGGGTTGCTCGAAGAAGGTTTTAATGAGTTGGCAGAACAAATGAATGTCCAATTAAGAACTTTACAACGTCTAGTGGATCAGAATGTCATGATGATCAAACAAGCTGAACAAGCTGCAATGACGGAAGAACGTCAAAAAATTGCACGTGAATTGCATGATGCTGTCAGTCAGCAATTGTTTGCCTTATCGATGCTGTCCTCTGCTGCAGAGAGAACAGTTCTACAAAATCCTGAAAGAGCTGTATCCATTATTCAGCAAATATCTGTTCTATCCGTTAAAACCCTCAATGAAATGCGAGCTCTATTGCTTCATTTAAGACCAATGGATTTACAAAATAAAACCCTCTTTGTGGCACTTTCAGAGTTACTCGAAGAGTTGGAGACGAGGACTGATGTTAAATTCGACCTTAAATTCCCAGAAGAGTCCTGCTTGTCTCAAGGAAGTGAAGAGCATGTGTACAGAATTGTGCAGGAAGTGCTTGCCAATTGTCTTCGTCATGCAGAAGCCACACATGTAAAAATTTTAGCGGAACTCAGTAGTTCACAATTTGTATTGACTATCAGAGACGACGGAAGAGGGTTTGATTCGGCAAAGAAGAAGCAAACATCATATGGATTGATGACGATACGAGAACGCTGTGAAGAAGTAGGCGGCACTGCCCGTTTGCACTCAAAAGAAGGGGAAGGAACGGAGTGGCTTTTCCAGATTCCTTGCCAACCTTTAAAAGGAGGTATGCGTGATGAAACCGATTCGAATTGGCATAACGGATGATCATGAAATGGTCCGACTGGGATTGGTATCTTATTTTATGACAGAACCGGGAATCGAAGTTGTTGGAGAAGCGAGAAGTGGTAAAGAAGGAATCGCCTTAGCTAAAAAACATCTGCCCGATGTGATGCTGATGGACTTGTTAATGGAAGATGGCAATGGAATCGAAGCGACAAAAGAAATCCTGGCTTTTCATCCAACATGTAAAATCATGATATTAACGAGCTATTATGATGAAGAACAAGTATTTCCAGCGCTCGAAGCAGGGGCTTTCAGCTATTTATTGAAAACGTTACCAGCCCATAAAATTTCTGAGGCGATTCATGATGCCGTTAAAGGGCAGGCGACGATTGCCCCTAAAGTGACTGACTTGATGATGAAAAAGCTGCGTCCTAAAGAGCGGTTTCTTCACGATGATTTAACGGAGCGGGAATTGGATGTATTAAAATGCCTAGGGGACGGGCTTAGTAACCAGGAAATTGGGGGAAAGTTATTCATTGGCATCAAAACAGTGAAGACTCACGTGAGCAATATTTTAGGGAAGCTTGAATGTGCCGACCGTACTCAAGCGGCTGTTTATGCCAATCGCAATGGGATCTTGCACGGGAAAGAATAAACTGACTTTCACATTGAGGAGTGTCGAATGATGCCTGTTATCATACACATTACTTACATAAAAGCACCGATTGAAGTGTGTTTCAATCTTGCCAGAAGCGTTGAAGCGCATATGCAAACTACCTCTCAAACAAATGAAAGGGCAGTTGATGGCGTAATAACAGGATTATTGGAAAAAGGTGATTGTGTCACTTGGGAAGCCACTCATTTTGGAGTGAAACAGAGGTTAACTGCCAAAATTATAGAGATGGTTAGACCCAATTTTTTTATAGATGTTCAAGTTAAAGGAGCTTTTCAATCATTTACACATACGCACGAATTTACGGAAATCCATTACGGAACAATGATGAAAGATACATTTGTCTATCATGCACCATTCGGCATCATTGGGCGCGTGGCAGATAAACTGTTTTTGGAAAAGTACATGCAAGGATTTATTGAATCCCGTTCGAATGAGCTAAAGCATCTGGCAGAATTACGAATGAGGGAAATGAAGTCAGAATAAACCTGTTACAATGGACATTTCAAATTTCGAGGATTGGAAATTTCATATCACCTTTGCCACACCCCATCCATACAATATGGGTATTGATTGAAAGGAGTGTGGCATGAATGGATGATCAACAACAGTCCGTAGAATTTGTCAGCAATTTTGATCCTTTTGTGTACCAGACGTTAACGTCAGCTGTAGGAGGAAAAATTGTTGTTCAATTATCAAATAACAGTGTGGTCACAGGTGTACTTAAAGAGGTTGTGCCCGATCATATCGTAGTAGAAAAAAATGGAACACCATTTTACGTTCGTATCCAACAAATTATTTGGGTGTCTCCAGCTTCTCATAAATAATAATTTAATATATTCACTTACTGCACACACGGGAAGAGTCGAATTCGTTTAATTATCAAATTTGAGAGAAGGAGATTCCATGTTTAAACGCGTAAATAGGCTGGCAATCGAGTTGCCTGTACCCGAATATGGCGATGCAAACGCAGCCGCAGCCGTTCAAGAACTTTTGGGTGGTAAATTCGGAGAAATGTCGACTTTGAATAACTATATGTATCAGTCATTCAATTTTCGTCAAAAAACGAAATTTAAACCATTTTATGACTTAGTCGCAAGTATTACCGCTGAAGAATTTGGACATGTTGAGCTGGTTTCCAATACCATCAATATCTTGAACAAAGGTATTTCTTTTGCAGGTGATCCTGATTTGACACCATTGCAAAATGGTAAAGATTTACGAAATACTTACGCGCTCATAGCAACCGCCCAAACTTCGATGGCAGGGGATTCCATGGGTAATCCATGGCGCGGTGACCATGTGTTTTCTAGCGGAAACTTAGTGCTGGATCTGTTGCATAATTTTTTCTTGGAATGTGGAGCAAGAACCCATAAAATGCGCGTTTATGAAATGACGAGTCACGAAACAGCGAGAGAAATGATTGGTTATCTTCTCGTACGCGGTGGCACGCACGTACTTGCGTATGCGAAAGCCATTGAAATGGCCACCGGTGTTGATATAACAAGAATGCTTCCAATACCGAATCTGGATAATCGGTCATTTGATCATGCGGTAAAATATGAAGATCGTGGTTTAGGAAATGTTCTCTTTACATGGAATGATGAAGGGCAGTATAAAGATATTCGCTCTATCTGGAAAGGCGATAATCCGAGTAACGGTCAGCCACTTGTTGTTCAAGATGGTATTCCTAAAGGTGGCCCAATTCCGGACCTTGACGATTTACCCGAAGAGTTTGCCCCAGGCATTGGGCCGGATGAATATCAACAAATTGCCAAACGTTTAATGGCTAACATGTAGGGTTTTAAACGATTTCTCAAGAAGTTAACTTGCTTGTGAACCGAGTTTGAGCGATAAAGTGTTTGATTTGAGCGATAAAAATTTCACGAAATTATTATTAAGAAATCCATAGCCATCAAAAAAGCGCCGTTCCCTTGGGAATAGGCGCTTTTCAATATTATTAAGCTTCGTCTGTCTTTTTTGCAGTTTTATAAGTTGTAACATAAGAAGCACTTGAGAAGATATTTGGACGTTTGTCGATGCCTTCATCGGTACCTCGTTTTTCATGTGCCTTGTTATAAGCTTGTGAATTCTGCCAAGCTTCGAATGAGCCTGCACCAGTCCATTCCGTCAAAATGATGTATGTGTCCGAACCGACTGGACGCAATACGCGGATTGCAATAAATCCTGGCTCATTTTCAATAGCACGCGGACGATTTGTGAATCGGTGTTCAAAAATCGGGCGACCTTCTTCCGTTACTGGGATATTGTTGAAAACGAAGTAGCCCTGGTCACTTAATTCACCTGAAGAGTCGATGACTTCATACTTACGCGGTGTTTGAAAAACTGTTTTGCCACTTGTTTCATGAAGTAGCACTGCATTTCCTTGTCCGTGTAGGACGACCATCTTTTCTCCCGCATGTTTTTCCTTTAAAGAATTCATGAATTCAGGTGTACCTGACGTCAAATAAATATTCATTCAAAATCCCTCCATTCTATAAGTACATTATAATCTTCCCCAGTTAAAAGTGCTCAAAACAACACTTTGTCAAAAGAGTGTCGTTGAATCAAGACAATTCTATGACAATTGCACTTGAAATCTATACAATAGTGTAGAGAACGTCTATATTTAGAACGAATATAACAAGGACGACCCCAAATATGTAATGTTGAAAGGCAGGAAGGCAATTCATGAGACAGATTAACGACACTTTTTTACGCGCAGCGAGAGGCGAGAAAGTAGATTACACACCTGTATGGTATATGCGTCAAGCAGGACGTTCACAACCGGAATATCGCAAAATTAAAGAAAAATATTCTTTAGAAGAAATCACGCATCAACCAGAACTTTGTGCATACGTCACACGCTTACCGGTTGAAAATTACAATGTGGATGCCGCGATTTTATATAAAGATATCGTGACACCACTTCCTGGAATCGGCGTTGATGTGAAAATCAAATCAGGCGTGGGTCCTGTTATTTCTAATCCGATTCGAACAGTGCAAGATGTAGAAAAACTTGGTGAACTTTCGCCTCAAGATCACATCCCATTTGTTCTTGAAACCATCAAAATTTTGACTGAAGAACAACTGGATGTTCCGTTAATCGGTTTCTCTGGAGCTCCGTTCACGCTTGCAAGTTACATGATTGAAGGCGGGCCTTCTAAAAATTACAACAAAACGAAAGCATTCATGGTCTCTGAGCCTCAAGCGTGGTTTGCATTAATGGACAAGCTTGCTGATATGATTATCATTTATACTAAAGCACAAATCGATGCTGGTGCTAAAGCCATTCAAATTTTTGATTCATGGGTTGGCGCATTGAATATTGAAGATTACCGTATTTTCATCAAACCGGTAATGACACGAATTTTTACTGCTATTAAAGAACAAGGTGTACCTGTAACGACATTTGGTGTTGGTGCAAGTCATTTAGCAAAAGAGTGGCATGATCTGCCGGTGGACGTAGTAGGTCTAGACTGGCGCTTATCAATCAAAGAAGCTCGAGCAATGGGCTTAACAAAAACGCTTCAAGGAAACTTGGACCCATCTCTTTTGTTGGCAGATTGGTCTGTCATTGAAGAACGTGCTAAAGAAATCATCGATCAAGGAATCGCTCATCCTTCACACATTTTCAATTTAGGACATGGCGTATTCCCTGAAGTAAATCCAGATACATTAAAACGATTGACGTCATTTGTCCATGAATACAGCCGTGCACAAATCAAAGCACATTCATAAGGCTTACATGTTCGCGCAATGAAATTGAACCTAGCAAAATGAAGATTGTAAATTAATGAACGAGGTGATCAAGTTGACTAAAAAAACAATGGGACTGCTTGTGATGGCTTACGGTACGCCCTATAAAGAAGAAGATTTAGAGCGTTATTATACACATATTCGTCATGGTCGTCCGCCAAGCCCAGAAGCTCTTATCGATTTAAGAGACCGCTATCGTGCAATCGGTGGAATTTCTCCTTTGGCAAAAATTACAGACGACCAAGCGACTGCACTTCGTGACCGTTTGAATGCCGTTCAAGACGAGATTGAATTCAAATTATACGTTGGGTTAAAACATATTGAACCGTTTGTTGAAGATGCCGTGGAGCAAATGCATAAGGATGGAATCACAGAAGCGGTTTCCATTGTACTTGCACCTCATTTCTCAACATTCTCGATTAAGTCGTATAACGGACGCGTACAAGAAACTGCTGAAAAATTAGGTAGTCTACAGATCACTTCAGTAGAGAGTTGGTACGATGAACCAAAATTCATTCAATATTGGTCTGAAAAGGTTTCCGAAACTTTCAATTCGATGTCGGCAGAACAACGTGAAAAAGCTTGTTTAATCGTTTCTGCACACTCATTACCTGAAAAAATTATCGCAAATGGCGATCCATATCCAGATCAATTAAAAGAAACGGCCAACTTAATCGCGCAATCAGCTGGTATTGAAAACTACGAAGTCGGTTGGCAAAGTGCTGGTCAAACGCCAGAACCTTGGATTGGACCAGACGTTCAAGACCTTACTCATGAATTGCACGAACAAAAAGGCTATTCTACATTTGTCTATACGCCAGTAGGGTTTGTCGCAGATCATTTAGAAGTGTTATTCGACAATGATTATGAGTGTAAAGTGGTGACTGATGAAATCGGTGCCAATTACTACCGACCTGAAATGCCTAACACACAACCATTATTTATTGATGCTATGTCCGATGTTGTATTGAAACATTTAGATAAAAAATAAGGAAACTGAAATCGAAAGTGATGATGACTGTGTCTCAAGGAAAACGAAAAGTAGCGATAGTTGGTGGGGGAATTACTGGATTGGCAGCTGCATATTACTTGCAGAAAGAAGCGAAAGAAAAAGGGTATCCTCTTGAAGTAGTTTTGATAGAAGCTTCCCATCGACTCGGAGGGAAAATCCAAACAGTCCGCAAAGATGGATTTGTCATTGAACGGGGACCTGACTCGTTTTTGGCACGTAAAAAAAGCTTTGGCATTTTAGCCGAGGATCTTGGCATCAGTGACCAACTTGTCAGCAATGCAACTGGACAGGCATATATTCTGGTCAATGACGGGCTGCACCCAATTCCTGGAGGGTCTGTCATGGGCATCCCTACACAAATATCGCCTTTCGTCACCTCAGGATTGTTCTCATGGAGCGGGAAATTTCGCGCGGCTGGAGATTTTATTTTACCTAAGTCCTCTGTTAACGGAGATCAGTCGGTTGGACAATTCTTACGTAGACGTTTCGGCGGTGAAGTGGTTGAAAATTTAATTGAACCTTTATTATCAGGCATCTACTCAGGAGACATTGATAAAATGAGCCTTCAGGCTACGTTTCCCCAGTTTTATAAACTGGAACAGGAACATCGAAGTTTGATAATCGGTTCGAAAAAAACGACACCAAAACAGCCGATTGTTAAGTCAAAAGAAGGTATTTTCCGTACATTCAAAAATGGATTGGAAACTGTTGTGGAAGCAATTGAAGAACAGCTTGAACCAGGTTCAGTTATGAAGGGTGTTCGTGTGGAACGTTTCGAACGAGTTGGGGAACAAGTGAATTTGTTCCTAAACAACGATTCAGAAATGCTTCTCGATCAATTGATTTTTGCAACACCACATCTCGCCGCTCTGCCATTATTTGAAGAGCACGGATTGATGGCTGATTTCGAGGAAATGCCTGCTACTTCAGTGGCGACTGTTGCACTGGCTTTTAAAGAAGAAGCAGTCAAACAAGATAAAGAAGGCACTGGCTTCTTAGTGTCTCGAAACAGTGATTACTCCATCACTGCCTGTACATGGACACATCGTAAGTGGCCAACAACAACACCAGAAGGGCATGTATTGCTTCGAGGATTTGTTGGTCGGGCAGGCGATGAGTCTGCGGTTGAATTATCAGACAGCGAACTTGAAAAAATCGTTCTCTCGGACTTACGCAAAACGATTAACATTGATCAAGAACCTCTATTTTCGGTCGTCACTCGATGGAGAAATGCTTCTCCCCAATATGTGGTAGGGCATAAAGAGCGCGTGGCTAAAGCGAAAAGAGAGATTCAAGAGCGTTTTCCAATGATTAAGCTAGCAGGAAGTTCTTATGAAGGACTTGGGCTACCTGATTGTGTCGATCAAGGGAAAGCCGCTGTCAGTGAAGTTTTGGATGACTTGTTTGTTAAATAAATGAATGTGAAAGGGCAACTCCTCGGAGTTGTCCTTTTGTTTACGTTTATTGTAGAGTTATTATAAAAGATTAGAGTGGTATAAAATACCAATTTTCGCTGCGGTAGCTTCGGAGGAATGGTCATGACCAAATAACCTTTAGTAAAAGTAAACGGAGCCTTTTGATTAAGCAGAGAGTACAAGGATAATAGTACCTGCCATATTCACAAAAAAGTTATGAAAAACCAAGTGAAACATCGCGATAATACGATAGAATGTCCTGTATTGACTCCTCAAATGATATGCTAGGTTGCCATCCAAGTTTATTGATTGAATTAGGTCTAAGAGGTTTAACTACTTCAAGGTAATTGCCCAATGTTTGAATCTCAAATTCAACAGAAGAATAAAGACGGAGAGTATTTATCAGGTCTTTTAAGTACTTGTATTTTCCAGACGATATTACATACATTTTGCCAGGAATACCTTTTTGAAATAATGTATCGTACGCCAAAATAGCATCTCTAACATCCAAAAAATCGAGTCTCGCATGTAAGTTAATTACTTTAAGTATTTTTTCGGCATTAGTGAATTCCATTTCAACTACTTTTTTTGCAAGGATTGAGCATTGCCCGAAAGAAATGCCCGGACCGATAAGATTAGAAGGCTTTGCGATAATAACATTCATTCCATAAAGCATTTCCCAGGACTGTGCAATCAATGTTTGAAGAGTTTTCGATAAAGCATAGGGATGGTGAGGAGCGGAGAAGTCGGCAGGATTGAATTCCAGCGAGGATCCAACAACTACAATTCTACAATCAGATTCTTCATTTCGCAGGGCTTCCAATAAATATGCAGTAGAGAAAACATTTGCCTCGAGAGAGCCAAGTGGATCACTCCAGGATGCTTCAACATGGTTCTGACCTGCCAAATGAAGAAGAAAATCGGGTTTTGTTTTTTTGATTAGCATTTTAACTGCCTGTTTATCTGTAAGTTCACATTTTTCATAGGTTATTAAGCGATTTGAAATTTGATTGGTTGCCATTCTCGTTACTGCAATCACATGATAGTTCTCATTCATAAAGTATTGGCATGCGTGTTTCCCCGTAAATCCATTTGCTCCTGTAATTAAAATCCTCGGTTTCCCCAATGGTATAGCATTTAGCGGGAACTGGCTTGATGACTCGTTATTTTGCGTCAAATCCTCCACTCCTATCGGAATGAAAATTGAAAGGACCTAAAAATGAACGGTCAATTAGATCGATAAAAGCATGGGTATCATTCATTCCCTTTTGGATTTTAACGATAGGATCCCAATATAGCCCTTGATGTGCGTTTTTATTAAAAAGACAACTATGTTTGATATCTACATCCGGAGAAGCAGTATGGAGTGGTTGCATATTAATACCATTAATATCTGCCAGTAACTTGAAAAGCTCATTGATGGAAGATTTTTTCGCCGTACTTACTCCTGACAAAATGAACGCGTCAAATAAATGGGAACTAATAAATCCGGCTTTTCCCGTGACAACAACTTTCAATTCACAAACATCCTTTTGTTTTTTACATTGTATGTAGTAGGTGACTATGAGTTTAGGCATTCGAATTTTTACATATAGACCTTCACTTATCGTAGGTAACTAATAGAAGATAAGTTTAAGTTACAGAACACAAATGTATTTTTATTGGGATGGAATTTAAGCAATGGATTGTGAGGAATTGAGTGAATTTGGGTAATGATTTGAGAATTTTCCCCTTTATTTGTTCAACCTTTGTCGTCACGAGTTCCGGTTAGAATTAGAATTATAGGAAGTTAATCCAGATAAAAGTTAATTATAATAGTTGGCGCTAATCTGTTTTGTGTTTTTTCAATTGTTGAAAGTAAGGGCTTTTTTAAAAAAGCTCTTTAAATTGTATTATAGTGTTTAGTAAATCTATCAAAAATTGTAATAGTAGGTGGGAAAACTATGTATCTTATTATGAAATTTATGATTTTCATCATTTTAATCTGGTGTTTTGATTTTCTGTTGAAGATTATGATTTTCCATCCTTTTGGTGCTGATGGCATTATGAGTCTATTCATTCGCTCCATTATTGCAACCATTTTAGCCATTATCAGTTCATACTATATATTAAGAAGGATTAATGATTTATGAACAAATAGTGACAGTAATGAATTGCCTATTGTAAAAAACATAAGAATCTATTATGATTATGACTAGATGACCAATATGGTTTTTTAGTCAATTTTATGAGATGAGGTGAAAGAATTGGATCGCAGACATGAAATTTTAGAAGCAGCAACTAAATCATTTTCTTTATTTGGTTATAAAGCGACCACCATGGATCAAGTGGCGAAGGTTGCAAATGTAGGAAAAGGGACGATTTATACATTTTTTGCAAATAAAGAAGAATTGTTTCATGAAATTGCCTTTACGATGATTAATGAAATGAAGGCAGAAAAAGATGCCATCATTTCGGATCAGTGCTCTTTCCAGAAAAATGCCCATCTCGTATTAATGAAAATGCTGGAATTCCGGGAGCGACACGCTTTACTTGCAAAGTTGATTGCTGAAGAAAAAGATATGAAAACGCCTGTCGTTCAGGCTGTTCTTGTAAAGGTTGAACAAGAAATTGTACGATATATAGCAGAGCATATCGAGCGGGCGATTGCCAAGAATGAAATAAGAGTAGTAGATGTTGAACTAGTCGCCTATTTAATTTTTAAAGCCTATATGGCCTTTGCTGTTGATTGGCAAAAAACTCATGAGCAAGCGCTGCCGGAAGAAAAAATAGTGGATGTATTTCGTGACACTATATTCCGAAGTCTCATTAAGTGAGACTCTTTTTTTGAAACAAAATGACCAATTGAGAAATTCGGTCAATAAGTATTAGGAGGAAATTAGATGATAAAACAAGAATTTCTAAACATTGTTAAGAACCGTAAATTACTTGTTCCAATCCTAGCGGTTTTATTCATTCCGGTATTGTATGCGGGGATGTTCTTATGGGCGTTTTGGGATCCCTATGAACAGTTAAATGAACTGCCAGTAGCAATAGTTAACGAGGATGCGGGAGCTGAATTGGATGGGGAACGCATAACGGTCGGGAAGGATCTCACGAAGAACCTGGTAGATAGTCAAGAGTTCCATTTTGTGGAAGTGTCAAAAAAACAGGGAGAAGAAGCTCTGAAAAAACAAGACTATTATATGGTAATTGAGATTCCTTCGAATTTTTCTCAAAATGCAACGACACTTTTAGATGAGAAACCTGAAAAATTGATGATTGAATACAAACCGAACGAAGGGTTTAATTTCTTATCCGCACAAATTGGTGAGTCAGCAATTGAACAAATTCGTGCAGAAGTAAATAAACAAGTCGTCGCTAGTTACTCTGAAAATCTTTTCGCTTCCATTTCTAAAATGGGCAATGGGTATGGGGAGGCTGCAGACGGAGCTGAGAAATTATCGGCTGGAGCAGATAGTCTTACTTCTGGAGCGACGGATTTGAAAGGTTACTTGGAACAATTGGCAAGTGGATCGGTACAATTGGCTGATGGGTCAACAGCACTTGCTTCAGGAGCCGTAAAAGCATCAAATGGAGCAACAGAATTAAATGAAGGACTTGGGAAACTTACAGCAGGAGCGGGTCAGTTACAACAAGGTGCTGGCAAAGCAGCAGATGGAGCAGGCCAACTGCAAGATGGAGTTGCGTCTTATACGCAAGGTGTCGCAAAAGTATCAAATGGATTAGCGGCGGCAAATGAAAAAGAACAGCAACTCAATGAAGCGCTAAGCCAACTGCAACAAGGTGCCACCATGACGAATCAATCTGTTGGAAAATTGGCAGGGGGGTCTACTCAAGTAACAGCTGGTTTAGAGACTTTATCTGAACAAATGGCTCCGATTCTCGCATCCCTTCCAAAAGAGCAACAAACCGCTTTGAAAGGGGCACTTGAGCAACTTCAACAAGGAAGTTCACAAGTTTCTCAAGGTTTAGGTGAGTTACAAGTCGGAACAGAACAGCTAAGCGGCGGCATGAGTCAAGCATCATCTGGTGCAGAGAAATTAGCTACAGGTCATCAGGAGCTTGCGAATGGATTGTCTACCTTAACTCAATCTTCCGAAGCATTAAATACAGGGGCTGCATCTTTAGCATCTGGAAGTGACACCCTTTCGACTAAGTTGGGAGATTTGAAAAACGGGTTGGCAAGTGCCTCTACGGGCAGTAATGAACTTTCAAACGGGTTGCAACAACTTGTTCAAGGTTCGAACGAGTTAACTTCAGGTACATCACAAATTGCATCAAAATCTGGAGAACTTGCTGCTGGATCCACTGAGCTTGTTGATGGGACAGCGAAACTAGCTGAAGGTACGTCTTCTTTACAAGAAAAACTTGCAGATGCTTCTACTGAAGCAAGCGCAGTAAATGCTAACGAAGATACTATTGACATGGCTTCTTCTCCAGTTGGCGTAACAAAATCAGCTGTCAATCACGTGCCAAACTATGGAACAGGATTTGCGCCATATTTCTTGTCACTTGGATTGTTTGTGGGAGCATTGCTAATTTCGATCGTTTTCCCTCTGGTGCAAACAGCTATCCCACCGACAAGTGGTTTTGCATGGGCAACGAGTAAAATGACCGTTCTCGGTATCGTTGGCGTTGTGCAAGCACTGATTGCGGTAGCAATCCTAATTTTCGGATTAGGATTAGATCCAGAAAATCTTGGATGGTTTATTGCGATTGCCATCATGACGAGTTTCACCTATTTAGCCATCGTGCAATTGCTCGTCTCAGTTCTTGGTGACAGTGGTCGATTTGTCGCCATCATCATTCTTATTTTGCAACTGGTGACAAGTGCAGGAACGTTCCCGCTCGAAATGATTCCGCAACCATTGCAAATATTTAACCAATGGTTGCCGATGACCTATTCCGTACAAGGATTCAAAGCTGCGATTTCCTCAACGGATATTGACTTTATTCAGTGGAATATCGGAATATTGCTGGCATTCTTTATAACAGCAGCTGCATGCACGATGACTTATTTCGTCATTTTGTTCAAGCGACGCTATTCAAAAGTCCAGGAAGCATAAAAAAACGGCCGTTCAGGAGGTAAATCCTGAACGGCTGTTTTTTTAATTAAATAGTATTACATTTATCGCATGTATTACCGTAACATTCATGCTGTTCTTCGATTTTTTCTCCACATTGGGCACATTGCTTAGGGGGAAGGTTCTTGAAAAACTCTACTACATTCTCAATCATGTCGGTGACCTCCTTTTTCTGTACTAGTACTGTTATCGTATATGGTATTGTATTATAACAGTTAAACGAATGTCAACACAAACGCCTAATATTCCTATATAATATGAATAACATCTAAAAGGAGCGATACCCTCATGTATTTTATTGATAACAAAGGAATTACAGATCCTCGCATAAATTTGGCGATTGAAGAATATGCACTAAAAACAATGGACATAGAAAAGGATTCTTTCTTTCTGTTCTATATCAATGAACCAGCTATTATTATCGGCAAGAACCAGAACACCATTGAAGAAATTGATACAGATTACGTAGATATTAACGGTATTCACGTAGTACGCAGACTATCTGGTGGCGGAGCTGTTTATCATGATTTGGGTAATTTAAACTTCAGTTTCATCACGAAAGACGATGGGGACAGCTTCAGAAACTTTAAGAAATTTACGCAACCAATTGTGGATGCGCTGAAAGAAATGGGCGTTGATGCAGAACTGTCAG
Organism: Paenisporosarcina sp. FSL H8-0542; assembly: GCF_038632915.1. Classification (NCBI taxonomy): domain Bacteria; kingdom Bacillati; phylum Bacillota; class Bacilli; order Caryophanales; family Caryophanaceae; genus Paenisporosarcina; species Paenisporosarcina sp. FSL H8-0542. Next base: position 893,658 of record NZ_CP152050.1, read on the forward strand.
GACGCAATGATATCTTAGCCGAAGGTAGAAAAATTTCTGGAAATGCCCAATTCACAACAAAAGGCCGTATGTTCAGTCATGGTACATTAATGTTCAATACTGAAATTGATGCAGTGGTTTCTGCATTAAAAGTACGCAAGGACAAAATTGAATCAAAAGGAATTAAATCAATTCGCAGTCGAGTGGCAAATATTACCGAGTTTTTGGACAAGCAAATTACAATTGAAGAGTTTCGTGTGAAATTGCTCCACTCAATTTTTGGTGGAGAAGAAGTTAAAACAATTGAATTGACTGAAGAGGACTGGGCAAATATCAAAGCCCTATCAAAAAAACGTTATGGAAATTGGGAATGGAATTATGGCAAGTCTCCGGCATTCAATATGTCCCATTCAGAAAGATTCCCAACTGGTGGAATTGACGTGAGATTGCAAGTGAAAAACGGAGTCATTGAAGATGCTAATATTTATGGTGATTTCTTCGGAGTAGGCGATGTTGCAGATATCGAGAAGCGAATCATCGGTGTGACTTACGATAAAGCGGCGATTTCTGACGCGCTAGGTGATATGGAAATCTCAACGTACCTTGGCGGAATTACAAAAGAAGAATTCCTACAGTTGATTTATTAATATTCATTACGAAAGCCTGACTTCGGTCAGGCTTTTTTTATGGACAAGAGGTAGCAGGATGGTCGTCCAAATCCAATTTGTGCAACCTGGAAGGCCAAACTATCTACCTAGAAGGCGATTCTGTCTACCCGGAACACCAAACTGTCTACCTGGAATTACGCCATTGTTCCATTCTCTCCTTTCATCGGAATAATCTACATAGAGTAGCACTTCGAGCTGTTCTTAAGTACAATTAAGAAAAAGATATTAAGGGGGAGGACAAGATGTCGACACATCGCATTTATATCGTTGAAGATGATCGGAAAATCGCCTCGCTGCTTGCCGATACGTTACGTAAATATCATTATGAAGTGCAAACGGTTCAAGACTTTGAACTGATTTTAGAAGAATTCGAAGCGTTCGATCCGCACCTCATTTTGCTTGACATTAATTTACCTTCTTATGATGGATACTATTGGTGTCGTCAGTTCCGCATGAAGACGACGTGCCCGATTATTTTTATCTCAGCACGTTCTGGTGACATGGACCAAGTGTTTGCGCTTGAAAATGGTGGGGATGATTTCATCACGAAACCTTTCCACTATGAAATCGTCCTAGCCAAAATAAGAAGTCATTTACGAAGAACTTACGGTGAATATGCAGCGAAACAAGAAGAACGAACGATAAAAACGGGCAAACTCTGTTTATATTTGGAGCGCATGGAACTTCATACTTCTTCGCAAGAAATTCCACTGCAAAAACGTGAGTGTACAATACTTGAGCTATTAATGACCCAGTCACCAAAAGTGGTCACTCGTGAGCAATTACTGGAAGAACTTTGGGACGACCAAGCGTTTGTCGATGAGAACACATTGAACGTTAATATGACTCGTGTAAGGAAGAAATTACAGGACTACGGAATCACCTCAACTATTGAAACAGTAAGAGGGGCTGGGTACCGTTTCATATTAAGTGTGGAGGAGTCGTCATGAATTTCCGGCTTTTTGTGAAAGAACATGCTGCTTACTTGATTTTTCAACTTATTATGGTGCTCTTTATTATGTTGCTGTATTGGTTGGATGGATTTCGCAATGTCGATACGGCTATTTATTCAGTTGTCATCAGCACGTTACTGATTTTATCGTTTTTATTTGGTCGGTTCGTGAAACGATACGCATTTTATCAAAAAGTATTGTCTCCACCCAAGCACATGGAAGAGGCTTTGCAGCGTGATGGGAAATCACCCGAACAACAACAAATAGAGGCGTATTTACAGGGCTTGTATAGACTGTACCAAAATGAAGTTCAAGCACTCTACGCCAACCAGCATCGCCATCTTCAATTCATGAATCAATGGGTGCATCAAATGAAAACACCTCTATCTGTCGTGGAATTGCTATTGCAAGAAGATGGCAATGTCGATAAGAAAAGTATGCAGGAAGAGATTGACCGCTTGAAGCGCGGACTTGATTCTGTCTTGATGAATGCTCGCTTGGATACGTTTGAACAGGATATGCAAATTGAACAAGTACATCTAAAGACATTGGTGTCGGAAGTAGTGTCGGAAAATAAACGCTTGTTCATTACACATCATGTGTATCCAGTGATTGCGATTGATGATGAATTTATCGTGCCAACAGATGAGAAATGGATGAAATTTGTGATCGGTCAATTTATCACGAATGCCGTAAAATACACGTTTGAAGAAGGCAAGAAAGTAAATGTTCAAGCAACCTGTCAACAAGGACAAGTTCTCCTTTCTGTTCAAGATGAAGGAATCGGTATTCCTGCGACCGATCTTCCCCGCGTCTTGAAAGCTTTTTTTACGGGGGAAAATGGTCGGAAAACAGGAGAAAGTACAGGAATGGGCTTATATTTAGCTAATGAAATTTGTGGGAAACTCGGTCATGAAATGAGTGTAATGTCTGAGCAGGGCAAAGGCACGACAGTATCGGTTTTATTCCATAAACATGAAGCTGCAAAGCGAGGTGTAACAGAAGATGAGCATATTGAAAATGGACGAAGTGACGAAAGTGTACGAGGGGAAAGTGACGCATCGTGCAATTAACCAAATAAGTTTTGAAGTGGGAAAAGGTGAATTTGTTGCTGTCATGGGCCCGTCAGGTAGCGGGAAAACTACCCTGCTCAATCTAATTTCAACGATTGATACGGCAACTTCAGGTACCCTCACGATTGATGGGCTACGTCCAGATGAAATGTCAAAAACCGAGCTTGCTCTTTTTCGTCGGAGACAGCTCGGTTTTGTCTTTCAGGATTTTAATTTATTGCAAATGCTTACAGTGGAAGAAAACTTGGTTCTCCCATTAACACTGGATGGACTTCCACTAGATGAAATGAAGCGACGTATAGAGGATTTGGCGAAGAAATTGAACTTGGAACAAATACTTGAAAAACGACCGAATGAAATTTCTGGAGGACAAGCACAACGGACTGCGATTGGGCGGGCGCTCATTCATCATCCCGCCTTTATTTTAGCCGATGAGCCAACCGGGAACTTGGATTCTAAAGCTTCTCGTGATGTGCTAGAACTATTGGCAAAGGTAAATCAGGAACAAAAAACAACGATACTCATGGTCACACATGATCCAATTGCCGCAAGTTACTGTGACCGTGTCATTTTCATAAAAGACGGTGAGTTTTTTAATGAAATTTATAGCGACAATCGCAGGCAAACCTTTTTCCAACGTATTTTGAACGTGCTGTCTTTGCTAGGAGGCAATGTCAATGACCTTTCGACAATTCGCCTATCGTAATGTCATTCGAAATCGTCGAATATATGCCGCTTTTTTTATGGCGAGTATGTTTTCAGTCATGGTCTTTTTCATGTATTCCATGTTACTATTTCATCCGAAAATCGAAGATGAATTTTTAAGGGAATTTGCGGCCTCAGGGATGATTGTAGCGGAAATAATATTGTACATATTTACGCTGTTTTTCCTGTTCTATTCCATGAGCGCTTTTTTACAGGCCCGTTCCAAAGAGTTTGGGTTGCTACTTCAGCTTGGTATGGAGAAGAAGCAATTGAATAAATTGATTTTCCTAGAAACGATGTTGATTGGTGCTGTATCTGTAGCAACCGGAATCTTTTTTGGGTATGCCTTTTCCAAATTCTTTTTTATGATTGTGCGCGAATTGCTTCAATTGGAAAGTTTACCTTTATATGTATCAGTTAAGCCCTTTGCCTTGACAATTGGGGCATTTTTCAGTCTTTTCGTCATCATTGCGATGACGAGCGTCGTGTTCATACGAGAGCAAAAAATAATCGAACTGATACGTGGTTACTGGAAGAACGATGAACTACAAAGTTACTCGACGGTGAAAGCGATTCTAGGCATTGCCATGTTATTGTTTGCGTACGGAGCGGCCGCGTTTACATCGATGAATGTGGTACTGGCTTTGGCCATTGTTTTACCACCTCTTGCTGCACTAGGTACGTATTTCTTCTTTACACATAGTGTGTTGTTTTTGCTTCATCAAGTACGCAAACGCAAGTCTCTTTACTGGCATCCGTATCGCATGATCGCCGTTTCGGAAGTGGCTGTAAAGCTCCGTGAAAATGCACGTATGTATTTTATCGTCACCATCGTTTCGACTGTTGCTTTTTTATCAGTTGGAACATTAACATCTCTGTCTTCCTATACAGGGCAGTTTCGTGAAATAAACCCGCTTTCGCTAATTTATTCGAGTGAAATGAATAATCCATATGAATCGGACCACATTTCATTATTGCGTAAGGAATTGGAAGAGCAGGGGTTATCCTACACGCTTGTGCCGTTCTTAATTAAACAGCAAACTTCATCCTTTTCACGGAACTCGGTGGATATTTTAAGAGAGTCGGATGTCAATAGTTTAGCACTAGCACTCGGTTCGCCACTCATTGAATTGGCTCCTGGAGAAGCCATGTTTATTCCGTATTCTGAGGAATCAATCGGCAATTTAAAAGGTAAAGAAATTCAGACTGTTTTGGAAGAAAGCAATGTCCCGATTAAAATCCATGGTGTATATCCGAAGATGTTATTTCCTTCAATGATTATAGGATCAAACATTGTGGTAGTAGACGACATAGACTATCGATTGATAGACGAACCGTTTGCAGGAAGAACAATGCTTAACTCATCGTATAAATTTTTTGCTTTCCATGTAGCCGAATGGGAACGTACAAAATCAATCGGATTAGATATAGACTCCCAAGTGACGAACGCAATTTATGATGGAGGTTTTACCACTCTGCCATTTTACTTTGAAAATCCAGGATTGAACTACAGTGTTATACGGGCAACATTTTCGTTGTTATTGTTTACAGGGTTAATGGTTGCAGCCGTTTTGTTATTGGCTGCCGGAAGTTTTGTTTACTTTAAACTATATACGGGACTGGAGCGGGACAAACGACAATTTGATGTGTTGAAAAGGATGGGCTTGACCGAACCGGAAATCATCAAAATCGTCAATCGCCAACTGGTTCCTCAGTTTTTCCTACCCTGGGGGATTGCGATGTTACACAGTGCATTTTCATTTTTGTCACTGCAAGTCATTTGGAGGAACTTGGCGGAAGTCTCCATTTTGAGCGAAATGATTTTAGTATTGATTGGTTTCACATTAATTCAGGTCGTTTATTATTTTTTAATACGCTGGCGTTATATTGCACATGTCCGAGCATAAGAACTGATTGCGACGAAGCAGTGAAGCGATGCAACGCACTTTCATGTTTCGAAGCTAGCACAGCGATGCAGAAACAGGAGCATAATGTTTCCAATCAGTAACCCAGGAGCATAATCATTGCGACGAGTAACCGCAGGAGCACCGTGAAAGTTCACGGTGCTTATTGTATTGACTGAACATTTCTTATATAATGAATATATTGAATAATGAGTGAGTATTCATTCAATACAAAGGGGATAGTCAGATGAATTTAGTATCTCGGGTTCGTGAAACGGCTTTGCAACAACCATCTAAAACGGCTTATCATTTTATGGGGAAAGATACATCCTATGCAGAATTCGATCAATCAATTGCTCGTTTTGCGTCAGCTTTGCGTGAACAAGGTGTGGAAAAAGGAGACCACGTAGCATTATTGCTCGGCAATACACCACACTTCTTGATATCTCTTTACGCAACGATGCGTTTGGGAGCTACAGTAATACCAATCAATCCAATCTATACACCTGATGAGATTTCCTACATCCTTCAAGATAGTGACGCGAAAGTAGTAATAGCACTTGATATGCTTTTGCCATTTGTTGTGAAAGCAGCAGGAGCATTTCCGTCAGTCCATACATATGTAATTTGTGAAACTTCTCCAGATATGGAAGAGAAGCTGGCTGCTCTTCCTAAAGAGCTTCGCGGAAAAGTGAAATCTTTTACACAACTAGTCATGTCTGCTTCACCTGACGTTTTACCTGTTGATATTGACCAGAATGACAATGCCGTTATTTTATATACTTCAGGAACGACGGGTCGTCCTAAAGGGGCTATGTTAACGCACGGAAACTTGTATTCAAATGCACGTGATTCAGCTGACTATTTAGGCTTTTCCTCATCAGATAAAGTGCTCGCAACTTTACCTGTATTTCACGTATTTGCACTGACAGTTGTCGTGAATGCGCCACTATTAAAAGGTGCTACGATATTACTAGTGCCTCGCTTTAACCCGCAAGATGTTTTTGAATTAGCGAGGGAAAAGCAAGCAACTGTCTTTGCAGGGGTTCCGACAATGTACAATTTCCTGTATCAATTCCCGCAGGCAAATGTCGAAGATTTCTCAACGATTCGTTTGGCGATTTCAGGAGGTTCTTCTTTACCTGTTGCCTTGCTGCATAACTTTGAAGATAAGTTCAATGTGCAAATTTCGGAAGGATACGGTTTGTCAGAAGCTTCACCCGTTACTTGCTTCAATCCATTAGATCGTAATCGTAAAGTAGGCTCAATTGGGACTTCAATCAGCAACGTTGAAAATCGGGTTGTGAATGAACTTGGCGAAGATGTAGGGGTTGGTGAAGTTGGCGAACTGATTGTCCGTGGACCAAACGTGATGAAAGGCTACTACAAAATGCCAGAAGAGACTGCCGCTACAATCCGTGATGGGTGGTTGTACACAGGTGATTTAGCGAGAATTGATGAAGATGGATATTTCTATATTGTGGACCGCAAGAAAGATTTAGTCATTGTTGGGGGCTACAATGTTTACCCACGTGAAGTGGAAGAAGTATTATTTGCTCACCCGGGTGTCGTGGAAGCAGCCGTGATTGGTCTACCGGATGCCAACTTCGGAGAGACTGTCCATGCTTATGTGGTAGTTAAAGACGAAAGTCTCGACAGTGTAGCTCTGTCCAGCTATTGCGGAGAACATTTAGCAAAATATAAAATTCCACGTAGTTTTGAGTTTCTGACAGAATTACCGAAAAACACGACGGGTAAAATTTTACGTCGTTCTTTAAGAGATCAGGCACTTGCTAAATAATTGAGCAAAACGAAAAGAAACGATTCCATCAATGTGGAATCGTTTCTTTTTCTATTTACAGCATTTTCTCCAAGGCCATGGTTGCTTCCACAGCTGTTTTTTTATCAACTGATATTTGGTTGATGATGCGACCTTCCAAGAGTTCCTCCAAAGCCCACGTTAAATGGGGCAAGTCAATGCGATTCATCGTCAGGCAAGGGCACATAAAGGGATTCAAGGACACGATATCACGGTCAGGATAGGTAGCGATTAAGCGGTTCACTAAATTCATTTCCGTACCAATTGCCCATTTCGAACCTACTTCAGACGCCTCAATCATATCAATGATGTATTTTGTGGAACCAGCATAATCAGATGCGGCAACCACTTCATACGTGCACTCCGGATGGACTAAAATTTTGCGATCCGGCTCTTTTTCTCTTAAATTTGCCACGTGTTTAGGCAAGAAATTCATGTGCACCGAGCAATGTCCTTTCCATAGAATTACTCGAACGTCTTCTAAAGCACATTGCAATTCCAGCTGGTTTTTAATCGGATCCCAAATTGCCATCGTTTCCAAAGGAATGCCAAGTTTCACGGCAGTGTTGCGTCCTAAATGCTGATCAGGTAAAAATAGCATGCGCTCTTTCTGGGAAAGTGCCCATTCCACCATTTCTTCTGCGTTAGAGGAAGTTACCGTCGCACCACCATTGCGACCGACAAATGCTTTAATCGCTGCAGTAGAATTGACGTACGTCAAAGGAACAATTGTATTACCGAAGCATTTTTGTAATTCAATCCAGGCACGTTCTGTTTGATCAATGTTCGCCATATCTGCCATTGAACAACCAGCTCTCATATCAGGCAAAATCACTGCTTGGTTTGGAGTAGTTAATATATCCGCGGTTTCCGCCATGAAATGGACGCCGCAAAAAATAATATAATCGGCCGTTTGTTTTGCTGCAATTTGCGATAACTGAAGCGAGTCGCCAGTCACGTCTGCAAAGGTAATGACTTCATCTTTTTGGTAATGGTGCCCCAAAATGTACAACCTTTCACCCAATAACTTCTTAGCCTTCAATGCTCGTTCATGTAGTTCTTTTGCAGGCGTGTTCAAGTAATGGGCAGGTATTGGATCAGCAATTTGTAATTCTTCTAATAACGATGTCATGCGAAAACGGCCTCCTTGCTTGAAACGGTTAAATTCATGCTGATATCTATGTTTGAGACACTATGTGTTAGTGCGCCAATGGAAATAACATCGACTCCAGTATGACGGTATGATGAAAGTTTATATAAATCAATTCCGCCAGAAGCTTCTGTACGAATGGAAGCTGGCACAAGTTTTGACCAACGTGTCATCGTCTCAGGCGTTTGATTATCAAACATGATGACATGTGGTTTTGCCGCAATTGCTTCAAGTAATTGTTCTTCTGTTTCTACTTCCACTTCAATCATGACCATATGACCAAGCGAAGCACGGACTTTTTCCACGGCTTGCGTAATGGAACCAGCCGCAGCGATATGATTGTCTTTCAACATCACCGCATCATATAAACCGATGCGATGATTAAACCCGCCTCCAGCCCGAACTGCATATTTTTCAAACATCCGGAGACCCGGTGTAGTTTTGCGAGTATCCACAATGCGTGTATGCGATGAGCCAAGTGCTTCCACACATTTAGCTGTCAAAGTTGCAATGGCACTCATTCGCTGAACTAAATTCAATAGCACGCGTTCTCCTGACAGTAAGGAAGAAATCGGACCCTTCAATCGAACAATAGCTTCACCAGATGCCACATGATCCCCATCTTTTTTTAACAGTTCTACTTCCACTGTGTTATCCAGTAAACCATAACCCCATGTAAAACACTGCAAACCAGCTACCACTCCATCCTCTTTAAGACGCACAATGGCCTCGCCGATGTCGGATTCCTGGAAGAGAACTGAGGACACGTCACGATCTCCTATATCTTCAATCAAGAAATTTTTTAACGCAGCTTCTACTTTTAAACGATTCATTTTACAGTCTCCTTACTTTCAATTTCACGTAATCTCGTCGATTCCCCTTGAATGGAACGTTCGATAACTTTTCCTGTCCATTCATCAGCCGACGTTGGATAATCATGTCGATAATGACCTCCTCGGCTTTCAGTTCGAAGGAAGGCGGATTTTGCAATTAAACTGCTAGCTGTATAACGGTGAATAAGCTGTATTTCTTCTTTTGTGTAGTTTGCAAGGTCAAGGCGAGAGAGAGGGAATTCTTGAATGAAATCTGCAAGACCGTTTCCCGTGCGAATAATTCCGACTTGTTCCGTCATTCGTAGTTGCATAGTCGTTAGAGAGACCTGAATGAATGAACAATCTACTTCTTCATCAAGTTGAACTCCTGAGCGAATCACGTTTTCTTGCAATCTCTTTGCCAATCGTTCTGCAAAAACGAGACCTTCCAATAATGAATTACTAGCTAAACGATTCGCTCCATGCACACCTGTAGAAGCTACTTCACCAATTGCATACAGCTGAGGAATGGATGTTTCTCCAATATCATTCGTTTGTATGCCACCCATATGAAAGTGAGCGCCTGGACGAACAGGTAATAACTCATGAAGTGGACTCACACCATAACTCATACAATTAGCATAGATTGATGGAAATTTTTTATCGAACCGGTGAATATGTCGAGCATCCAAATAAACGGGGTCGTTTTTTTGCCAATGCCACTCAATGACACGAGCGACAATATCCCGTGGTGCTAGCTCCATCAACGGGTGAACATCCTTCATCACACGAATTCCGTCTTGATTAACGAGGAAAGCACCTTCACCTCTTACGGCTTCAGAAATAAGACCGCACGATTTTCCATTCAACGTAAAAATGGTGGGGTGAAATTGAACAAATTCCAAGTCTTCCAAAATAGCACCCGCATGATAGGCAAGGGATAACCCATCTCCCGTTGCTACTGGGGAATTGGACGTCTGACTATAAAGTTGACCAATACCACCGGTCGCAAGAACAACATGTCTCGCTTTAATAAGATGTTTGTGACCATTTGAATCACTAACGAACGCCCCAGTACATTGCCCGTCATCAATTTGCAATTGCAGTACGGTATGAAAAGGGAGGCGGGTAACTTTTTCTTGTGTTTGTTCGAGCAAATAATGCATTAACATCTTGCCGGTCTGATCTCCACCAGCATGTAAAATCCTCCGTTGTGTGTGTGCTGCTTCTTGACCAAGTTCGGGTAAGCCATGCGAGTTAGCATCAAAAGGAAGTCCTTGTGCCATCAATCTTTCGATGAGTACTTTTCCCTCATGAACAAGAAGCTCCACGCGTGTATAGTGCGCATGATCAGCAGTAGCAAGTATTGTATCGACGGCATGTGTTTCAGGGGAATCATAAGGAGCAAGTGATGCTGCAATTCCACCTTGAGCAAGTGCAGTATTACTAGTGAAAGGATTTTCTTTTGTGAGGATAGCAATGGACATGGAAGCGGGGAGAGAATGAGCGAGCATTAACCCTGCGACTCCACCACCGATGATACAAATATCAAACATTCTTCACACCAACTTTTCGAAAAGTTTACAGCTGTCTTGACACTATTAATGACATAAAGATACAGTGATTACAAGAAGAAAATCGTTTTTGGAAGGAAAATGGGTGAGTTTTGATGATTTACTTAGATACAGCTGCCACATCACCAATGAGAAAAGAAGCGATTGACGCCTATGTAGAGGCGGCAACGATAGCGTTTGGAAACACACAAAGTTTGCACGATGCGGGTTCAATCGCTGCAGAATATTTATTATCTTGTAAGCAATTGTGGGCAAAATTATTAAATGGACGTGCGGAAGGGATTTACTTTACAGCCAATGCTTCAGAAGGAAATCAATTGACGATTCGATCCTTATTAAGAGGAAGACCTATTGAATATCGGGATATCGTCACAACCAAACTTGAGCATGCTTCCGTATTAACCGCACTGCACGAATTAGAAAAAGAAGGCTACCGTATTCACTACATACCGGTAGACAAATATGGTGTAATCGATTTGCCATTGTTTAAGAAATCGGTGAAACATAATACCGCTTTAGTCATCATGCAGCTAGTCAACTCGGAAATGGGAGCCATTCAACCGGTTGTATCATGTGCAACGCATGCCAAGCAATTTGGCGTGCCTATTCATTGCGATATGGTGCAGGGAGTCGGGAAGATACCCGTGGATGTTCGTGCATTGAATGTAACGTCCGTCGTTTGCTCAGCGCATAAAATTGGAGGACCTAAAGGGGTAGGAATCGTTTATTTAGACCCGTCCGTACACTGGGAATCTGTTTATGAAGGTACCACGCATCAAAGTGGATTTCGAGCTGGCACAGTCGATATCCCAGCAATTGTAGCAGCGACAATCGCGGCAAAATATGCCTTTACGGAGCAAGATGGTGCCTATCAACAGGCGAGTCATTTACAAGATTTTATCTTGGCTAATCTACCTGAATCTGTCCATTTAGTAGGAAACCCAGCGACTAAGTCTCCTTTTATACAAGGATTAATTTTGCCACATGTAGAAGGGCAGTGGCTGATGCTAGAATGCAATCGTCATCAGATTGCCATCTCCACTGGAACGGCTTGTAAAATTGGCTATGGAGAAGCAATTTCTGCTTTGAGCGCAATTGGCCTTGAACGAGATATGGCAAGTAGATTTATAAGAGTTTCTTTTAATCACAAGACAACTGTGGAAGAAATTAATGCATTTTTACACGTTGTGCAAAATTCTTTAAGAGATAACAAGACGAAAGCCACTCCATGAGAAGAGTGGCTTTTAACATTCCATTATATGGGCAATTGAGTATAAAAAATAAATTGTTAATAATTGAAACACAAATGTGAGATATTGCGTATTCTATATATAAATAGAAACTTAAAGAGAGGGGGAAACAAATTGAATATAGGTGACTTCTTTCTCACTATTATTGTGTTCATCATTCCAGTACTCATCACTGGCCTCTTAATTTATATGTTCATGTCCTCGAAAAGCCGTAAAAATCACAACCAACTAAAAGACTCTTTATCAGAGGGCGTATCCAAAAAACAAATCAAGTAAAAAAGCAGAGACTGCAATGGAATAAAAATCCCGGCAGTTTCTGCTTTTTTAATTAGTTGTTTAGAGCAATAAATGTAGGTGATTTGATACTTGTGATTCTAGGTATTTGAGCTTCAGCAGATGTGTAGTCTTGAGTAGCAAAACCTAAAATAATAACTGAAGCCAATAACATAACTGCTAATTTCTTTTTCATTATAATTCCTCCAAGTAAGTAATAGATTTTTGTAAAAATTGATATTCTAATGCTTTTTGATACGTTAAAGACGAATTTTTGTATTTCCTGTGGTAACTATATAAATCAGCTAATTTAATAGCATATTTATTGGCGTGTCGATAATCTTTCGTTTTTTCAAAATAATCTATGGCCGATTTGTATAAGTTTACGTCCTTTAAATCATTATTATTCATAATTTCATAAATTTTAAAATGAAAATAATATGAATTGTTCTTTTCGGAAGGACTTGATTGTAATAAATCAAATCCAGTTTTACACCATTCAATGATTTTCACTGTGTTTTTTTGTTTTGAGTATTCTTTAACTATTGAAAAAATTGATAATAAATAACCTTCAGTATTCTTGGGGCTATTAAAACTCTCGATATAAAATTCTATTGCCTTCAAATGATTATTCTTTTGAGAATACAAAAACCCTAAATTTTGAGTAATTATACCTTCATACTCTTTATACTTTAAATCATTTGCAAGTTTCTTTGCGAGTAAATAACTTTCTTCTGCACTTTTGTACTTTGCAGTATAGGCTTGAGCAATACCAATCACAATATAACAATCAATTGCTCTCTTAAAGATTAAATTATCTTTATAATAACTCAATGCTTTTGAAGAATATTCAATCGTATTTAACAAGTGATTGTTAGAGAGATAAGAAATACTTAAAACGTTATAAAAGTCAGCTATTTCCCAGTCATCCAAATGGAATACAGTTATGAGTTCTAAAGAAGATTCAAGATAAATGAGGGATTCTTTGTATTCTTGCTCAACATGTAACAATATTCCACAGTTTGTATTGAAGAGAAAAAGTTGGCGATCATCAAAGTTTTCTTTCATTTGATTCAACGCTTCCATCAAATTTAACAATATTTCGTTATTTGTATCAGTTATTAAATGTAAACGGAAGAAATAAAGATTGTAGGTATAGAAGTTATGTTCATCTTTAAAAAGAAAATTTCTTTCCTTATAAGATTTCAACTTTTCCAGAATTTCTTCTTTATTTCGATTAATAATTGCATCTTTATAAAGAAGATAAAGCTCAGATAGGAACTCTGTTTCCTCTTCAGTGGAGAGATCCTCATAATCCAGATTTAATCTTTCCAATAAAAGCTGCAGGACATCTTCGCTTGGAACCGTCTGGTTATTCTCAATCTTGCTTAAATAGGAGGTGGAACAGATTCCTTTTGCTAACGTAACTTGTTTCATATTTTGTTGTATGCGGGACATTTTGATGAGTAAACCGATATTATTCATATATCCACCTTTTATACTAATAGAGTCATTGAGTAATATCTACTACTTGTAGTTGGGAAACAAAACTTAAATACCTATAATAAAACGCGTGTTTTGGAAAAAAGTTTCCCAACCTGTTTTTCTTTCTTATTCTATCTTAACGAATTATGATTATATTGTAACTAGTTAATGAATTAGTATTTCTTCAAATTCTACGTTTATTATGAATATTTAGCAATTTTTATCTTTCAACAAGCAAATTATCATTTAAAAAGGAGCTGTTCAGTATGTTTACAGGTAGAATGTATAAATTGGATCGATTTCAGGATGATTTAGCAGTTCTCTTGGAATTTCCTAGTGAATCAAATGTATTGGTCGTTCCAACAGATGATTTAACTTATGATATGAAAGTTGGCGACGTATTACTAGTAGACATTCAGGAAGAAGGCTTTCATATCTCGAAAGTGAACAAACGTGCTGCAAATAAACAGAAAGAAACAGATTCTGTTTCCACTGCACAAAAAATTAACAGTTACTATATTGATTACGAACACGGTTGTTTAGTTTATACAACGGCCAGCTGATTTTAGCGTTCAAAGGCACTGCCGCCAGTGTCTCTGACATATACCGAAAAGCCTGTAATTATTTCCCCCGACCTCGGGAAATAGTTACAGGCTTTTTGATTTGGTTGTTTTACAAATCCTCCCAGGATGTGTAATTGTTTTTTAGAAACAGATACTTATTTGAAGCAGCGTAATATTTTGCAGCATTTTTATATTTATTGATCTCATTAAAATATTCCGCTAAAAAAATATAATATTTATAAGTATATAGATAATCCTTTGCCTCTTTAAAGTATTGGATAGCATTAAGAACTACCTTTTCAAAGTTAACGTAATTCGAGTTCTTTGAAATGTAAATATTAAAATGATGCTTGAAACGGATTAAGCCATTTTCATGTTGTTCATTCAGTAATTCAAGTCCTTTATTTGACCATTCGATTACTTTTAGAGAATTAGATTGCTTTGAGTACTCTTGAACAATAGAAAGTACACTTATTAACTTTATTTCTGTTCTATCACTCAACGTCATACTCTCTAAATAGTTTTCAATCGCTTCTTTCGATTTACCCCGTAATGACATTACGGCACCAAGGTTATGGTAGATAACAGTGAATTGTTCTTCTAAATTAAGCTGTATTGCAATTCTCTTTGCTAGAAGCAATGTCTCTAATGCATCATCTAGTTTAAATGAGGTTTTTTGGGCAACGGCTAGAACTAAATAACACTCAACCGCACGAATGTAAAAGAAATTATCTTTAAAATAAGCTAATGCTTTTTGAATAAATTCAGTAGAGATCACCACTCTTTGATGTTGGATATAAATTATGCTCAGCATATAATAAAAATCTGCTGTTTCCCATTCTTCAATGGATAAATTTTGATGTTCTTTATAGGCTTTTTCAAACGCTGCTAATGATAATGAGAAGTCATGTTTGAAATAATAAAAGCTTCCTAAACAAGAATTGAATAAAAACATCTGGTATTCATCAAAGTTACTGGATAGCTCGGATAATGCCATAATCAGTTCGGTTGTGTCATTTTGAGCATTTTGTACAATTAAAGTCAATCTAAGGACCATGAGCTGATATGTATAAAAATTTGAAGAATCTTTAAATAAGTAACGTTCATTATTAATTTCTTTTAACGCTATAGCTGTGAGTTCGCGGTCTTTGTTCATGACGGCATTGAAATATATCTCACGAATTTGCTTCAGATAACTTTCGTCGTCTAAACTTTTGTTTTGGTTAATCGCAAGTTCGAGTCGGCTTAATAGTAAATTGACCACTTCTTGACTTGGAACGATGGAATTGTTTTCAATTTTACTTAGGTAGGAGGGAGTACAAATCCCTTGAGCTAATGTAATTTGCTTCATATTCCTTCTAATTCTCTCAAGTTTAATCACATGTCCGAAGTTATTCATGGTCGAAGCTTCCTCCTTTACTTATATTTTACATCTTTAAAATTCAATCTTTATCCTACTATACGTTCATTAAACTTAAAACAAAAGTTTAATCAAGAAATTTATTTCATAAAAATGATATATATATGCCCTGAATGTGAAAACTTTCCCAACATTATCGACATTTTTCGACGTTTTTTTCATGTAAACTACTACTAGAGGAATTAAACGAGAGAATATAAAGGGGAGGTGAGTAGGAAATGAAAAATACATCATTGATTTTGATTCAAATTGCTTTGGGCTTTTTTCTTCTAAGAAACAGAAGAAATATCACGAAACCCATACACATAATTGCGTTCGCTTTTTTTACCTTGCTCATGATCTATTCCATTTCAAATCTACTCCCTATTCTTGGTGAAGGTGTAACGGTTGTGAAAAAGCACATCAACACTGAAGTAATCAGATTCTGAAACGAAAAACCATTTGTGTAAATCTGATCCACAAATGGCTGTAGAGGTAATACGAACAATAATATCATCTCGTTTTTGACGTTTTGGATCTTCCACTCCTTTGACTTTGATATCTTTCGTGCCTTTAAACGTAATCGCCTTCATATACCATCCTCCTCAAACGGTGTTCACCGCCTAAAACTTTACCCATATGATTTTTTTCGAAACATTTACAAAAACAACATGTAAAAAGCAAGCAACTCTTTATAAGAGCTACTTGCTAGTGTGTGTGTTTAAACTTTCAATACAAAACTGTCCTATTGAATATGTCCTAGACGTTGTTTCCAAAAAGTTAATTTATCTGCGTTCTAATGGTTTCACGGCAGGACCTTCTAAAACTTCTCCTGTATAAGAGAACCGTGAACCGTGACAAGGGCAGTCCCATGAACGCTCACTGTTATTCCAATGAACATCGCAGCCTAAATGGGTACATGTAGGTTTTACTAAATGTATTTTCCCATGCTCATCTTTATATGCGCCTGTCTTGTGATGATCAATCATGACAATTTTGCCTTCGTCCACCTGTAAATTCTCAAGGGTATCAGAAGGTCTCGTGAATTTTCCTTTTACTAATTCTTTCGCCACATTTGAGTTTACTTTTACAAAGTTTTTCGTATCATGTTGTTTTAGTTTTGATCGAGTAGGTGAGTATAAATCTTTATTGGGATTAAATTTATTTTGGGCAAGATCGGCTAACAATAGACCTGCGGCCGTCCCATTTGTCATACCCCATTTCGCAAAGCCAGTTGCCACAAATACATGAGGCAATCCAGATGTCATTTCGCCGATATAGGGAATACGGTCGAGCGTTTCTAAATCTTGGGCAGACCAATGAGTGTCGATGGACTGGACAGGGAAATGCTGTTTGGCAAATTGTACGAGTGTTTCATAGCGTTCAACGGTAGAATCATCATGAGTAGTATCTTCATACTGCCCGGCTTTGTGACCTTCACCACCGACAATCACGTAGCTTTCTCCTTTATCACCTTTGGCTGTTCGAATTGAACGGGTAGGTTTTTCTACATTGATATACATGCCGTTCATATGCTCATCTGGAACTCTGACACACACCGCGTAGGAGCGTTGCGGCGACAATTTTGAAAAATACAAACCGTCTTTATCGTTAAACGGATAATGACTTGTAACAAGGACTTGCTTGGTCGTGATTTTCATTCCCTCCGTCGTTTCGATAATGATTTCATCATTATGTTTAAGGGAACTTGCTCGGGTTTCTTCGTGAAAAACGACGCCAAGATTCTGTGCTTCTTTAACTAATCTGTTGATATATTTGACAGGGTGAAATTGCGCCTGTTTTGGTAAGGTTAATGTTTCACTTACCGGAAATGGGAGCTCATCCAAGGATATCGATAGTTCACCAGGAATACCAAGCTTGTCATAAGCTGCTTTCTCCGTATGTAATTGGTCAACACCCTGTGTAGTTTGTGCGTACAGAACGGCATCTCGTTCTTCAAAATCACAATCTATGGAAAGCTCGTCTACCCACATTTGTATTTGTTCACGTGCTTGTTGATTTGCATCAAAATATTGGCGTGCCTTGGTCTTTCCGAATGTCTGTATTAACTCATCGTAAATTATTCCGTGCTGTGCGGTTATTTTCGCTGTAGTAAATCCAGTAGTTCCACTGGCGATTTTGCTTCCTTCAATTACGATTACTTTTACGCCTGCCTTAGCGAGGACATATGCTGCAGTCACCCCGGTAATGCCAGCGCCTATAATACATACTTCTGTTGAGACATCCGATTCTATTTGTGGAAATGTTTTGTTTGATCGTACTTTTCTCCAATAGGATTTTGTGAATTTAGGCAATTCAAGTGCACACATAATATAAACCCTCCTGCTCGTAGTTTCTTCATTATTACCCGTTTCCAGAAAATACAATCATGGATGGAAGAATTTGAACTGTAAGGAGGGTTTGAAAATTATATTTCTTCCAAAATAATCATAACCCCGATCAAAATAGGCAAAAGGCAGACAAGGAATAAAATACTCCTAGCAAGCCAAATCGGCAGTTTTTCGAAAAATACTGCAATCAAGATTACGCCAATAAAGAAAAGAATGGAGACTATGATGCTGTCTGATGTAGGAGAGTCTATATAATTCAAATTGACTTTATCACGATCGTATTTGTACACCCAAAAATATATCCCCACTAAGCCTAGAAGAATCAATGCCATTCCACCTAGTATCCAAGCCATAATAAAACCTCCAATTTTCATATAAATAACATACTGCATTAAATTTAAATAATCGATGGGAAAATTATGGTTCAGATTTAAAGGAAAACTCTTACGGATGTCGAAATAGGAATTATGTGACACCTAGGGAGGAAATTAAATGTCAAAACGCAAATTAACTATAGAAGATTTAAATCAATTGGTTTCTGTTACTCAGCCTACTTTAGCACCAAATCAAAAAGAAGCAGTTTTTGTTCATACAAAAATAGACGACAAGGAAAATACATATCAAGCGAATTTATGGCATGTGGAATTGGATTCAAAGAAATTGACACAATGGACACATGGTAAAGAGAAGATTTCTTCTCCTACATATTCCATAGACGGCACGCAGCTTGCATTTTTATCTACTCGTGATGATAAGAATCAACTTTATGTATTGTCCACAAAAGGCGGAGAAGCACGTAAAGTGACTTCATTTGAAGCAGGTGTCAGCAGTTTTGTGTGGTCTCCATGTGGAAAGAAAATATGGTTTTCTGCTTCCTTAAAAGAAGGAAAGAAATTTACTGATGAACCGGATAAAGAGGAAAAGAAAAAACCAGAACCATACGTAGTGGATAAAATGAAGTACAAAATGGACGGTACGGGATTGCTGCCTCAAGACAGTTATAAACATATCGGTGTAATTAATCTTGAAAACGGGGAAGTAACACAATTTACGGAAGGCAATCATTTTTATACGCTACAGTCCGTTTCACACGATGGATCGAAACTGGTCTTCAGTGTCAATCGTTCTGAAAACCAGGATTTCGAATTCCGTCAATCATTGTATTTGGTGGATGTGGAATCGAAGGAAGAAACGGTTGTTATTGAAGAAGATGGTTACTTTGGTGGTGCTGCATTTTCTTTTGATGATTCGAAACTGGCATTTGTCGGTAGCGATGCATCTTTCAAGAACGCAACACATACAGAACTATACGTATATGATATCGAGTCAGGTTCACGCCAAAACCTGACTGAAGGAATTGATGCTCCAGTTGGGGATTATGTCGTAGCAGATACACAACAAGGGGCAAATGCGCCTAACGTTGTATGGACGAAAGATGACCACTTGTATTTCCAAGTATCTACTATGGGGGACGTTCGATTATATGCCGCTTCATTGGAAGGGGAAATGTATCCGGCGACTGGCGACGATGAATATATATATGGCTATGGTGTTGCAAAATCTGGGGAGTTTGCTCTGGTAACGGTGTCCAATCCAACCAGCATTGGCGAACTATATGTACAAACGATTGCGACTGGTGAAAGACAAGCATTAACGACATTCAATGAAACATTTGAAAACGAGGTGGAATTGGTATCACCTGAGGCAATTGTTTATGAAGGTGCAGAAGGATGGAACGTTCATGGTTGGTTAATGAAACCGGCGGACTACGTACAAGGTGAAAAGTATCCATTAATTGTAGAGATTCATGGTGGTCCGCATGCTATGTACGCGAACACTTTTTTCCATGAGCTTCAGCTTTTAGCAGCACAGGGTTATGGCGTTCTGTATGTAAATCCACGTGGCAGTCATGGCTACAGTCAGCTATTCGTTGATGCGGTTCGCGGCGATTATGGCGGCGGTGATTATGAAGACATAATGAAAGGCCTCGATTCGGTACTTGCTGAAAACGACTGGATTGATGAAAATCGTCTTGGAGTAACTGGCGGAAGCTATGGCGGGTTCATGACGAACTGGATTGTCGGTCATACGAATCGCTTTAAAGCGGCGGTCACTCAACGATCGATTTCAAACTGGGTCAGCTTCTTTGGGGTATCTGATATCGGATATTATTTCAACGAATGGCAAATTGGCGCGGATATGACGGATGTTGAAAAACTGTGGAATCATTCCCCTCTGAAGTACGCCAAGAACATCGAGACACCATTATTGATTTTACACAGTGAAAAAGATTTCCGTTGTCCGATTGAGCAGGCAGAGCAACTTTACATTACATTGAAACAAATGAAAAAAGAAGCGGGCTTTGTGCGTTTCCCGGATGCAGATCATAACTTGTCTCGAACGGGTTATCCAAATTTACGCTATGCCCGACTAGAGCAAATTACTGGTTGGTTTGATAAGTATTTATGAGGTGAAATGATTTGATTGAGGCAAGTTCACAGGTCCACTTGCGACCTTTTTATGAAGAGGATTTATGTAGACTATGGGAAATGAGTGCGAAAGAAGAAAATCCCGAATGGAAGAAATGGGATGCACCCTATTATCCATATTCACCAAAAACGTTTGAACAATTTTTATCCGATAAAGATCGTTATCTCAATAAGGAGCATATGTATGGGATTGAAGTGAATGACGAACTAATCGGGATGGTGTCCTATTACTGGGAGCATGAACCTTCTTTATGGCTTGAGATGGGAATCGTCATCTTTAAGCCGGAATATTGGAGCGGAGGCTACGGTGCAGAAGCCTTAAGAAAATGGACGAATCGTCTCTTTAAAACCATGCCGCTTGTACGTGTAGGCTTTACCACGTGGTCCGGTAATTATCGGATGATTCGGGTAGGGGAAAAGCTTGGCATGACGATGGAAGCCCGTATCCGTAAGGTTCGTTACTACAATGGCACATACTATGACTCGATTCGCATGGGCATTTTACGTGAAGAATGGGAAGCACAATCTAAATAATATCAAGACCCCTTTCGCATAATTTGAAAGGGGTCTTTTGGAATTTAGGAGTAGAAATAACGGGTAAACTATGTTATAAATAAGTCAGTTAACCTAATACCAAGTAAACTTATTGGAATAATATATATAAATAAAAAGGAGGATTTACTATGGGACGTGAATTCGTAGATATTTTTGACGAGTGGGTACATTCTTATGATGCATCCGTTTCCGGAAAAGATCCAGAATACCGTGATGTGTTTGAAAAATATGAAGAGATTCTTTCTGCGGTTGCTTCTAAATCATTTGGCACAATTGTTGAATTTGGAACAGGGACTGGAAACTTGACGGCGAAATTAATAGATGCAGGTCATTCTGTTATTGGTATCGAACCAAATAAAGCAATGCGTACGGTAACAGCGAAACGTTTTCCAGAATTAGCAATACTGGATGGGGACTTATTGAAATTTGAAGCACCCGAGAAGGTTGATACATTTGTCAGCTCGTATGTATTTCATCATTTAAAAGATTTAGAGAAAGAAAATGCTTTGGTCACATATGCTACTATATTGCCGGTTGGTGGGAAAATTGTATTTGCAGATACTGTATTTGTTTCAGAAGAAGCAAAACAAGCACAGATTACAAAAGAACGCGCACGTGGTTTTAACAATGTGGCAGATGATTTGGAACGCGAGTACTACACGACGATTCCTGTTTTGACTCAAGCATTTGAAAAAGCTGGCTTTGACGTTCAGTTTGAACAAATGAATGATTATGTGTGGTTAATGGACGCAACTAAAAAATAGACTCTGTTAAACAATGTTGTTGAACTTCAGGGAATCTGTGAAAAAAGCATCTGCTCCTGCGGTTACTCGTCGCAAAGATTAGAACACTGCTCCTGCGGTTACTCGTCGCAAAGATTCCCACCTTCTCAATAAAAATCAACAGTAAAGAGTAAAAAATAAGGAGTGTTTTTGATGAAACAAATGAATGTTGAAAGCTTTAACTTAGATCATACAAAAGTAGTGGCACCTTATGTACGTCTTGCTGGTCGTAAAATGGGCACGAATGGCGACGAAATCCTGAAATATGATATCCGTTTCAAACAACCAAATAAAGAACATATGGAGATGGCAAGTTTGCATTCCATCGAGCATTTAATGGCTGAAAATATTCGCAACCATACAGATCAAGTGGTTGATATGAGTCCAATGGGATGCCAGACTGGATTCTATTTGGCTGTAATCAACCATGACAATTATGAGGAAATCCTAACGATTCTTGAAAAAACGCTGGAAGATGTCCTTCAAGCTACGGAAGTTCCGGCTTGTAACGAAGTCCAATGTGGATGGGCTGCAAATCACAGTCTCGAAGGAGCGAAAGAAATTGCACGCGACATGCTATCGAAGAAAGATGAGTGGCGTAACGTATTTGCGGAGGAAGCATAATGAACGTATACGGCAGCGTACATGAATTAATCGGCAATACACCGGTTGTTGAAATTAAAAATTGTGAAATTCCTAATAATTGCCGTATTTTTGCCAAGCTTGAATTCATGAATCCAGGTGGTAGCGTAAAAGATCGATTAGGCGTTTCTTTATTAAAAGATGCTGAAGAATCGGGAAAACTTCAACCAGGTGGCACTATTATTGAGCCGACCGCTGGCAACACAGGAATCGGTGTGGCTCTTGCCGCCATCGGCAAAGGTTACCAAGTGAAATTTGTGGTCCCGCAAAAGTTCAGTATGGAAAAACAAACTTTGATGCGCGCATTGGGCGCTGAAATTATCAATACACCAACTGAACTTGGAATGAAAGGGGCTATTGAAAAAGCCGCAGAGCTTGTCAAAGAAACACCAGGCGCTTTTTCACCATCTCAATTTTCAAATCCAGCTAATCCTGAAACGTATGTCCATACTTTAGGACCTGAACTTTGGCGTGATTTGGACGGTCAAATTGACGTCTTTGTCGCAGGCGCAGGTTCTGGTGGAACCTTTATGGGAACTGCGAAGTATTTAAAAGGGCAGAATGCAGATATTAAAACAGTGATCGTAGAACCAGAAGGCTCTATTTTAAATGGTGGGGAACCTGGTTCGCATTACACGGAAGGCATCGGTATGGAATTTTTACCAGCCTATATGAACAAAGCATATTTTAATGCTATCCATACGGTTACGGATAAGAATGCTTTTGAAAAACTGCGTGTGCTGGCTAAAGAAGAAGGTCTTCTCGTAGGCAGTTCGTCAGGAGCGGCATTTTATGCTGCACTGGAAGAAGCAAAGGTTGCAAAACCAGACAGCCATATTGTAACTATTTTTGCAGATTCAAGCGAACGTTATTTAAGTCAAAAAGTTTACGAATTATTGAAGGAGGATGAAGCAGAGTGAGACCGAAAACGAAATTAATTCACGCTGGAATAGTAGGAGACGAAACAACGGGTGCCGTTTCTACTCCGATTTACCAGGTAAGCACGTATAAACAGGATGCCGTAGGTGATTTCCGTGGATATGAATATTCACGTACAGGGAATCCGACTCGCCATGCACTTGAAGTTTTAATTAGTGATTTAGAAGGTGGCCATGCAGGCTTCGCTTTCGGGTCAGGAATGGCAGCAATTAGTTCAGTCATGATGCTTTTCAATTCTGGTGATCATATCGTCATGACGGATGATGTATACGGTGGTACATACCGTGTCATGACAAAAGTATTAAACCGTTTCGGAATTGAATCCACGTTTGTTGATTCTTCAAACGCAGCTGAATTTGAAGCGGCAATTAAAGAAAATACAAAAGCGGTCTTTATTGAATCTCCAACCAATCCATTGCTGAAAGTAACGGACATTGCGGAAATTGCACAATTGGCAAAAGTAAAAGGTTTACTGACTATTGTTGATAACACGTTTTTGACTCCTTACTTGCAACAGCCACTTTCACTTGGAGCAGATATTGTGTTGCACAGTGCAACGAAATATATTGGCGGCCATAGTGATGTAGTTGCTGGGTTGGTAGTTGTTGCGACAGAAGAGTTAGCGAAAGACCTACACTTTGTTCAAAACTCAGTAGGGGCAATTTTAGGACCACAAGATTCATGGTTATTGATTCGTGGCTTGAAGACACTCGGAATCCGCATGGAAGAAACAAATTCAAATGCTAAGCGCATTGCTGATTTCCTAGTTGCTCATGAAGCTGTTAGAAACGTGTTCTATCCAGGATTGGAATCACATGCTGGGCACGGCATCATGAAGAAACAGGCATCTGGCTTTGGCGGAATGATTTCATTTGATGTGGGCAGTACTGAAAAAGCCGATCAGCTGATCAAGAAATTAAAATACTTCACACTTGCTGAAAGTCTGGGAGCGGTGGAAAGCTTGATCTCCACCCCGGCACGGATGACGCATGCGTCAATTCCGGCAGAACGCCGCCAAGAACTTGGCATTCTAGACGGCCTTGTTCGTATTTCGGTTGGTATTGAAGACGTTGAAGATTTAATTGAAGATTTAGAGCAAGGGTTAGTTTAATATTCGTAGACATCAGCCACTCCATCGAGATATGGAGTGGTTTTTGTTTGGCTTATGATAAACGATGTTGCTGATAATAAAATAGTCTTTCATCAATAAAAATTAACAGAGCGGTTTGTTTAATGAATTAGATACTATTTATCCTCCTTATGAACATATTCTATAATATGGATAGGAGGTCGCCATGAAAAAAATCAGTTTGGTTCTTTGTTTATTGTGCGTAATCCTTTGCACAATTTTGGGGGTGCGGTATGGTCATATCTTGGCTCAGGATGAAGGGACAATTCGACTTGGTTTGGCAGTTGCAGTTTTGGATGTCACTACACGTGAGTCTGTAAAGTTTCAGGAGACGGAATACGTGAAACGTTATGTTTCTGAATATACGGAAGAGGCGACATTTGACCATGTGAAGAAAATCATGAGTGATCTGGGATGGTCGTATGAAACACAAGAAGGAACGGCCTTATTTTTCAAGAAAAATAAAGATACGATTGTGGTAGAAACCGCCATTTTTATAGACGATTATTTATTATGGGACATGCCTTTAGAAGCTATTGATTCAGAGTGATATTTAATTTCCATTTTTTTCTGGACAGTGAGTGATAACAATTTTATATTTTTATTGAAGTCTATTTAAAACTTTAATCTCTATTTAGGAGTGTTCCCAGTTGTATCATACAATTGTCGTCGGTGCTGGTCAGGCTGGATTAGCTATGAGCTATTTTTTAAAGTCAAATGAGAAGGATTTTCTTGTTCTCGACAAAGGATCATTCATTGGTGAGAGTTGGGTTAATCGATATGACTCATTGGTTCTTTTCACACCACGCCTTTATAATTCCCTTCCAGGCATGATAATGGACGGAGAGCCGCATGGATTGCCGTCGAAAGATGAAGTCAGCCGCTACTTAGCACTGTATGCCAAGAATTATCAATTCCCCGTTCAATTTAATACGGAAGTTCATGGAGTCGTTCAAAATGACGATCAGTCGTTTAAGGTAACGACAAATAATGGTGTTTTTCAAACAAAAAACCTCGTCATGGCAACTGGGCCTTTCCATAACAAGTTTGTTCCTTCAATGTCTAAATCAATTGATGATTATGTTGTTCAATTGCATTCATCCGAGTATCGCAACGAAAGTCAATTGCAGGAAGGCAATGTGTTGGTGGTAGGTGGTGGGAACAGTGGAGCACAAATTGCTGTGGAATTATCGAAATCAAAGAAAACATATTTGGCGGTCAGTAAAAACCCCGATTATATGCCGTTATTCATCATGGGAAAAAGCATTTTTTGGTGGTTGGATAAAGTGGGAATATTAAATGCGTCTTCAAATTCCATGCTAGGTAAATTCATACAGCGAAAAGGCGATTTTATTTTTGGTCACGAGTTGAAAAATGCACTAAAACAAAATCGGGTTGTACTAAAATCAAGGCTCATTGAGTGCAAGGCGAATGAAGTAAGATTCCAAGATGATTCCACCTTACATATACAAAATATCATCTGGTCCACAGGATTCAGATCTGACTACTCTTGTATTCAAATTAATGGAGCCATTAGTGAGAAAAATGAAGTGCTGCATCAACGAGGAATCAGTCCAGTAAAGGGATTGTATTTCTTGGGCTTGCCATGGCAAAGTAAAAGAGGATCCGCTATTCTTCAAGGTGTAGGAGACGATGCGGAATATGTGATGACTTTTTTAAAAGACTGATTCTATTGAAACGTGGTAGTGAAGATACTACCAAAAAGAGCTATTCCAGAGGTAGTGTGAAATCTCTGGAATAGCTCTTTATTATTTCCCTTTAAAGACAGGCTTTCTTTTTTCGCCAAATGCAATCAAGGCTTCAACACGGTCTTCAGTAGGTATCGTTATTTCATAGGCTTTTCGTTCAATGTTCAAGCCTGTATGTAAATCAGCGTTCATGCCGTGTTTAATAGCAAATTTCGCTTGTTGTACGGCAATCGGCCCGTTTGCTAAAATCAGATTGGCAAATTTCCCCGTTTCTTCTAGTAAGCTTCCGCTGGAAACTACTTTTGTTAAAACGCCGTAAGCCAGAGCTTCATCAGCAGTTAAGCGACGTGCAGTTAGGATTAATTCAAGAGCTTTTGCTTCTCCGATCAAGCGTGGTAGGCGCTGTGTACCACCGGCTCCTGGAATAATGGCTAAGCTCGTTTCAGTGAGACCAAGTAATATATTATCTGCTGCAATTCGGAAATCGCATGCTAGTGCAAGTTCCATTCCCCCACCGAATGCGTGACCATTCATCATGGCAATTGTAGGTTGTGGCAAGTTTTCAATCGCTGAAAATACTTCACCGATTTTGTAAATATTGCGTTTTACTTGTTGCTCTGTCAATGTTTTGCGTTCTTTTAAATCTGCACCTACACTAAATGCTTTTTCACCAGAACCTGTGAAAACAACGAGACGAACGTCTGGATTGATGCGAATGGCTTCGGCAACCTGACCAAGTTCACGTAACATATCATAGTTAAAGGCGTTCATAGAGTCCGGACGATTGAGTGTGATGATAGCTAAATTCCCGTTTTGTTCGTAGCGAATGGTGTCCATGGTAAATCCCCCTTATAATGTTCACAATTTTGAAAGTTTTCCCCTTCAAAACATATCACTTTTTGGACGTTGTCGCCATCTCTCTCTATAATGGTAGGCAAAGGAGGCGCTTGAAATGGAACGTTTAGCAATTTATCGAATTTATCGCATTGTCTGGATGTCCGTAAAGTTTTTTACACAAGTAACGCTTTTTCAGCGCCGTTATAAAGGTCGTTTTACACCGGTAATCAACGAAAAATGGGAGCGGCTTGTGACGAGGCAAGCGAAGGAATATAAACGGACCGCACTCAAACTTGGCGGATTAATGATTAAAATGGGACAGTTTTTATCGACACGTGCGGACATAATGCCGCCTTCATTTATTGCAGAGCTAGAAGGGTTGACCGACCGGGTTCCTGCTGTTCCGAGAGAGAAAGCAATTGATCTTCTCGAACAAGAGTGGAATGAAACTCATACGGATATTCTCATGAACCTATCGGATAAACCTGTCGCATCTGCATCGATCGGTGAAGTCTATAAGGGCTCGCTGAAAGACGGGACGCCTGTGGCAGTGAAAATTCAACGCCCGGAAATCGAGCGCATTTTACGTGCTGATTTTCGTGCCATGAAAATTGTGATTTGGCTGGCAAAACGTTTCACGGCTTTTGGCAAACAAATTGATTTCAATCTGTTGTATAGCGAGATGGTCGATACGGTTGGGGCAGAGCTTAATTTTTTACAGGAACTACGTAATGGGCGCAGCTTTGCGGACCGTTTCGAATCAATGCCGGGTGTTCGTTTCCCTGTGTACTATGATGAATTTTCTACGCGTCGCGTTCTGGTGATGGAATGGATTGAAGGTGCCCGTATAACCGACCTTGCATTTATTGATTCTAATGGGATAAACCGTCGCGTTTTATCGGAGCGACTGTTTCGGTTGTTTTTAGAACAAGTGCTGGATGGTGGACAATTCCACGCGGATCCACACGGTGGAAATATCTTAATTAAACCCGATGGCACGATTGTGTTGATTGATTTTGGAATGGTCGGTTCTATCAGTAAAGAGGAAGCGCGTTCCGTGTTAAAAGTCGTTGAAGGTATACTGCTCAAACAGTATGACCAAGTATTGGATGGTCTGGAAGAGTTGAGATTCTTGTTGCCGCAGGCAGACCGCCGTTTACTGGCAGATGCAATTGCCAGAGTGGTTGCAGCGTATGAATCCGAAGAATTGACGCAAATGGACAGTTTTGTCGTCGACCGTTTACTGGATGACTTAAAAGGAATTGTCCGTACGCAACCTGTGCAACTGCCTGCGGAATTCGCCTTTTTCGGGCGGGCAGTTTCGACTTTTATTGGAGTTCTTCATGTTCTGGATCCGAAAGTGGATTTACTTGCTATTGCGCGGCCGCGTGTGCTCGAATGGGCAACAACCCAAAAAGAGGGGGACAAATCATTTTCGAAAGAGGATGCGGTACGCTTTGCATTAAATGCAATCGGACCATTGCGTGCTTTCCCACAAAAAGTAATTACTTTTCTTGATGAACCGACTCGAATGCGGGAATACATGCAAATTCGGGATGCAGAATCCAAAGTGGAACGATTCCAACTGCAAACGCGAATGTTTGCCGGAATCATATCTGTTTTGTCCTTGGCTACAGGGTTTTATGCGGTATGGGATGATCATTCTCCATTAATGGTTACATCCGGATTTTTCTTTATCGCTTCTGCTTGGGTTTATCGAGGGAAATCACATAAATAACGCTGAACCATCTCTTTTTTGAGGTGGTTTTTTTGACGAATATTTCATGTCATCTCACGATCAGGTTAACTTGAAGTGAGACGCAGCAACACTTCCAGCGAAATTCCCCTGATTTCCCACTTGTATTTTTTAAAAATGAGCGTACAATATAAAATACGAACAAACGTTCTTTAAGGAGGCGAAAACATGCCGCTCATTCCCGCCGATAGTTTACCCTATTTTGAAAAAATGATTTATCTCCCCATGGTATTGACCATTTTGGAGCGCGACCGGGAAATCGTTGAAAAAGGCCCATTCAAGTTGAAGAGACCTTATGTGGCCATGATCGATCAAGCAGTGAAGGAAGCGCAGCGTGAATTGAAAGACACCAAAATCTATTTGCGCCAACACAATATGAAAGTCATTCGAGGCAATCACGATGACACCTTTACCGAATATGTTTTTTTTCACAGTGGATACGAAGAGCATCGCCGCTATTTGAACGTGCGCTTGAGAAATCGAGTCGAGGAGCTGCTGAGTGTGTATCTGTCAATTGCAAAACAGGCTAATTGAGTGAGTGGGGAAATTGAGTGAAAATCAAAATAATAAGCCCTTTCACAGAGAAAGGGCTTAAGGGTATGTATTATCTGATAGGATTTGTTTGGGTTGGTAAATATGTAAGCTTTGACTGAGAAAAAGGATGGTTCATTTGATCGCGTGTTTTTTGAAATTGATTCGTCAGGAAATGGGAAAGCACAAATTGTCTGCACATCGTTGTGTACGAAACATTCACCGGTAGAATCTGCGAATTAGTGAAATGCACTAAACATTGGTTGTGGGAATTAATTGAATAGCTATCGATAGCAGAAAAGGATACCCATATATTTCCGTCTGATTCGGCAGATAGGGTCGGCATCATGATTAATGGAACTCCAAAATCATGTGAAATGATGAGAGGGACTTTATGCAAAGGGCCAATGGATTCACGAGAGAAAAACGTAGCATGTTTATAAGAGTTTCCATAAAAAATAAGTGATTTTTTTATAATGGCCCCAGGCTTCATTCTAACGATAAATTCAATATGGTTTTCAATGACACGAGTGTAAAGATTATTCTCATTCCAGAACGGTACGAGAGCAATGGTGTTGAATGACACGATGTAATTCGAGGCAGCGGAGATTTTTTTATCCATCTATTCACATCCCTATTTTAGACTACAAACCCTATTATAGAGAAAATTGGGAATTTTGCAATACTTTTGACTAATTAGTACAAATATTAAGAAAAAATAAATCATACGTAATATTCAGAAAAAACATTTGCAACTTCCTGGGTTTTTTATTTATAATAGAAAAAAGGCATCCGAGGTGATTGCAATGGATAAGTATTATTCATATGCTGATTTTCTGAAAGCGATGGGGCGAAATCAGACCGTTAGTGAAGCGGAGAAACTGTTGAACGATATCTACATGGATTTGTTCTTGAACCATGTGCATCGCGAGCAACGGAAAGAACGCTTGCTGACCTTGATTGACGGAGCGCTCGATCTGAAAGATAAAGAATCGTTTGTGGCATATACAAGCGAATTACGTCTGTTGCAACAAGAAAGTGTGTAATGATTAGATGATTAGTTCCTATAGACTTGTGAATTATCCGCTCTTCGCGAAGAGCGGATTTTGTTTTTTTAGCAGAAAAACATACGTTCGCTTTTTATTCGTGTTCCATTGGGGAATATGATAAAATATGAACATTCAATAAAAATGGCCGAACCCCGCTAACCTTAACAAAAGTAGCGCTTTCCGCTTTATAAACAAGGAGGAAATTATGGTACAGAATTTTGATTTGCAGGCTCCTTACAAACCCGATGGAGACCAACCGCAGGCGATTCGCGAATTGGTAAAAGGAATTGAAGAAGGTCGGAAATACCAGACGTTACTTGGTGCAACAGGAACAGGTAAAACATTTACCGTGTCGAATGTAGTGACGGAAATCAAAAAGCCGACATTAGTCATGGCTCACAATAAAACACTTGCAGGACAACTGTACAGTGAGTTCAAAGAATTCTTCCCGAATAATGCGGTGGAGTATTTTGTTAGTTTCTACGATTACTATCAACCGGAGGCTTATGTTCCACAAACGGATACGTATATCGAAAAAGATTCAA
Source organism: Paenisporosarcina sp. FSL H8-0542 (assembly GCF_038632915.1). NCBI lineage: Bacteria > Bacillati > Bacillota > Bacilli > Caryophanales > Caryophanaceae > Paenisporosarcina > Paenisporosarcina sp. FSL H8-0542. Next base: position 924,579 of record NZ_CP152050.1, read on the forward strand.
GTATTAATGAAGAGATTGATAAATTGCGCCACTCCGCAACGTCGGCTTTATTTGAACGAGAGGATGTATTAATTGTTGCATCCGTTTCATGTATATATGGACTCGGAAATCCCGAAGAATATCGGGAAATGGTGTTGTCCCTACGTACGGGAATGGAAATCGAACGCAATCAATTACTCCGTCGATTGGTCGATATTCAATATGAACGAAACGATATGAATTTCGTCCGCGGGAAGTTCCGTGTGCGAGGAGATGTCGTTGAAATTTTCCCGGCTTCCCGTGATGAACGGTGCATTCGTGTTGAGTTTTTCGGGGATGAAATCGACCGGATACGTGAAGTGGATGCCTTAACAGGTGAAATTATCGGAGACCGTGAACATGTAGCGATATTCCCGAACTCCCACTTCGTTACCCGTGAAGAAAAATTGCTGAAAGCGATAGAAAATATTGAAATTGAATTAGAACAGCAACTGAAAGTTCTACGTGGCGCAGACAAATTACTAGAAGCGCAGCGTCTGGAACAACGTACCCGCTACGACTTGGAAATGATGCGCGAGATGGGCTTTTGTTCAGGTATCGAAAACTATTCACGTCATTTAACACTGCGCGAATCTGGGGCCACCCCATATACATTACTTGATTATTTTCCAGACGATTTCCTGATGGTCGTGGATGAAAGCCACGTAACATTGCCTCAAGTAAGGGGGATGTTCAACGGGGACCAGGCTCGTAAGAAAGTGTTGGTGGATCATGGGTTCCGGTTACCATCAGCCATGGATAATAGACCATTGACATTCCAGGAATTTGAAGGTCATATGGGGCAAGCCATATTCGTTTCAGCGACTCCAGGACCTTATGAATTGGAACACACACCTGACATGGTTGAGCAAATCATTAGACCGACAGGCTTGTTAGACCCTACAATCGATGTCCGTCCAATTGAAGGTCAGATTGATGATTTGATTGATGAAATCCGTCAACGGGCCGAGCGTAATGAACGTGTTCTTGTGACCACATTAACGAAAAAAATGTCAGAGGATTTAACCGATTATTTAAAAGAAATCGGCATTAAAGTTAATTATTTGCACTCGGAAATTAAAACACTTGAGCGAATTGAAATTATTAGAGAACTTCGCATGGGTACGTATGATGTATTGATTGGCATCAACTTGCTCAGAGAAGGACTTGATATTCCGGAAGTTTCGCTAGTGACGATTTTGGATGCGGACAAAGAAGGGTTTTTACGTTCCGAGCGTTCACTTATTCAAACAATTGGACGGGCAGCACGTAATGCCAATGGACATGTCATCATGTATGCGGATCGCATGACGGATTCAATGACCAAAGCAATTGGTGAAACGCAGCGACGCCGCGATATCCAAATAGAGTATAACGAAAAACATGGCATTACCCCGCAAACAATTCAGAAGAAAATTCGCGATGTCATTCGTGCTTCTCATAATGCAGAAGAAACATCGACATATATGGAAAAAGTAACAAAAGGCAAAAAATTGACCAAAGACGAGAAAGCGACATTATTGCTGACTTTGGAAAAAGAAATGAAAGACGCAGCGAAAGCACTCGATTTCGAACGTGCAGCTGAACTGCGTGACACGATTTTGGAACTGAAAGCGGAAGGATGAACCGATTTGAAAAACCAGGAAATTCGTATACAAGGTGCACGTGCACATAATTTGAAAAACGTAGATTTAACAATTCCACGAGACAAGCTTGTTGTCATGACAGGCTTATCGGGATCGGGTAAATCTTCACTTGCTTTCGATACGATTTATGCAGAAGGACAACGACGTTATGTCGAGTCATTGTCTGCCTATGCACGACAGTTTTTAGGTCAAATGGATAAACCGGACGTAGATGCCATTGAAGGCTTGTCACCTGCCATTTCCATTGACCAAAAAACAACAAGCCGCAATCCTCGTTCCACTGTGGGGACAGTAACGGAAATTTATGATTATTTACGACTGTTATTTGCACGTGTCGGGAAACCGATCTGTCCAAATCACGGGACTGAAATTACATCACAGACCATTGAGCAAATGGTTGACCGTTTGATGGAATTCCCAGAACGTACGCGGATGCAAATTTTAGCGCCGATTGTTTCCGGTCGTAAAGGTACTCATGCAAAAATGCTGGAAGATGTGAAGAAGCAAGGCTATGTACGAGTGCGTGTAAACGGTGATTTAATGGATCTGGATGACGACATTAATTTAGACAAAAATAAAAAGCATGACATTGAAATTGTTATTGACCGTGTCGTGATGAAGGATGATGTTGCAGCACGACTGGCAGATTCATTGGAGTCCGCGTTAAGACTGGCGGATGGTCGTGTCTTGATTGATGTAATGGAACATGAAGTATTACTGTTCAGTGAACATCATGCATGTCCAATTTGTGGATTTTCAATTGGGGAACTAGAACCACGCATGTTTTCATTCAACAGTCCATTTGGTGCCTGTCCGGAATGTGATGGTCTAGGTACGAAGCTTGAAGTGGATCCTGAACTTGTGATTCCCGATTGGTCAAAATCGTTGAATGAAGGAGCGATTGTACCGTGGGAACCGACCAGTTCTCAATACTATCCACAACTTTTGGCGGCAGTATGTAAACATTACAAAATCGATATGAAAAAACCCGTGAAAAAACTGCCGAAAGAACAAATGGATAAAATTCTTCATGGCTCTGGCAAGGATAAAATTACATTCCGTTATGAAAATGATTTTGGACAAGTTCGGAGCAATGAGATTTATTTTGAAGGCGTATTAAAAAATATCGAACGCCGTTATAAAGAAACGTCGTCGGATTATATTCGCGAGCAAATGGAAAAATATATGGCCCAACAAGATTGCCCAACATGTGAAGGCTATCGTCTGAAACCTGAAACATTGGCAGTAAAAGTAGCTTCACTACATGTCGGACAAGTGACGTCTTTCTCCATTCAGGAAGCTGATGCATTTTTCAAATCACTCGAGTTATCCGAAAAAGATATGCAAATTGCACGACTCATTTTACGTGAAATCGATGAACGACTTGGGTTCCTTATTAATGTGGGACTGGATTATCTAACGTTGAGTCGGGCTGCTGGAACATTGTCGGGTGGGGAAGCACAACGTATCCGTTTAGCGACTCAAATTGGTTCGCGTTTATCGGGCGTACTTTACATTTTGGATGAACCTTCAATCGGCTTGCATCAACGAGATAATGATCGCTTGATTTCAACGCTTAAAAATATGCGAGATATCGGTAACACGTTAATTGTGGTTGAACATGATGAAGACACGATGATGGCTGCAGATTATTTAATTGACGTGGGTCCTGGAGCAGGAGTACATGGTGGAGAAATTGTCGCTTCCGGAACACCGGCGCAGGTCATGAAAAACACGAAGTCCATTACCGGTCAATATTTAAGCGGGAAGAAATTCATTCCGCTGCCTACAGAACGTCGTAAACCGGACGGTCGTTTGATAACGATCAAGGGAGCGACAGAAAACAATTTGAAAAATGTTACCGTGGATATTCCGCTGGGTGTTTTCACTTCGGTTACAGGTGTGTCAGGTTCAGGGAAAAGTACGTTGATAAATGAAATTTTGCATAAAGCTCTCGCTCAAAAGCTAAATCGAGCAAAATCGAAACCTGGACAGCACATAGAAGTAACAGGTATCGAACAATTGGAAAAAGTCATTGATATTGACCAGTCTCCAATTGGCCGAACACCAAGATCAAATCCAGCTACCTACACGGGTGTATTTGATGATATTCGTGATGTGTATGCGTCAACGAACGAAGCGAAAGTGCGTGGCTACAAAAAAGGTCGATTCAGTTTTAACGTTAAAGGTGGACGTTGTGAAGCTTGTCGTGGTGACGGTATCATCAAGATTGAAATGCATTTCTTGCCGGATGTCTATGTACCATGTGAGATTTGCCATGGGAAACGATACAACCGTGAAACACTGGAAGTGAAATACAAAGACAAAAATATTGCAGATGTATTGAAAATGACAGTGGAAGACGGTCTGAAATTCTTTGAAAATATCCCGAAAATCAGCCGTAAACTTCAAACAATTGTCGATGTTGGCCTAGGCTATATGGAGTTGGGCCAGCCAGCTACGACGTTATCAGGTGGTGAAGCACAACGGGTTAAGTTGGCTTCGGAATTGCATAAACGCTCAAACGGAAAATCGTTCTATATTTTAGATGAACCGACAACAGGACTTCATGCACATGACATTGCCCGTTTGCTTGTTGTCTTGCAGCGATTGGTTGAAAGCGGCGATACCGTTTTAGTAATCGAACATAACTTAGACGTTATTAAAACTTCCGATTACTTGATTGATTTAGGGCCAGAAGGTGGCGATAAAGGCGGCACCATTTTAGCAGTGGGTACCCCTGAAGAAATTGCCAATGTCAAAAAGTCATATACAGGTCGCTATTTAAAACCTGTGCTAGAACGTGACCGTCAGCGCATGGAAGATCAAATCGCAAAAGCTTCCACAAAAAAGAAGGCGAAAAAAGAGACAGTTTCAGCTAAATGAAACCTTTTTGTGGATGAACCGTATGTATAAGGGAAGAACAAAGTTCCGCGCAAAGCGGCTTTGAAGGAGGCCAACTATATGCAAGAAGAACGTAAACGCATTTTAGATCTAGTTGAAAAAGGAACGATTTCTGCTCAAGAAGCGTTGGTATTACTAGAGGCTCTTGGAAATGATAAGGCTAAACCTAGTGTGCCGGCATACGCTGGACCGGGAACGTCTGATGTGCATAACCATTCCACTCATACAAATTCTGAAACACACAACAAGAAAACCACATCCTCTCAAGCAGAAGATTTTATGGAAGATATTAAAAGAGATTTTTCGCAATTCAGCGACCGTTTCATGCAATTTATGCAAACGGCTGTCGGTAAAATGAAATCATTCGATTTCGATATGCCTTTCGGTGAACCGAACGAATTTCATCACACCTTTACAAAAGAGTTGGCAGATTTCAAAGAAGTCTCTGTCGACATTGCCAATGGGAAGTTCGAAATTTATCCTTCACAAGACGGTCAAGTACGAGCGGAATGCCATGTGAAAGTGTATCGTGCTCCCAATGAAGAGGATGGGAAGAAAGATTTCTTTGAAAAATTTGTATTTGTCGTGGATCAACAAAGATTGCGCATTATCAGCGATATGAAAACAACTTCTGTCAATGTCGTCTTGTATGTTCCAAAACAAATGTATGATTCCATATCGGTTCGATTGTTCAATGGAGCCTTCATCAGCAAACATCTAGAAGTGGGACGCTTTAAAGTCAAAACCGCTAATGGCAAAATTGAATTGAAAAATGTTCAATTGGAGGATGGCGAAATCCAGACTGCCAATGGCGCCATTAATATTAAAGATGCCATTGGAAACAAGGTTGATGCAGAAACCATAAATGGTCGTATTTACATTGATGGCCATTTAAAAGATATTGAAGCACAATCTGTGAATGGTCATGTCGTTGTCACCACGAAAAATCCCGAAGCACGTAAAGTTGAGGGACGTGCAGTGGCTGGTACAGTAGAAATTTATGTCCCTTCCACGGTTGCCTTGCAAGGAGAAGTGGCTTCGAATTTCGGGAAAATGGACGTATCATTGCCGGATGTGACACGTTTAAATGAGCAAGAGCATTTCTTGCAAAAAAATATCCGTTTTACAAAAGAACTCACAGATTCAACAGCAGCTCCTCTATATATTAAAGGGGAAGCAAAAACAGGCTCGATTGTCGTACGCTATACAACAGCTGAATAACTAGAAAATCCCCAAATCGAAAGTACAATCGATTTGGGGATTTTTTTATTCCTTATTATAATGAACACAGTATACCGAAAACGATGGCTTGTGCACATTGCTGTTGATATCCTAGACTTTTTAACAAGTCTGCTTCTTTTTTATTTGTCATAAATCCACATTCCACTAATATGGCAGGCATCGTCGTTTCCCTCAGCACGGCTAAGTCTCCTTTTTTAACACCTCGATTTTTTCTATCTGTGCGCATGATCAAAGCTTGCTGCACAAAAGTAGCCATCCGAGTTGAAGTTTCGCTTGGGTTCAAACAAGTATACGTTTCAATGCCTTGAGCTTGGTTCCAATCATTGCCGAAAGCATTCGCATGAATCGATATAAATGCTGAAACTTTCAGTTTGTTCGCTAGAGATATGCGTTCTGAAAGTGCAACATCGCAAGAATTATTATGCGAAAATAGTACGGTAAATCCTTCAGCAGTTAAGAGTTTCTTGACATGTATAGCCGTGGCTACATTAAAAGTGAATTCCCGTAAGGCTCCATCAGGCGATCGTTTACCTGAAGTTTCTGGACCATGTCCAGCATCGATGATTATCTTCTTCATTCTTCATCCCTCCTAATACTTACATAGGAAAAATGAAAGAAGAGAGATAATTTCGATAGAGATTACCTTCAATTTAGTACAATGAAATTAATGTTGTACTATCAAAATGCTTGTCTAGCTCAAATTGCCATCCCTAACCTTCCAGCGCAGATGTACAGCAAAACGGCACTTTGCGCTTTTCTCAAAGTGCATGCTAAAATAAAGGACATGACGGATAATTCGCATTTCGAAGAAAGCAGGTGATATTTTGGTACAAGTGACAACAAAAGATGTAATGGAAATGTTCGATTTAAAACTAGTCAGTGGCCAGGAAGGCATCGGCAGGCATATTGCCATCAGCGATATCTCAAGACCAGGGTTAGAAATGGCCGGTTATTTTACACACTACCCAGCAAACCGTGTCCAACTACTCGGCACGACAGAACTGTCATTTTATGATATGTTGCTGCCTCACGAACGAATAGATCGCATGAAAAAGTTATGCTCACCTGATACACCAGCTATTATTGTTTCACATGGTATGACCGTACCGGAAGAACTGAAGATTGCTTCGAATGAAGAGCACGTACCGGTATTGACTGCAAAAATGGCAACTACGAGGTTCTCCAGTTTGCTGACAAACTTTTTGGAAAGCAAACTCGCACCTACCACTGCAGTACACGGCGTACTCGTTGATATTTATGGGGTAGGCGTTTTGATTACAGGGAAGAGTGGGGTCGGTAAAAGTGAGACCGCTCTAGAACTTGTCAAAAGAGGTCATCGCCTCGTTGCTGACGATTGTGTGGAAATCAGACAAGAAGCCGAAAATACACTTGTAGGGAATCCACCAAAACTGATTGAGCATTTACTAGAAATCCGTGGACTGGGCATTATTGATATCATGACTTTGTTCGGTGCAAGTGCAATACGCAGCTTCAAACGGATATCTCTAGTAATTGATTTAGAGATTTGGGATGCACAGAAAACGTATGACCGTCTCGGGCTCGAGGAAGAAAAAATGAAAATTATTGATACGGATCTGACGAGACTGACGATTCCCGTTCGACCTGGTCGGAACTTAGCAGTTATTATTGAAGTGGCAGCGATGAACTATCGTTTGAAACGTATGGGAGTCAATGCAGCAGAGGAATTTTCCAATCGTCTGAACGATGTCATTAGTCAAAATGAAGACGCTACATATTAAAAGCAGGAAGTATGGAAGGGGTATAACATGAATTTTTTACTTGGAGCATTTGATCCAATCGCGATTTCTCTTGGACCGATTGATGTACGATGGTACGGCGTCATTATCGCTTTTGGAATTGTTTTGGCATTTCTAGTAGCACAGCGTGAAATGCTGAAACGAGGTTTTCACGAAGAATTCTTAACGGATTTATTGATATGGGCTGTCCCATTGGCAATTCTTGGGGCGCGTCTTTATTACGTAATATTTAAATGGGAGTATTACTCCGAAAATCCCGGTGATATCCTTCAAGTTTGGGAGGGAGGACTTGCCATACATGGAGCATTGATTGCTTCATTCGTTACCGCTTATGTGTTTACGAAAAAACGCAAAGTCTCATTTTTGAAACTGGCGGACGTAGTGGCACCAAGTATCCTAATCGGTCAGACAATAGGACGTTGGGGTAACTTTATGAATCAGGAAGCCCACGGAGGACCTGTATCACGTGCTTTCTTAGAGAATATGTTTTTACCAGACTGGATTATCGAACAAATGCGAATTGATGGGACGTATTACCATCCCACTTTCTTATATGAATCTATATGGAATTTCATGGGTGTTGTTATCTTAATATTATTGCGTAGAGTTAATTTACTACGCGGAGAAATGTTCTTGTTTTATCTTATCTGGTATTCTGTGGGACGTTTCTTTATTGAAGGATTGCGGACTGACAGTCTGTACTTACTCGGGGAACTTCGCACGGCACAGGTAGTGTCTCTTATTACAGTTGTTGTTGCACTATTGATTGTTGTTTACCGTCGTATGACCATTAAAGATCCTGTGCGTTATAAAGACGCATAAATAAGGAAGTATCATACATGACTACAATAAAAAATGGACTGCTGGCGGGTCTTAAAACAACCTGGACGCTTAGCAAAATCATATTTCCAATTACACTGTTGCTGGTTATTTTGCAGTACACGCCAGTTCTTCCGTGGATTATTGACTTCGTTTCTCCCATCATGGGTTTATTCGGATTGCATGGCGATGCAGCGATTCCGCTAGTATTAGGAAACGTGCTCAATTTGTATGCAGGGATTGCCGGAATACTTTCACTCGAATTGACTGTGAAAGAAGTCTTTATTCTGGCAGTCATGTTGTCATTCTCTCATAATATTTTTATTGAAACGGGAGTGGCATTAAAGGTTGGCGTAAAATTGTGGGTAGTTTTACTCGTAAGATTTGGTCTTGCAGCTATATCGGCAATCGTCATAAACCTGGTGTGGTCTGGTGGTTCGCAAGTCGCTCAATATGGGATGGCACCAAAAATGGCTACCATGCCTGAAGGGTGGCTTGAAATCATCTTACTCGGACTGCAAAAAGCAAGTTATGGGGTACTGCAACTCGCCCTGGTCGTTATTCCATTAATGGTTGTCATTCAATATTTGAAAGACAAACAGTATTTGCAGAAGTTTTCACAAAAAATAGCACCTTTTACAAAGTTGCTCGGAATTAAACCAAATGCTTCGATGACACTGGTATCTGGATTGGTTATCGGGTTGGCATTTGGTGCAGGCGTAATGATTCAGGCAGTACAAGAGGACGGGGTCAGCAAGAAAGATGCAACGCTGGTCTTTATCTTTTTAGTCGCCTGTCACGCAGTTGTAGAAGATACGCTTATCTTTATTCCTCTTGGAATACCGATTTGGCCATTATTTTTACTAAGGCTCGGCATCGCTTTTATATTGACGATTGTGGTCGCATCAATTTGGAAAAGAGCTGAGCAAACGAAAAGAAAGGAAGTACTTACATCATGAAATCTCAACCAATAACAACGCTTCTTTTCGATTTTGATGGTACATTGCTGGATACGAATGAGCTCATCATTCAAACGTTTTTAAGTGTTTTGGGTAAAAGATATCCCGGAAGATTTACTAAAGAAGACGCGCTGCAATTTATAGGACCGTCCTTAAAACAGACCTTTGATTCGATTGATGAAACATTGACAGAAGAGCTAATTAAAGAATACCGCGCATGGAATATTGAAATGCACGATCAAATGGCTGTCGAATTTGATGGTGTTACTGATACTCTCCGTATATTAAAAGCTCGAGGCCTTAAGATGGCGATTGTATCAACGAAAAGGCAAGGTATGATTCAGAAGGGATTAACATTAATGGGGATTGAGGACATCTTCGATGTTGTGATTGCACTCGACGACGTGGTTACTCCAAAACCAGACCCTGAACCCATTCTTTTGGCACTTGAGCGTTTGAATGCAACGAAAGAAGAGGCAATAATGATCGGGGACAACTCCCATGATATCGAGGGTGGTCAAAACGCAGGTGTAAGAACAGCTGGTGTTGCATGGACTGCTAAAGGCGAAGCATATTTAGCTACTTTTAACCCAACATATATGTTGCAGCATATAACGGATTTGCTTGAAATCGTGGACGGAACATCTTCATGAGAAGGACGGAACGTTATCCCGTAGAAGGGGCAAACTCGTTGTGGCATATTTACCGAACGGTGCCTTTTTGGAAGGTGATGAAAAATTTTATCGTTATTCAACTGGGCAGATACAGCCCTTCATTACCACTGAAAAATTTCCTCTACCGACACTTTTTACATATGAAAGTTGGAGAGCAAACTTCATTTGCCTTGATGGTTATGCCTGATGTCATGTTTCCGGAGAGAATTACAATTGGAGAGAATACAATCGTCGGGTACAATACGACGCTTTTAGCTCATGAGTACTTAATTGACGAATATCGTATTGGAGACGTCATTATTGGGAATCGTGTTCTTATAGGAGCGAATTCTACCATTTTACCTGGAGTTACTATTGGTGATGGTGCGATCGTTTCCGCTGCTACTCTTGTGCATAAAGATGTACCAGAAGGCAGTTTTGTCGGGGGGAATCCCATGAAAATCATTTACACTGCTGAAGAAATGGCGACACGTCGCCTTATATAACCAGAAAAGACCTCATGAAGAGAATTCCAATGCTTCATGAGGTCTTTTGTATTGACGCACTCTATTAGTTACGTTAAAATATATTTTATTTCATTGTAGTAGCATGCTAGTGTGCTAAAGTAAAATATCCTTATTTTGGGAAGTGATGAAAGAATGACGCCAATTCGAAAATTTGAGAAACCGCTAGGGATGAGAGACTCATTTCCGTTAATAAATGAAAAAAAGGAAAATGTACGGGATGTCGGCAGAAAGTTTTTCCGAAATCACGGCTTTGATTTTATCAAAACACCTACTGTTGAATATTACGAAACCGTGGGGAAAGCCTCGGCAATTTCAGATTCATCATTGTTTAAATTAGTCGATCGCCAAGGTGAGACACTTGTCTTAAGACCAGATATGACGACACCAATTGTTCGTGTGGCAACATCTAAGCTATTGAAGGAACAAATACCATTGCGTCTAGCATACTTTGCGAACGTCTTCCGTGCACAGGAAAATGAAGGCGGAAGGCCCGCTGAATTCGAGCAAATGGGCGTGGAGTTAATAGGAGATTCTTCGGTTTTCGCAGATGCAGAAATGATTATAACCGCATCGGATTTTGTACAGGAACTTGGAATTGGTGAATATCATTTAACGGTCGGACATGCTGGGTTATTGCAATCAATTTTGACGCAATTTACCGAATCCAAAGAACAAGTTAAAGAACTGCGTAAATTACTTGTGGAAAAGAACATGGTTGGATTTGAAGAGGCTGTACAATCGTATGGATTATCGAAAGTAGAAGAAGAACGCTTTATTGAATTTATTGGACATGCTTCCAATGTGCAATCCATTCAATCATTACATCCTTTTATCGACCAATCAAATATTCAGCAAGTGAACATGTTTATGTATCTTAGTGACTTGTCCGTATTACTAGAAAATACAGGTCTTTCAAATCTGGTCACATACGATCTGACACTTACTAGTGAAATGAGTTATTACACTGGGATGTTATTTGAAGTTTTTGCGAGTGGATCAGGCTTTCCGATAGGCAATGGAGGTCGCTATGACGGTTTGTTGCAGGAATTCAATTGTGATGTTGGTGCAACAGGTTTTGGATTGAGAGTAGACAGATTGCTTGAAGTGATGACTACATCGACAACACGTAAGCCACATACGTTAATATTTTTTGATGAAGCTAATTATATGGATGCAGTCAATGAGGCGAATAAATTTAGACAGCAAGGGATTCGGACAACTATTCAATATGTTAATGGTGTAGAGGACAGACAGGCTTATCAGGATAACTTTACAGAAGTATTGTGGTTAACAGAAGGAGATGGAAAAAATGAGTGAACTGACAATTGCGATGCCGAAAGGACGAATTTTTGAAGAAGCTTATGTGTTACTTCAAAAAGCGGGTTTTCAGTTGCCGGATGACTTTGAAGAATCACGGAAACTCATTGTTGAAGCTCCTGGTGAAAAGATTCGATTTATTCTTGCGAAACCGATGGATGTACCTGTTTATGTGGAACATGGGGTTGCAGATATAGGAATAGCGGGTAAAGATGTATTACTTGAACAAAAACGAATTGTTCATGAGTTGCTGGATTTAAAAATCAGCGAATGCTATATCGCAACTGCAGGCTTGCCGAATACAGTCATGAATGAGATTGCGCCTCGTGTGGCAACTAAATATCCTGAAATTGCTTCGGCTTTTTACAAAGAAAAAGGGGAGCAAGTTGAAATTATTGGATTAAATGGTTCAATCGAACTGGCACCCATGATTGGGCTGGCCGATCGAATTGTGGATATCGTATCTTCTGGCCGGACATTGAAAGAAAATGGACTTGTTGAATACGAACGCATTGTGGATGTGACATCGAGGTTAATTGCTAATCCCGTCAGTTACCGCCTAAAAAGCGAACGCATCCGCGATATGGTGAAGCGACTGAAAGATTCAATGGAGTAAGGAGGATATTATATGCAAATCGTTTCTTTAACGAAAGATATATCATTAAAACGACCTTTGGAAATGGGCAATGAGGAGCAATTGAACACCGTGAAAATGGTATTGTCCGATGTCAAAAAACGCGGTGACCAAGCAGTCGCGGACTATAGCGAGAAATGGGACGGAATTAAACTAAGTGAATTTAGTGTTTCGATGGATGAAATTCAACACGCACTCGCCAATTTTGATGAAGAACTTAAAAATGATTTGGAAGAAGCGGCAAAAAATATCCGCCTTTTTCATGAAATGCAAAAACGGTCATCTTATGAAGTTGACGTCAAAAATGGCTCATTTATTGGACAACGAGTAAGTCCATTGGATGCAGTTGGTTTGTACGTGCCAGGTGGTTCCGCTGCTTATCCGTCATCGGTATTAATGAATGTCATTCCGGCACAAGTGGCTGGTGTTGAACGAATTGTCATTGTGTCACCTCCAAACGATAAAGGAGCACTACCAGACGCAGTATTGGTTGCGGCTTCGATTTTAGGAATTGAAGAAATTTATAAAATGGGTGGAGCTCAGGCAATCGCTGCTCTTGCATATGGTACCGAATCCATTGCACCTGTAGATAAAATAACAGGTCCAGGTAATGTGTTTGTTGCATTGGCCAAACGGGAAGTATTTGGTGAAGTGGCTATTGATATGATTGCAGGACCGAGTGAAATTGCCATCATCGCAGATGATACTGCATATGCGGACGAAATTGCCGCCGATTTATTATCGCAAGCTGAACATGATCCGATGGCTTGTCCGATTTTACTGACGACGAGCAATGTATTTGCTCAGGAAGTTGCAATAGAAGTGGAGAAACAATTGCGAACGCTCCCGCGTGAGAAGATTGCACGGGCAGCTGTTGAAAAGTTCGGGAAAATTTATGTTGCAGAAACAATGCTGGATATTATTAAAGCTGTAAATAAATTGGCACCGGAGCATTTGGAAATCATGACAATCAATCCTCATGAAGTTGCACAACAAGTGAGACATGCAGGTGCGATTTTTATCGGTCGATACAGTTCGGAACCAATTGGTGACTACTTTGCAGGGACCAATCATGTTTTGCCGACAAACAGCACTGCTCGGTTCTCCAGTCCATTATCGGTGGATGATTTTATCAAAAAAACAAGCATCATTTTTTACACAGAAGAAACATGGCAACAACATGCAGACAAAATAGCAAGACTGGCTAGAATGGAAGGGTTAGAAGCCCATGCAAGAGCTGTAGAATCAAGAGGCTGGAAAAAGGGGATGAATCAATCATGACACGCGAAGCAACGATTAATAGAAAAACGAACGAAACAAAAGTGAAAGTTACGATGCAACTGGATGGAGAAGGACTGGCCACGATTGATACTGGCGTCCCTTTTATGGATCATATGCTTGATTTATTTGTGAAACATGGATTCTTTAATGCGACCATTCAAGCGTCTGGTGATACACATATTGATGATCATCATACAACTGAAGATATCGGGATTGTACTCGGGCAAGTTGTCAAAGAAGCGTTAGGTGACAAAAAAGGGATACGTCGATACGGTAATGCATTTGTGCCGATGGATGATGCACTGGCGCAAGTGATTGTGGATTGTTCAAACCGTCCTCACCTTGAATTCAGAGCGACATTCCCTAAAGAAAAAGTAGGGAATTTCGATACGGAACTTGTCCATGAATTTTTATGGAAATTCACTCTCGAAGCACGGATGAATGTTCATGTAATCCTTCATTATGGCCACAATACACACCACATGATTGAAGCCATATTCAAAGCTTTGGCAAGAGCGCTCGATGAAGCGGTATCCATTGATCCGCGTGTCAAAGGAGTGCCATCCACGAAAGGATTATTAACATGAAAATTGGTGTAATCGATTACGGCATGGGCAATTTGTATAGTGTTGAACAAGCGCTGCTCCGACTAGGTTGTGAAGTTTCCATAACGGCAGATACAAACATCTTAAATCAAATGGATGGTTATGTTTTACCAGGTGTGGGGGCATTTCCAGATGCCATGAGTCGTCTGCGTGAGTCTGGCTTAGATCAATATATTAAACAAATCGAGAACACCAACAAACCGTTACTTGGCATATGTCTGGGCATGCAGCTTCTATATGAAGATAGTACAGAAAATGGATGGACGGAAGGTTTAGGTATATTAACGGGTCATATTCAGAAATTTGAACAACTGGATACAGAGCAAAAACGTATCAGAATTCCTCATATGGGATGGAATCCATTATCTTTTACACATCAACCAGATTGGCTGAAGGGTCTCGATAAAGAAGATTCAACTCATGTCTACTTTGTCCATTCCTATTTGGCACAAAATACAATGCAAAAAGAAGTACTGGCAAGCAGTACATATGCAGGTCAGTTTGTTCCTGGACTTGTCCAGAAAGACTCAATCACTGGTATGCAGTTTCACCCTGAAAAGTCTGGACCGTTCGGAAAGTACTTGTTGAAAAAATGGGTCGGTCAAGTAAAAGAAAGGAGTGAACAAAGATGACAGTGATTGAATTATTCCCTGCGATTGATATGCGTGGAGGCAAATGTGTGCGCTTATTTAAAGGTGATTATAATCAAGAGACGGTTTATGCGGAATCTCCTATTGAAATGGCAAAAACGTTTGCATGCCAAGGAGCAAAGTGGATTCACATGGTAGATTTGGATGGCGCGAAAGATGGGAAACGAATTCATGATAAGGATGTAATCCGTGCGGCTACTGAGCTTGGTGTGAATGTGCAAATTGGCGGAGGAATACGCACTGAAGAAGATGTGAAATATTATCTGGATAATGGTGTGGCAAGAGTCATCATCGGAAGCTTGGCTATTCAGCAACCAGAGCTAGCGGTCTCGATAATCCAAAAGTTCGGTGCAGAGAAAATAGTTATAGGCCTTGATGCAAAAGATGGCATGGTTGCTACACATGGATGGTTGGAAACTTCCTCAAAATCCGCGATTGAAGTAGGGCAATATTTTGCAACTCATGGTGCGAAAACCTTTATTTTTACGGATATAGCAACGGACGGAACATTAAGTGGACCTAATATTCTTGCGAATGAACTTCTTGCCGAAGCTACGGGAGCAGAAGTGATTGTTTCTGGGGGCATTAGTTCACTTTCAGACGTAAAGAAAGTTGCAAAAGCAGCCGCAGGTTCAAAAATTGGTGGCGTGATTATTGGTAAAGCACTTTATGAAAATCGCTTCACGTTACCGGAAGCATTACGTGAGGTGGCTTCATGTTAACAAAACGAATTATTCCATGTTTGGATGTCAAAGAAGGACGAGTTGTAAAAGGGGTTCAATTTGTTTCATTACGAGATGCAGGAGATCCGGTCGAACTTGCAAAATTTTATGATGAGCAAGGGGCAGATGAGTTAGTATTTCTAGATATATCGGCTTCGCATGAAGGAAAAGAGACGATGATTGATGTCGTACGTCAAACTGCCGTTGAACTGGCTATTCCTTTTACCGTTGGAGGCGGAATCCGAACACTGGATGATATGAAAAACATGCTGCGGGCAGGTGCAGATAAAGTATCAGTCAATACATCTGCACTTGAACGTCCCGAATTGATTGCTGAAGGTGCGGCTTATTTCGGTTCACAATGCATTGTCGTCGCTATTGATGCAAAATGGTCAGAAGATGACGGGACGTGGATGGTCTATACGCATGGTGGTCGACGGCTTACACAATGGACAGCAGTTAAATGGGCACAAGAAGCCACTCGATTAGGTGCAGGAGAAATTCTCCTGACGTCCATGAACAAAGATGGTGAAAAAAGTGGTTTTGATTTGGCGTTAACGAAAGCGGTTCGGGAGGCTGTCAATGTTCCGGTTATCGCAAGTGGTGGAGCAGGAAATGCCCAACACTTTTATGATGTATTCAATGAAGTGGATGTAGATGCGGCATTGGCGGCTTCCATTTTTCATTATAAAGAGACAAGTGTAGCAGAAGTGAAAAGTGTACTGCGAGAGAAGGGAGTGTCAGTCAGATGACAAAAAACGTAATGGAAACCATTAAATTTGATGAGCAAGGACTGATACCGGTTGTTGTTCAACATGCACAAACAAAAGAAGTGTTGACGGTCGCTTATATGAATCGTCAATCAATGGAAAAAACAATTGAAACGAAAGAAACATGGTTCTTCAGTCGTTCGAGACAAGAACTATGGCATAAAGGTACAACGAGTGGTAACAAGCAACAAGTAGTAGCCATCCGAACAGACTGTGATGAAGATGCATTAGTGGTGGAAGTGTTGCCAAAAGGCCCTGCTTGTCATACGGGTGAAGCCACTTGTTTTCATAAAGACATCCTCTCTCCAGGACAAACTGTCGGCAGTTTCGGGATTTTGGCAGATTTGGTACAAGTCATTCAACAACGTGAAAAATCTATGCCAGAAGGTGCCTATACGACCTACTTATTTGAAAAAGGCGTGGACAAAATCGGCAAGAAAATCGGCGAAGAAGCGACAGAAGTCGTAATTGCCGCAAAAAACCGTGATGCCGAAGAATTGCAATGGGAAGCGGCTGACTTGATCTATCACTTATTAGTCTTGCTTCAAGAACAAAAAGTGAATTTGTATGATGTGTTGGAAGTTTTACAGAAACGACATGAGAGTAAATCATAAGCCAATGTGCTATAATAGAGAGATACTGAAAAGGGACCTGTTGTGTTCCTTTTTATTTTTTCGGAGGCATTAATTGGAGAAAAAACACAAACAACTCGCGAATGAAAACATCGTCTCGTTTATTCCTACAGGCGAATATTATTATCAAAAAGCGTTAGTAGCTCTGAATCGTGAGCATTTTGAAAAAGCGCATAAATATTTGAGACGTGCAGCGGAACTGAGTCCTGATGATCCGCTTATATTAATGCAATACGCAATTGTGGAAATGGAAGTGGAAAAATACGACCATGCCCTTGAATTATTGCAAAGTGCGTACAGTCTTGATCCAAATGAAAGTGAAATTGTTTTCTTCTTGGCCGAAGTCAATGCTCATCTCGGTTTTCTTTCGGATGCCCATAAGTACGCCAAACAGTATATTGAATTGGATATGACGGGAGCTTACGCTGAGGAAGCGATGGAGATCATTGATTTCTCGGAACAAGAAGACTGGCCGTTATTTGAAGATGATAATATCGGAAGCGAAATTTTAGTCATTCAAGAAAAAGCAAGACGGATGATGGAACAAGGAAACTTTGAGAAGGCAATTGAAGTTTTGGAGAATTTGATTGAAGAAAATCCGGATTTCTGGGCTGCATTCAACAATTTGGCGCTTGCTTATTTTTATATCGGCGAAGTCGATCAAGCAAAAGCTTTATTACATAAAGTGTTGGAAGAAAACACAGGGAATTTGCATGCATTGTGTAATTTGGCAGTCGTTCATTATTACGAAAAAAATGAGCAGGAACTCTCTTATCTTTTGAATTTACTTGGGAAAATCCAACCGTATATGCTGGAACACCGCTACAAGCTGGGTGCAACTTTTGCTTTGGTTGGTAAATATGAAGATGCGTATAAATGGTTACGTTCACTTCAAAAACGCGGATACGAGGGCGACCCTGGCTTTTATTTCTGGTTGTCACATTCCGCATACTTTTCGGGACATGAAAAAGAAGCTCGTCAATACTGGAAACAACTGATTCAAATTGATCCCGAAAAACACGGACTGGAACCTTGGGCTGGCCAAAAAGAAGGCGAATCTTTAGATGGCATGGAGCACAATCGTGATTTTATTGTAGAAAAGCTTGAAAATGCGTATCGCAGTGAGCGAATGTTCGGTTTGTTTTTGTTGGGTAAGACTGCACATAAACAAGAAATTATCGCTCATCCTGAATGGGTAAATGTAGAAACGTACTCTACGATGGAAAAATGGTTGTTGGCCCATGCCCTTGGGCACGAATTTGAAACTAGTCGACTTGCTGAACGTTCTTTTTTAAGAGCGGTCGAAGCAACAGAAGTGCTGTACCGGAAAAATCACCCGTTAACAATTGACGGATCATTCCTCTTTCAAATGTGGTTTGTGTTAATTGAGCGTGGTATTGATAAAGGCTATGCCTTTAAAAATCCTAAGGCTTTAGCGGCCGCTGCGGATTATATGTTCCAATCATCACGTTCACAAGGCATTACAAAAAAAGCACTAGCGGAACGCTATGAGATTACCACACCAACCATCACAAAATATGTAAATGAACTTATTCAATTTTTACCGCTTTTTGATACTTAAGCAAAAAAGTTGAATGACTTGCATGAATCTTATACGATTTGTGATAGAAGGATTTAGGAGGTATTTTTAATGACTGAAGAAAAAATTTATGATGTTGTGATTATCGGGGCTGGTCCTGCAGGTATGACAGCAGCTGTATATACATCACGAGGAAATTTATCGACTTTAATGATTGAACGTGGCATTCCAGGTGGCCAAATGGCAAATACTGAGGAAGTTGAAAACTATCCCGGTTTCGAACATATTTTAGGACCGGAACTTTCAACGAAAATGTTTGAACATGCCAAAAAATTCGGTGCGGAGTACGCATACGGAGATGTACAGGAAATCACTGATGGTGAAGCATTCAAGACAATTAAAGCGGGTGGGAAAGAATATAAAGCCCGTTCAATCATCATCACAACCGGTGCTGAATATAAGAAAATGGGAATTCCAGGCGAAACTGAACTGGGTGGACGTGGAGTAAGTTACTGTGCGGTCTGCGATGGCGCATTCTTTAGAAATAAAGAATTAGTCGTTGTAGGAGGCGGAGATTCTGCTGTGGAAGAAGGAGTGTATTTAACACGTTTTGCTAGCAAAGTAACGATTGTTCACCGTCGTGATGAACTTCGTGCACAAAAAATCCTGCAAGAACGTGCGTTTGCAAATGAAAAAATCGACTTCATCTGGAACCATACTGTGAAATCGATTAACGATGAAAATGGCAAAGTCGGAAGCGTGACATTGGCATCAACAGTAGATGATTCGGAACAGGAATTTAAAGCAAACGGTGTATTTATTTACATCGGAATGCTTCCATTGACAAAACCATTTGCTAAATTAGGTATCCTGAACGAAATGGGGTATATCTTAACAAACGAACAAATGGAAACGAGTATCCCTGGTATCTTTGCTGCCGGAGATGTACGTGAAAAAACGTTGCGTCAAATTGTAACGGCAACAGGTGATGGCAGTATCGCTGCACAGGCTGCACAGCATTATATCGAAGAATTACACGAAAAATTAAGCATTAAGGCTTAATTTTAATCATTCTTTAATCCATCTGTAATACCCTTGCAACAATAAAGGTGTATATTAAGGATAGTAAATTGACCCCCTTTTTATAGCAACATTTTGAAAGGCTGTTTCTCGGTGCAAATCGATGAAACAGCCTCTTTTTTTGCCGTTTGGAAAGGTGTTTGAAAGTGTATGGACAGAAATTGCTTCGAGCTGGACGGAAAATCAAGTTAACCGGTCAGAAAACGTCTTTGAGTGGTCAATAACGGTTCTGAATGGTCAGATATTCAATAACAATGGTCAAAACTCTTGAAAACAACTTGCCATGATGTCATTCCGGTCACTAGACGAGCTTTACGCTTTTCTTTTTTGCATACTTTTTGATATGCCATCCTTCAAAGTTGTATAATAGAATAAGTGAGTTTATTTGGATGTGGAGTGTCGAATGTGCAGCGTATAGCAAATTTAATTGTTTTGAAAGAACAACAGGTTCTTTTATTGAAAAAACCACGTAGAAATTGGTATGTAGCCCCTGGCGGGAAAATGGAAGCAGGCGAGTCCATTTACAGCGCGGCCATTCGTGAATTTCAAGAGGAAACCAACACCGTACCTGTCAAACCTCATTTAAAAGGCGTTTATACGATGATCGTACAAGACGAACAGCAGATCGAAAATGAGTGGATGCTCTTTACATTTGTGTCGCATGATTTAGAAGGTATTCCATTTGAAGTAACAAAAGAAGGAATTTTGGAGTGGCATCCTGTGGAAGCCTTGGCACATTTGCCAATGGCAGAAGGAGATCGTACGAACTTACAATTTGCTGTATCAGGACAAGGGGTTCAATACGGGACATTTGTTTACACCCATGATTTTGATTTGATTAAACAAGATATACAAGCGTCATATGAGGGAGAGAAGCAATGATGGAATCAAAACAAACTCAGGATTCGGAATTGGTCATCATTACCGGCATGTCTGGCGCAGGGAAAACAGTTGCCATTCAAAGTTTCGAAGATCTAGGGTTTTTCTGTATCGATAACTTGCCACCAGCTTTATTAATGACGTTTTTAAAATTAATGAAGGAATCAGGAAAAGACATGAATCGGATTGCTGCGGTAATGGATATGCGTGGCGGAGATTTATTCGATTCGTTGATTGGTGCTCTCGATGAAATGGCGCAAGGGAATTTATGTACACCAAAAATTTTATTCCTGGAAGCGGACGATGAAACTCTGGTCAGACGCTATAAAGAAACACGGCGTTCACATCCGCTCGCTCCTGAAGGCTTACCTTTAGAGGGGATTGCAAAAGAACGTTTGTTGCTTTCTGAGTTGAAAGGAAGAGCTCAATTCATTTACAACACCTCAACCCTGAAACCGAAAGATCTTCGTGAAAAAATACAAGAAGAGTTTTCTTCAATAGGAAGCTCTACATTTACTGTAAACGTCATGTCATTCGGTTTTAAACACGGCTTACCGATTGATGCGGATTTAGTATTTGATGTACGATTCTTGCCAAATCCTTATTATATAGAAGATTTGCGTCCGAAAACCGGCTTGGATTCTGATGTATCTGGTTATGTGTTGAAATGGCCGGAAACCCAAATATTAATTGAAAAACTGACTGATTTACTGACTTACATGATTCCTCAATATAAACGAGAAGGAAAACGCCAGCTCGTCATTGCATTTGGTTGTACCGGTGGGCAACACCGTTCCGTAACCCTTACGGAATACTATGCGAAATTGTTCCAACAAGATTATCAAACTGTAATTACGCATCGCGATATTAAACATAGAAAGGGCTGATGGAATGGCACGTTCCAAACGCCGGAAACGAATCGTCATAATCGGCGGGGGGACGGGTCTATCCACGTTGTTGCGAGGATTAAAGAAATTCCCGGTCGATATCACTGCAATTGTTACAGTTGCAGATGATGGAGGCAGCTCAGGCAGACTCCGCGACGATTACGATATTCCGCCTCCGGGAGATATTCGAAAAGTAATGGCTGCATTATCAGATGTAGAGCCTTTAGTTGAAGAAATGTTCCAATATCGTTTCAGTCAATCTGATGATTTAGGTGGACATTCACTAGGTAATTTAATGTTAACAGCGTTGACAGATATAACTGGTGACTTTTCGCATGCGATTCGGGAAATGAGTCGCGTATTAAATGTTCATGGTACTGTATTGCCAGCTGCGAATCAGACAATCACCCTTCATGCAGAACTGGACGACGGGACCATTGTTACGGGAGAATCAAAGATTCCTACATACAATCAACGCATTCATCGTGTCTTTCTGACACCCAATGATGTGGAACCGCTTCCAGATACGATTAAAGCAATTTGCAAAGCTGATTTACTCGTATTTGGACCAGGAAGTTTATATACTAGTATTTTGCCCAATTTATTGGTTCAAGGAATTCAAAAAGCAATACTCGAATCGAAGGCACCAAACGTATACATTTGCAACTTGATGACACAAGCTGGAGAGACATTGAACTATTCAGCGGCTGATCATGTCCGTGCATTGATGTTGCATATGGGTGCGCCGTTTATTCAGACGATTTTACTTAACACGGATGAAGTTCCATTATCCGTTCAAGAAATTTATGCACAAGAACAGTCTATGCCGGTGAGTTATGACGAATCAAGATTAAATCAATTAGGAATAACAGTGGTCAAAAAAGATATTGCGACCATCCAGGATGGAGCCATTCGTCATGACGCAACCAAAGTTGCGGAATGGCTGGTCCATTATGCGGAAGATAAGGAAAATGCAATCAAGCAATCATTTATCTAACTTTCGCTCGAAAGGGGGAAATATATATGTCATTTGCATCTGAAACAAAAAAAGAAATGACGCAGGCTGACATAACACCTTGTTGCGCGAAAGCAGAACTATCTGCACTCATCCGCATGAATGGTGCGCTTTCATTTGCGAACCGAAGTTTGAGTTTGGATGTACAAACCGAGAATGCAGCGATTGCCAGACGTTTATATACATTGATGAAAGAATTGTACCCGTACCAAGTAGAACTATTGGTACGAAAAAAGATGCGCTTGAAAAAAAACAATGTATATATTTGTCGGGTGCGAGATGGGTCAAAAGCTTTGCTGGAAGATTTGAAAATCATTACAGAAGACTTTCAGTTCAATCATACAATTTCAGCTGAACTGGTTAAAAAGAATTGTTGCAAGCGGGCGTATTTGCGTGGTGCATTCCTGGCTGGTGGCTCAGTCAATAATCCGGAAACCTCTGCATACCATTTGGAAGTTTATTCGCTATATAAAGACCATAGTGATGCACTTGTTAATTTAATGAATGGCTTTGGATTGAATGCTAAAACAATTGAACGTAAAAAAGGGTTTGTGACCTATTTAAAAGAAGCTGAAAAAATATCGGATTTTTTAAGTATTACCGGAGCTCATCACGCATTATTGAAATTTGAAGATGTCCGCATTGTCCGCGATATGCGAAATAGCGTAAATCGGCTCGTCAATTGTGAAACTGCCAATCTCAATAAAACAATTGGCGCATCCATACGACAAGTGGAAAATATTCGTTATATTGATAATGTCATGGGAATTGATCAATTGCCTGAAAAGCTGAGGGAAGTAGCTAGATTGCGTGTAGAGTACACAGATGTCACGCTGAAAGAACTTGGCGAGATGGTTTCAACAGGTACAATCAGTAAATCAGGCATTAATCACCGATTACGTAAGCTTGATGAAATTGCTGATGGACTTCGCGGTGGAGTTGCGTTCGATAAAGTGAAAAGATAGTTGTGAGAATGACTCATTTCAGCTAACATAAAAAACAATACATGAACGGACAGAGATTTGGGGGGGCATGAACTAATGACGGAAAATCAAGTACAAGTTGAATTGAAATCAGGATTACAGGCAAGACAGGCTGCTCTTTTTGTGCAAGAAGCAAATCGTTACCAAGCAGATGTATATCTGCAAAAAGACGATAAAAAAGTAAATGCAAAAAGTATTATGGGCATAATGAGCCTAGCCATCAGCAAAGGATCATCAGTTACAATCAGTGCTGAAGGATCAGATGAAGAACAGGCGGTTGAAGGACTAATCGCCATGATTCAAAAAGAAAATTAAAATCAAAAACCTTCGACGATCTGTCGAAGGTTTTTTTATGGACAAAATTCATCAAGTTCACAATGTTTCACTTAATAACTATTGCTACTTTTCGATAAATCTAGTAAATGACTCAGTCCCAATAGATTTACGAGAATACTATGGGTTATAGCTACAATACTATTTAATTTTAAATAATAGGGGCATAAAAGCGACGATGACTATTCATGGTTTTTTCGAATGTTATTAAAAAATGGGATAAAAATCTTAATAGGAAAGGGGGAAATAGAAATGATTAAAATAGCATGGTCTGCAGGACATGGATTGACTACTGCAGGGAAACGGTCGCCAAATGATGAAAAAGAATGGACATTCAATAACAAAGTGGTTCTGTCAGGCATGGCACATCTGGATAAATATGAAGGTGTTCTACAAATGCGGGTCGACGATCCCAGCGGAAAAACGGATATACCCTTAGCGTCTCGCACTGATATGGCAAATGCTTGGAAAGCTGATATGTACATCAGCTGTCACCATAATGCTCTTGGAGGGCAATGGGGAAATCATGGAGGAATCGAAACCTACGTAATGGAGCCGGCAAACAATAATCCATCTTCACTCAAACTGGCCAATTCCATTCATCCGAAAGTAGTGAAAGCGATGGGGTTGAGGGATCGCGGTGTGAAATCTGCCAACTTTCATGAATTGCGGGAGACAGTTATGCCAGCAGTACTAGTAGAAGGTGGTTTTATGGATAGTCTCACGGATATCATAAAAATGCGTGATGACAACTATTTGAATGCACACGGTGTAGCAATCGCTCAAGGTATCGCGTGGAGTTTCGGACTGAAAATGAAAGAAGTTATAGATTCTTCAGGAAAGGAGGAAGCGAAGTTTTTCAATACAGGTTCATTATCATTAAATAATGAATTTAAAAATATGTTGACCAAGGCGCGTGAACAAGGCGTAATTGAATCCAATCATTGGGAGAAAAAGGCTGAGGAGGGAAGCTTGACAGAATCTGAAGCGATTGGCTTAACTGCAATTGTGTTAAAACGGTTGTTCTTGGATAAAATATAAAAAATTCACGGTTTTGAATGGGTGAAGATTTTGTAATGAAAGCCACTGATGCAAAAAAGGTTGTTACTCGCAGATTTCCATTCTTTGTGGAAGTTAAAGTAATCCATTGTCTGAATGAATATAAATAAAAAAACCGACCCATACGCCTTCTAACGTTTGGGTCGGTTTACCTTTTGACGCCCTCGGAGGGAATCGAACCCCCATCTCAAGAACCGGAATCTTACGTGTTATCCATTGCACCACGAGGGCAAGTGACTTACCTATTATACAAATAGAAGGCAAACATTTCAACTGTACTTTTTTGTGCATAATATTTGACCTTCCTTGACCAACTTGTATATTATAAAGGAACAACCGAGTACAATAGATGATACTCGGGATGTACGAAAATTATTATAAGCTTGAAGGGGGCATTTCCATGAATTTAATTCCTACAGTTATTGAACAAACAAGCCGCGGAGAGCGCGCTTATGACATCTACTCACGTTTATTAAAAGACCGAGTGATTATGCTTGGAAGCGGCATTGACGATAATGTTGCAAACTCCATCGTGGCACAATTACTTTTCCTAGAAGCTGAAGATCCAGAAAAAGATATTTCTATTTACATCAACAGTCCAGGTGGAAGTATCACGGCGGGTATGGCGATTTTTGACACAATGCATTTCATCAAACCGGACGTGCAAACAATTTGTATCGGGATGGCAGCTTCAATGGGCGCATTCTTGCTTGCGGCTGGAACAAAAGGTAAACGTTATGCTTTACCGAATGCTGAAGTCATGATTCATCAACCACTTGGTGGAGCACAAGGGCAAGCGACTGAAATTGAAATCGCTGCAAAACGTATTTTATTCTTGCGTGAAAAATTAAACGGTATCTTGTCAGAACGTACAGGTCAACCGATTGATGTCATCGCAAAAGATACGGACCGCGATAACTTCATGACAGCTGAGCGTGCAAAAGACTATGGTCTTGTTGATCACATTATTTCTCGCAGTGAATTGAAAAAATCATAATAACCAAAGCTACAGTGACTTTTTAAGTCATTGTAGCTTTTTTGTTTATGGCTATGTTAAAGGATACTGTAACGAAAGAGTGCATTTCCGGATAGCTTAAAAGCACGAGCCGGTAAGGCTAATCAAGGAAGGCAGTAGTGGCGGTGGCGCTGGTCATGGTTTTTAAATGAGGGTACAGCAAGCGGCTTAAGACAGCCACTTGTTTTTTTATGAATTTATGACGTGCAATTGCGAAAAATAGAGTACAATTCTGGATATCAAGATGTTAAAGACGTGAAAGGAAGATGGATAATGAACGTACAATTTTATTCTCGCCCGAACTGTCCTTTGTGTGAAGACGCACGAATGATGCTGCAACTTGTAAAAGAAGATGTTGAATTACATATAGAAGAAATCAATATTGAAGACAATGATGACATCCATGAAAAGTACTTACTCCGCATTCCAGTAATCGAAAGCAACGGAGTGGTCATTCAGGAAGGACGGATTGATTATCCTACGTTATTAGAGGCGTTTACATCGTAAACGTCTCAGGCTGTAGACAAACAAAAAAATGAGAGAATATAACTGTATACTATTGAACAAGAAAATGTTGATTTCCATTGCGGCGGACGCGTTTCGCGGGCACGACTTCAGTCTCCTCGTCACTACGTTCCTGCGGGGTCTTCAGCTCGTGCTATTCCCGCTGAAGTCGCCGCCTCCACTCCAATCAACGGATTTCGCTTCTGTTTGCGTGTCTCTTCATATTATTTTAGTAGTAAGACGGTCGGCTATTTCTGAAGACTCCTGCGGAAAAACGAAATAAGCTAGACCCCACAGGCTCAACTGTCATAGACAGCTGAGCCGAGGAGGCTAGCGTTTCGTCCGTGGAAAGCGAAAGAAATAGCCGACCATAAAATTTTTCGATAGAGTGCAAAAGATAAGAATGCGAATTTTTATACTTTTATATTGATTAATATTCTTTTGTCAACAAGCTGAGGCGTTTACATCGTAAACGTCTTTTTTATTTGCTCTTTTTTTAGAAAAGGAGTATATTAATATTAAGGTGGGACATAAAATAATGTAGTGGGACAAAAAACGTCCAACCACTTTTCAGAAGGAGAATGCAATGAATCAATTACTTGGAGCACAACAAAAATTGTTACCGGAAATGACTGCGCTTCTCCAAAAAAGATATCGTTTATTGATGACCATCCAGCTAACTGCTGGAATTGGTCGCAGAGCCCTCAGTGAAATCGTTCATTCAACCGAACGGGAGACAAGAAGAGAGCTTGACATTTTACGGGCACAAGGATTAATACATGTGCTTGCAAATGGAATGGAAATTACACATGAAGGTAAAGATGTTTTAGATAGCTTGAAAAATTTAGTTCACGAATGGTCTGGATTAAGTGAACTGGAAAAACAACTTGAAAAGAGTTTCAAGTTAAGTCGCGTAATCATCGTACCTGGAGATAGCGAAAAAGAAAGTCAAGCGAAGTCATTGATTGGTCAGGAAGCTGCAAAGCAACTGGAGCAATTATCGAAAGAGCGTGATATTGTAGCTGTAACGGGCGGAAGTACGATTGCTGCCATTACAAATCACTTGTCGGTGCACATCAAACCAAAGAATCTAGTGTTTGTGGCAGCGCGGGGAGGAATCGGGGAAAATGTGGAACTGCAAGCGAATCATATTGCATCTGCATTTGCCGCACAAGCTAGTGGTACTTCCAGAACACTATACTTACCTGATCATTTAAGTGAAGCTGCATATAAGACCATGATAAAAGAGCCTGTCATTAAGGAAATGATGGACTTATATGATCACACGAACATTGTCATTCATGGTATCGGTGATGCAAAAGAAATGGCTAAACGACGCAACTCAAGCCTTGAGGAACTGGATATCATTTCAGGGAAACAGGCTGTGGGAGAAGCGTTTGGATACTATTTCAATGAGCAAGGCAAAGCAGTCCATCGGATTCGGACAGTTGGAATACAATTAAAACAACTGAATCAAGTGAAGCATTTACTAGCAGTAGCTGGTGGAGCATCAAAAGCTTCTGCCATGCTTTCATATTTAAAACATGCACCAAATCAGACCGTATTGATTACGGATGAAGGTGCAGCGAAGAAATTAACTCAACTTATGAGTAATGAAAATTAGGAGGAACTATAAATGACTTTAAAATTAGCGATTAACGGATTTGGACGTATTGGGCGAGTGGTATTCCGCGAGGCATTACAACGTGATGGAGTGGAAGTAGTAGCAATTAACGACTTAACTGATGCAGCGATGTTAGCTCATTTACTGAAATACGATTCAATTCACGGTGTTTTTGATGCTGATGTTTCTTCTGAAGGTGAATACTTAATCGTCAATGGTAAACAAGTACGTGTGTATGCAGAAAAAGACCCATCGGTATTGCCTTGGAAAGACCTTGAAATCGATATCGTAATCGAATCAACAGGAATCTTCCGTGATGAAAAAACTGCAGGCAAACATATCGAAGCGGGTGCGAAAAAAGTTATCGTTTCTTCTCCTGGTAAAGGAAGTATGCCGACATTCGTTATGGGAGTTAACCACGAGTCATATAACGCGGATTCGGATAATGTCGTATCAAATGCTTCATGTACTACAAACAGTTTGGCACCAGTGGCAAAAGTACTTCATGAAAGCTTTGGTATCAAACGTGGGATGATGACAACAATTCATTCTTATACAAATGATCAACGTATTTTAGATTTACCACATGAAGACTACCGTCGCGCACGTGCAGCTGCTGAATCAATGATTCCAACTTCAACAGGTGCTGCAGCTGCAGTATCACTAGTTCTTCCTGAATTAAAAGGCAAATTAGATGGTATGGCTGTTCGCGTACCTACACCAAACGTATCACTTGTTGATTTAGTAGTTGAGCTTGAAAAAGATGTAACGACTGAAGAAGTAAACTCAGCACTTAAAACTGCTTCTGATAATGAACTTAAGGGTTACCTAGAATATAACGAGTTACCATTAGTATCTCGTGACTATAACGGTAACGCTGCTTCATCAACTGTTGATGGATTGTCTACAATGGTTCTTGAGAAAAACATGGTAAAAGTATTGTCTTGGTATGATAACGAAACAGGCTACTCTACTCGTTGTATCGACCTTGCATTACACATGGCTAGCAAAGGTTTATAAGGCGTTTAAGTTCTTGAGCTATAGTAGCGAATATTGTCATTAACCTCTATAATAAAGTAGGGTAAAAGGAACGGAGGTACCCTCCGTTCCTTATTTTTTTAATTTTTGGAGGAGGAGATTCTTCATGAAACAAAAACAGACAATGCAACAGCTCGAATTAGCAGGAAAACGCGTATTTTGCCGGGTGGATTTCAACGTCCCGATGGAAGATGGCAAAATTACTGATGATACACGCATACGTGCAGCACTTCCAACGATTCAACAATTGATGGAAAAGGGTGCGAAAGTAATTTTGGCGAGCCATATGGGCCGTCCAAAAGGAGAAGTCACTGAAGAGTTACGCTTGACTGAAGTCGGTAAACATTTAAGTGAGCTATTACATAAACCTGTTCAAAAACTGGACGAGTCAGTCGGCGCGTCGGTTGAAGAAGCAATTGCCGGAATGGAAGACGAAGACATTGTATTGCTTGAAAATGTCCGTTTCCATAAGGGTGAAGAAAAAAATGATCAACAATTGGCTGAGCAATTCGCGAAGCTTGCAGATGTGTTTGTAAACGATGCTTTTGGAGCTGCGCACCGCGCTCATGCTTCAACAGAAGGTATTGCTAAGCACCTTCCAGCAGTTTCTGGTTTGTTGATGGAAAAAGAATTGGATGTACTAGGTAAAGCATTATCGGAACCCGACCGACCATTTACAGCGATTATTGGTGGGGCAAAAGTAAAAGATAAAATCGGTGTAATTGATCATTTATTGGATAAAGTGGACAACCTTATTATCGGTGGAGGCTTATCTTATACATTTTCTAAAGCACAAGGCAATGATATTGGGAAATCTTTGCTTGAAGAAGACAAAATTGATTTAGCCAAATCATTTATCGATAAAGCGAAAGAAAAAGGCGTGAATTTATTCTTGCCGATAGACGTTGTCGTTGCAAATGAATTTTCAAAAGATGCCGAAACAAAAGTTGTCGCAATCGATTCGATTCCTTCTGATTGGATGGGTCTTGATATCGGACCAAAAACAACGGCTCAATATGCGGATGTTATTGCCAATTCGAAACTGATTATTTGGAATGGACCAATGGGCGTATTTGAAATGGCACCATTTGCGGAAGGCACGAAAGGTGTTGCAAATGCTATGGCCGAAACACAGGGTTATACAGTAATCGGTGGCGGCGATTCAGCCGCAGCTGTTGAAAAATTCGATGTTGCAGAAAAAATGGATCACATTTCGACTGGTGGCGGAGCTTCATTAGAGTTCATGGAAGGTAAAGACTTACCTGGAGTCATAGCTCTGAACGATCAAAACTAAGGAGGAATTCGTATGAGAAAACCCATTATTGCTGGCAACTGGAAAATGTATAAAACGTTATCTGAAGCAAAACAATTTGCAGAAGAAGTAAAAGGGTTGGCTCCGGATTCTGTGAAAGTGGATACGGTTATTTGTGCACCTGCTCTTTTTCTGGAGTCATTGAAACAAATCGTATCGGATTCTAACGTACATGTAGGCGCACAAACGATGCACTTTGAAACAGAAGGCGCTTTTACAGGAGAAGTCAGTCCTGTCCAATTAGCGGATTTAGGTGTTGACTATGTTATTTTAGGACATTCAGAACGCCGTGAATACTTCAACGAAACAGACGAAGCGGTGAATAAGAAAGCACATGCAGCTTTTGTCCATTCTTTAACGCCAATTATTTGTGTAGGTGAAACACTCGAAGAGCGTGAAGCTGGAAACACCACATCTAAGGTTGAAGGCCAAGTAGAGAAAGCGCTTGCAGATTTAACGGAAGAACAAGTGAAACAGTCCGTCATCGCGTATGAGCCAATCTGGGCAATTGGTACAGGCAAAACTGCGACATCTGAAAACGCAAATGAAGTATGTGGCGCCATCCGTGCGAAAGTGGAGTCATTATATGGACAATCGGTAGCAGAAGCTCTTCGCATCCAGTACGGTGGCTCTGTAAAACCTGAAAATATTGATGAATTGTTAAGAATGGAGCATATTGATGGAGCTCTAGTAGGTGGGGCAAGCTTACAGCCTTCTTCTTTCCTGAAATTGTTGGAGGCTGGTGCCAATGTCTAAATCACCAGTTGCCTTGATTATTCTTGACGGGTTTGCACTACGTAATGAAGTTTTTGGCAATGCAGTAGCACAAGCGAAAAAGCCGAATTTTGACCGCTATTGGAATCAATATCCCCATGCATCGTTGATTGCGGCAGGAAATTCAGTGGGACTTCCTGAAGGTCAAATGGGTAATTCAGAAGTTGGGCATCTAAATATTGGAGCAGGACGGATTGTTTATCAAAACTTGACCCGTATCCATAAATCGATTTCCGATGGTGATTTCTTTGACAACGCTGCATTTTTAGATGCCATTGAACACGTTAAAGTACATGGCTCAAAATTACATTTGATGGGCTTATTATCGGATGGAGGCGTCCATTCACATTATGAACATTTGTTTGCTCTGTTAGTGGTGGCGAAGAATAATGGACTGGATGAAGTTTTTGTACATGGATTCC
Source organism: Paenisporosarcina sp. FSL H8-0542 (assembly GCF_038632915.1). Classification (NCBI taxonomy): domain Bacteria; kingdom Bacillati; phylum Bacillota; class Bacilli; order Caryophanales; family Caryophanaceae; genus Paenisporosarcina; species Paenisporosarcina sp. FSL H8-0542. The sequence continues at coordinate 956,201 of NZ_CP152050.1, forward strand.
TCGATGGGCGAGATGTCGGACCTACAACAGCCATCAACTATATTGAAAAAACCGAGCGTCAAATGGCGGAAATCGGAATCGGTAAGTTCGCAACCATAAGTGGACGTTATTTTGCAATGGACCGCGATCGTCGCTGGGAGCGAGTAGAGAAAACATATCGTGCGCTCGTCGATGGTGTAGGTGAAACAGCTGTGTCAGCTTTGGCGGGAGTACAGGCATCCTACGACAGTAACGTCGTGGATGAGTTTGTATTGCCGACTGTTATTGAAGATCATGGACAACCAGTTGCAACGATTGATTCACAGGACGCGGTCATTTTCTTCAATTTCAGACCTGACCGTGCGATTCAATTATCGTCTGTTTTTACCAATCCAAGATGTGAAACAACATTTCCTTTAAGCGTGAAGCATCCAACAGATTTGAAGTTTGTGACTTTTACTGCTTACAGTGATGAAGTTGTGGCTACAGTTGCTTACGAAAGTGATAACTTACTGAACACGGTTGGAGAAGTTCTTTCAGCAAATGGAAAAACACAATTACGCATTGCTGAAACAGAAAAATATCCACATGTAACTTTCTTTATGAGTGGCGGACGGGAAGAACGGTTCCCTGGTGAAGAACGAATCCTCATCAATTCACCGAAAGTGGCGACATACGATTTACAACCAGAAATGAGCGCTTATGAAGTGACGGATGCATTATTGCAGGCCATTGACTCCGATCGTTTTGATGGAATCATACTAAACTTTGCCAATCCAGATATGGTGGGGCATAGTGGCATGCTCGAACCGACGATTCGTGCAATCGAAGTGGTTGACGAATGTTTAGGTCGAATTGTGGATGCCTTGCTAGCTAAAGGTGGAGCGGCCATTATCACAGCAGATCATGGGAATTCTGACGAGGTCTTAACGGTCGAAGGAACACCGATGACTGCACACACGACAAATCCAGTGCCGGTCATCGTCACGAAATCAGGCGTTGCATTACGAGAAGATGGCATTTTAGCCGATTTGGCGCCAACCATGTTACACTTATTAGGAATTAATCAACCACCTGAAATGACAGGTGAAACATTAGTGAAAGCTGAGGAGATTTAAACATGCCAATTATTACACAAGTACAAGCTCGCGAAGTATTGGATTCACGTGGTAATCCCACAATCGAAGTAGAAGTATTCACGGAAAGCGGCGCATTCGGCCGTGCAATCGTACCTTCTGGTGCTTCCACTGGTGAACATGAAGCCGTTGAACTTCGTGATGGAGACAAAGGTCGCTACCTTGGTAAAGGTGTGTTAAAAGCTGTTGAAAACGTTAACGATATCATTGCAGCTGAAATCGAAGAAAACTTCTCTGTTTTGGATCAAGTATCGATCGATCAGGCGATGATTGAATTAGATGGTACTGACAATAAAGGAAAACTTGGCGCTAACGCAATTCTTGGTGTATCAATTGCTGCTGCTCATGCTGCTGCAGATTACTTGGATATTCCACTTTATCAATACTTGGGTGGATTCAACGCGAAGCAACTTCCAGTTCCGATGATGAACATCCTTAACGGTGGAGCACACGCAGATAACAATGTTGATATCCAGGAATTCATGGTTATGCCTGTTGGAGCAGAATCTTTCCGTCATGCACTACGTATGGGTGCTGAAATTTTCCATAGCCTGAAATCCGTGCTACATGAAAAAGGATTGAACACTGCAGTTGGTGATGAAGGTGGATTTGCACCGAACTTAGCTTCTAATGAAGAAGCTCTTACAACAATCTTGACTGCTATTGAAAAAGCAGGTTACAAACCTGGTGAAGAAGTCTTGCTTGCAATGGACGTAGCTTCTTCTGAGTTCTTTAATAAAGAAGACGGTAAATACCACTTGGCTGGTGAAGGCATCGTGAAAACATCTGAGGAAATGGTTGCTTGGTATGAAGAGCTTTGCAATAAATACCCAATCGTTTCAATCGAAGATGGTTTGGACGAAAACGACTGGGCTGGTCATAAATTACTGACAGAGCGTTTGGGCGACCGCGTTCAATTAGTAGGAGACGATTTGTTTGTAACGAACACAACGAAACTTTCACGAGGAATCGAAGAAGGTGTTGGCAACTCGATCTTAATCAAAGTTAACCAAATCGGTACATTGACTGAAACATTCGATGCAATCGAAATGGCGAAACGCGCTGGCTATACTACTGTAATTTCACATCGTTCAGGTGAATCTGAAGATGCAACGATTGCTGACATTGCTGTAGCAACAAATGCAGGCCAAATCAAAACGGGTGCACCATCACGTTCTGACCGTGTGGCAAAATACAACCAATTACTTCGTATTGAAGATCAATTGTATGACACTGCAAAATATTTAGGACTAAAAACGTTTTATAACTTGAAAAAATAATTGGAAAGCCGCACACCTTTTTAAAAGATGTGCGGCTTTTTTTATTTTGGATTTTTTAAAGAAATAGGTGTTTAACGTACATTTGCGCTAGCAATTTCTATTCTCTGACTAACTTAATGCGCCATCCTGGAATTAGATTCAGTCCATTATGCGATAGGTTATTTTTCGAATCTCTCCAGCAAACTATGGAGTCAAACTATATAAGTGCTATATTTCTGCAAGATTCTATCATATTATCTAATAATCTGACAGAATTCTTATTCTATTTCTCTTAACATATTGTGCTTATCTCTATTATTTGGTAAAATAGTTATTGTTGTGATGTTTCTGATCGGAGGTGGAACAAATGCATGCGTTTTTACTGACTTTACTCGTCATCGTTTCGCTAGCATTAATCGTTGTTGTGTTGTTACAATCAGGGAAAAGTGCAGGTTTATCAGGTGCCATCTCTGGCGGAGCTGAGCAACTTTTCGGTAAGCAAAAAGCAAGAGGTATTGATCTTGTCTTGCACCGTGTAACGATTGTATTAGCAGTATTATTTTTTATTTTGGCAATTGCCGTAACAAAATTATAATCAACACATACGAACCGCCTGACCGACTGAACTGGTTAGGCGTTTTCTTATTCCATGAATTGATGGGAAAAGTTGGATGACATAATTAAAAACATTATTTAGATACATACTGATTGAATGATGTGTTTTGTAAAGGAGAGGTTTTTTTAATGCGAATTGCGCAACCCAAACCGTTCTTTTTTGAAGCGGGTAAAAGAGCCGTATTATTGTTGCATGGATTTACTGGGAACTCATCAGATGTACGCATGCTTGGCCGTTTTTTAGAAAAGAATGGTTACACATCATTGGCTCCTCATTATAAAGGGCATGGTGTTCCACCGGAAGAATTGATTCAAAGTGGACCTGCTGATTGGTGGAAAGATGTCATGCGTGGCTATGATCAATTGAAGGCTGCTGGATACGAAGAAATAGCTGTGGCAGGTTTATCATTAGGTGGTGTTTTTTCACTGAAATTAGGGTATACCGTTCCTGTAAAGGGTATCGTGACGATGTGTGCGCCAATGTCCATGAAGACTACTGAACTCATGTATGAAGGTGTATTGAAATATGCGAGGGATTATAAGCGCTATGAAGGAAAAGACACATCACTTATCGAAGAAGAAGTAGAAGCACTTCAAAAGACTTCGATGGATTCACTACCTGAATTACGAAAACTCGTATATAACGTTCGTGATCATGTGGATCATGTCTATGCACCACTTTTTGTTGTGCAAGGCCGTCAAGATAGTGTTATTGATGTGGACTCGGCTAATATTATATATAATCAGGCGGAATCATTTGAAAAGCAGATTAAATGGTACGAACAATCAGGCCATGTAATTACACTTGATAAGGAAAAAGAGCAATTGCACGAAGATATTTTAGAATTTTTACAATCACTTGACTGGCATGTGTAAAAATTGCCATGCACGCACACGCTTATAGAAGGAGGGATGAATCATGGAACAATCTTTAGAAGAACAATTATTCGCGATATTACGAGAAGAAGATTATAAACCAATGACCGTTCAGGAATTAGAATCAAAGCTTGAGCTGGAGTATTCCGAGGAATTTAAGGAATTAGTGAAGACGCTTGCCCGATTAGAAACACAAGGCGATGTCATCCGCTCAAGATCGAACCGTTATGGACTCCCGCAACAAATGAATTTATTAAAAGGGAAGTTCATTGGACATCCACGAGGATTTGGATTTGTTTCACCGGAAGAAGAAGGTATGGATGATATTTTCATTCCACCAACAGAAATTAATGGAGCAATGAATGGAGATAGCGTTTTAGTTCGTGTTTCAAGCTCAAGCTCAGGCGATAGACGTGAAGGCTCGATTACCAAAATTACAGAACGTGGCATCACGAAAGTGGTCGGACAGTTCCAAGATAATAAAGGCTTCGGCTTTGTACTTCCGGACGATAAAAAAATCTCAATGGATATTTTCATTGCGAAAGAAGATACACTTGGAGCGATGGAAGGACATAAAGTAGTTGTAGAAATTACTGGATGGCCAGAAGGTCGTAAATCAGCAACGGGTATGGTTACACAAATTCTTGGACATAAAAATGATCCTGGTGTAGATATTTTATCCATCATCCATAAGCATGGAATCGAAACGGAATTCCCGAAACCAGTATTGGATCAAGCTAATGCAGTGCCTGATGAAATCACTGAAGCGGACTTGGAAGGTCGACGTGATCTTCGAAATGAAGTTATCGTGACGATTGATGGTGCAGATGCAAAAGACTTGGATGACGCCGTTACAGTCACGAAGAATGCAGATGGGACATACAAACTCGGAGTTCACATTGCAGACGTTAGTCACTATGTAACTGATGGTTCTCCAATGGATACCGAAGCGTATGAACGCGCAACGAGTGTCTATTTGACTGACCGTGTAATCCCAATGCTTCCACATCGTCTTTCTAACGGAATTTGTTCATTAAATCCAAAAGTGGACCGTTTGACATTATCATGTGAAATGGTGATTGATGGCAGTGGGAAAGTCGTATCACATGAAATCTTCCAAAGTGTCATCAAAACAACGGAACGTATGACATACACGGATGTTTTCAAGATTGTCGAAGAAAAAGATGAAGCACTAATCGAACGCTACCGTGATTTGGTTCCTATGTTCGAATTAATGGCAGAACTGGCTGAAGTTTTACGTCAAAAACGTGCAGACCGCGGTGCGATTGATTTCGACTTCAAAGAATCAAAAATTTTGGTGGACGAAGATGGATGGCCAACAGATGTTGTCATTCGTGAACGTACGATCGCTGAGCGCTTGATTGAAGAATTCATGTTAGCTGCGAACGAAACAGTTGCAGAGCATTTCCACTGGATGGATGTACCGTTCATTTACCGTATTCACGAAGATCCAAAACCTGAAAAGCTTCAACGTTTCTTCGAATTCATTACAAATTTCGGTATCGTGGTAAAAGGTTCGGGTAATGAAATTCATCCACGTGCGTTGCAGGAAATCGTAGAGTCAATCGAAGGACTACCAGAAGAACCGGTTATTTCAACGATGATGTTACGTTCCATGCAACAAGCAAAGTATCATGCTGAAAGTTTAGGACATTTCGGATTATCGACGGACTACTATACGCATTTCACATCACCGATTCGCCGTTATCCGGATTTAATCGTTCACCGATTAATTCGAACGTATTTAATTAATGGAGATGTTTCAAAACCGACAGTTGCCCATTGGGGTGCAGTGATGGATGAAATCGCTGACCACACTTCTGGACGTGAACGCCGTGCGGTGGATGCAGAGCGAGACACAGAATCATTGAAGAAAGCACAATACATGGCAGATAAAATTGGTGAAGAGTTTGAAGGAATCGTCAGCTCTGTAACAAACTTTGGTATGTTTATCGAACTTCAGAATACAATTGAAGGACTCGTGCATGTAAGTAATATGACAGATGACTATTATCGATTTGATGATCGTCAGATGATGATGATTGGTGAAAGAGCAGGAAAACAATTCCGAATCGGGGATGAAGTTACGGTTCGTGTGACATCTGTTAAACCTGAAGAGTCTGCCATCGACTTTGAAATTGTCGGTATGGTCAAAACTTTCAACCGTCCTCCTCGCAAGGAAACGCCGAAAGTCATTCATGCGAAACGAAAAGAAGGAGCAGGAAGAGGTAAATCTTCTGCTGATAAATCATCGCCAGGACCAAAAAAAGGCGTGAATCAAAAGAAAAAGTTTTATGAAGACATTGCCAAGAAAAATAAAAGCAGTCGTAAGCGTAAGAAAAAGTAAGTAATAGGAGCGGTGGTTAGCCGCTCTTTTCCACAAAGCTAATAAACTATAAAATTATGTTATGTCTAGCTCCAAGCGCCAGCCTACGCCAAAGCTTGGGCCCACAGGATGTGGGTTATGAAGGCGTTACCGCAGGACGCGGTGACTTTAGTCTTACTATCGAAACGAATGCACTTCGATTCGGTAACTTCAGGCGATGGTGTAGGCTAGAGTGGTGCTTTGCGCTTTTCTTGACAGCGAGGTGTAGACAGATGCCAAAAGGAACTGGGAAAGTGGTTGCGCAGAATAAGAAAGCCAATCACGATTATTTTATTGATGAAACAATTGAAGCAGGAATTGTGCTTCAAGGTACGGAAATCAAATCAGTCCGTAACGGGAAAGTTCAGCTGAAGGATGCATTCGTCCGCATTCGCAACAATGAAGCATGGATTTCGAATATGCACATCAGCCCATATGAACAAGGAAACCGATTCAACCATGAACCTTTGCGTTCTAGGAAACTGTTACTGCATAAAAAACAAATAAGTGAATTGATCGGTCTTTCAAAACAAGATGGCTATTCAATCATTCCCATCAAAATGTACATGAAGGATGGCTTTGCCAAAGTGTTAATCGGCATGGGTAAAGGGAAAAAGAATTACGATAAACGCGATGATCTCAAGAAGAAAGAAGCGAAGCGAGACATTGAACGTGCATTCAAATCCCGCAATCAAGATTGATGGTACTTGAAGTTTGACCAATTTTGCCTTATAATAGATTTACAGCTTTGCCAGCTGAACTTTTTGTTCACCCGAACATCCCTTATCATAAAGAGTTAAAAGACTTTATGATTATCCTATAAGGGGACGTTACGGATTCGACAGGGATGGTCTGAGCTTAAGTTGCGCGTCGGAGGGATCGGCTCCGTATCAACGTCATTTTATAATAACTGGCAAAAACCAAAACCTAGCATTCGCAGCGTAAGCTGACAATGTTGCTTGTCTTGACCATCGCCCATGTGGTCCTGTACGAGCTCACTCTTAGTGGGATACGATCGTCGGTGCGACTTGAGCCGCCGAGAAGAGAATTTCAAGTTAGCGCACAAGACGCCCGCTTGTCGGCATAATGCTGCGCGAAACCTCAATAGGCAAGATACACGCGTAGAAGCTTAAGTGTTGGAGTTTCTGGACGCGGGTTCGATTCCCGCCGTCTCCATACTACGAAATCATATGATTTCATACAGCGTCAAAACCCTTGGTATTCAAGGGTTTTTTCTTTTTGTCTATTTCATCTAGTTTCAATGAGTATCAACGGAACGTAGTCAAAAACACTACATGTTCAAATAGCTTGAGTACTTTAAAATTGCTTCATCTTTTGCTTTCTGTGTAACATGTGTGTAAATATCCATTGTTGTTTTTACATCATAGTGTCCTAAACGAACCTGAAATTCTTTTAAACCTACACCCGGTTCGATTGAACACAACCTTATAAAAGCAGTTGTGAACAAGTAAATTGTTAATAGCTGCTTTCTTTTTGTTTTAAATAATAATGTTTTTACATGAATGTGGGATACGAAGTGAGGGATAAAAAATATTTAACTCTGCTAAATAATCAATAGGCTGCTAAAAAACTATAGCCTTTGAACACATATTCATACGGTATAGCTAGTCAATCTCTCATTACACACATTACGAATAAAAATCAAAGGTTTATCAGGAATATTTTGATATACCCCCCCAGTGCCTAGAAAATTGCTTGTTGAAGCGGCATTACAGGGGTGCTACGTGATACCTATGGGAAATTTTTCGTGAAAAGTGATGCGGAATCAAAACATAGAAGCAATAAAAAAGGACATTCTCCTATTATATATATATATGAAAGTGTCCTCTTTTTACAGGAGGAAATGAAAATGGAACAGTTTCTAAATTTAATTGATTATTTGAAATGTGGAAAAGAAACGTTTACCATACAATCATACTTTGATGGTAAAAAACGTCAGCAGATGAAAAGGCAAAGCCTAAAGATCAAACATACAAAGAACTAAGCAGTAATAACATCGCAAATGAAATAGCATCTGCATTAGATTTAAAAGAATTAAATCAGTCCCACTCTAGTCTACCCTGGTTTACCGTGGGCGGGCAGGACATAAGCTACTTTATGAAGTTGAAGAAGCAGCATGGGTTCGATACACTTCCTCTTTCTTCAATGTCACGTGAAACGATTAATGCATCTACATTACATCCAACTTTTAAGAGAATCCTTTAATTTATTTGATGTTTATTTATATGAGTTAGAGGTTAACACTTTCAGAACAAAAAAATTGATGAATAGTCCAAAGTAAGACCAGTTTAAATGATTGCAATCTTTATTTATTATCTAGAATATAAGTTCCTAAATATAAAAATCAACATAGCAAAAAGTAACAAATATATAAGAAATAAGTAGGGGGATTTGGTAAAATAGAATTAGATGAGTCAATTTCATAAATCATACTTTTAAAAAAGTGTTGACTACGTTTCTAACCATTTTTTCTGTTTTTTAAAATTAGGCTGCTGTTAAAAACGTCTGCTTGGCTGATTTAAATCGATCGATTGCTAGTCGTGATGCGTTGTAAATTAGTGTAACGAATTGAAAATGGATCTTCGCTTTTTTACCAGTACGATGGCGCACGTTGTTTATAGTAAGGGTCCATTTTAATTAGCCTCTCGCTATGGAAGTATATTTACGAAGGTCTAAGACTCCTTTTGATTTTTAAATTTTTTTGACACAATGAGTCATCCTTTAACGGACAGGTTGCACATTCTTTGGGACGAGAATATTTCAAGGTTTCATATTTCGTATCATAACTATCGTAACGATACGAATGTTCTCGCACACAAGTAGGTGCAAAGTGTTCATCAAAACCGATTATCTCGCCCTCATTTCGTGGGTTGTAAGCAATGACTGCGTGAAGATTCATGCTACGTAATTGTTGATAAATGGGTGTATAATCATATCCCTTATCCATGAGGACAGCCTTAAATAGACCAGGCATCGTTTGCTGGATTTGTTTCAAAAGTGGGATGGCAGCTTTCCCATCATTCAAGCTACCTGAACTCATTAAACTTCTGACGATATACTGACTCTCGGTACTAACGGCCAAATGGCCCTTGTAACCAAACCAAAACTTCCATTACTATTTTTCTTGACGCCCCCATTTTGGGGCAAGTGGCATCTCATTCACGAGTGTCTCTTCTGATTCATTCAATTGATGAACAATTTCTTTTTCATAGATTGTTTTTTCTTCTTCAAGTTTTTGTTTGGCTTCTAGCCATTCAGCGCGCTCGTTCTTAGACTTTCGTCCACGCTTTTTAGGCGCTGATTTTCCCTTCTTCTCTGACGCTTCAGGTTTATCGCGTGCTTCGAAATGAGTGGCATCTATTGCTAGAGATTCTTCTGTTATGTAGCCTTCTTGGATGGCTTGAGCGATGAGAACATCTTGCACTTTCGAAATCGCATCCGTTTCACTGATAGTCGAAATCATCCTTGAGTAAGAAGCTTCGGAAGGGACGTCGTCAGACAATAGAAAAACACAATCGAATCGCAAAAATGGATCGTTTTTTAATCGTTTAACCAATAACTTAATAGTTGGAATGCGCTCCACCACACGAGCGATCAATGAGTAAATCATGGCACCGTAATTAAGTTCTCTTGGAGCACCTCTTCGGGTCTTTTTGTCGAAGATGAGCAGCAATGGCGCAAGTTCTAACGTAGAAAATATCGCATTAATCGATGGGTAGGTTCCATTTCGAATAATTCCTGCATGTCAAACAGGCAATCTTGTCTTATAATAGGTATAGAGCATTTTCCCTCCTGTGTTTGTGTGTTGTGGTGACTTACATTATACAGGATTTGGGGAGGTGCTCTATTTTCTTGTCATTTTATTCTTAGAGCCGCAAGGGCTCTGAATTATGAAATTAACTCAGATGTATATATAAACTAGATTTTCAAGTGTTTAATTCAATTGAGGTGTAGAAAATGGAATATGCTTACACAAGTGAAAATAAATTAATATCATCGTCCGAGGCTTTTAAACGTGGAGATTATGAGTGTCCTGTATGTAGAGGTAGACTTAATTTTTTTCCAGGGAAATCTAACAAACCACATTTTCGGCATACGAAAGATGTGCCGAAAGCAATTAAACAAGCATGTGAACTTTACTCATTTACTTTATCTACATTTAATCATTTTGAACAAGAGGAACTTGCAAATCAACAAGTTCGACTGGTGGTGACACCAAATAACAGTTCATATAATTTTTCGCTTCGTTTTCCATTTATTGAAGCCAAATTTACATCTAGAGTTATTTATGATGACCTTTATTTTAACTATTATTGTGATGAGTTTGATAATTTAACCTTGAACAATAAGAGTCTACTGTTTTCGATAAATGAATGTTTAAAAGAAGTTCCGTTAAATGAGTTATATACATTTTCTTGTGATAATCCAAAATACGAAAAAATGTTAAATTTACACATTTCAGGTAAATATGAGCCATTTAGAAATGGTGCTTTATTGTTCAAAAACATACAAGGTGAATATCGATCAATTCATTATCGTCAACTAACATTAGAAGGACGATTTTTTATTATGTCTAAATATTCTTTGAGAAATATTCCAAAAAATATTGAAGTGATTTCATCAACGAAAATAAATCGGATATATTTATATGATTTGGTTATGCCAGAAATTTTAGATGAAAATCTTCAAAATTGGTTCAATAAAGAATTACATTACACAGTATTACCAGCCACAAGTTATCTTGATTTAATAAAGCCTATAAGGTTTAAGAAAATAGGGTCAACATACGAAGTGTTAAGTGATGAATGTGAGCTTCTTTGTACAACTAAGGGGATTCAGATCGCAAATCCAATGATTTGTATTGTGTCGCCTCTAGGAGAACTAAAAAGGTTTCGTCTTTCTGAAGAGGGGATTATCTCTCTAAAGCTAGTTTCTTCCGGAGATTATAGGTTAACAGTTGAAGCCGGAGTATCAGAGGTTTATACAATTCGAAAAAAAGAGAAAATTGTTAATAATACTCCCTATTCTAAGCACTTTACTATTAGTGATGAAAATTATTTATTGAACTCAAAAACTATTTATAGTGATTCGATAGAGATATCTACCAATTTACCTTTTAACTTACATAATACAACTGAAATTTGCTATCCCTATAAATATGGTGGGGATCATAATATACAAGCACCAGCAATTTTATCATTACCCAGACTTTGGAAATTGGAGTTGCGAGATCCGCTACAAGAAGTTTTAACTAAGATTAATTGGGATATTATTTTACATATTTTTATTGCTGCAAAGAAGTATCCTAAAAAAGTTTATAGTAGAAGCTTGATGAAAAAATTAGAAAGTGAATTACAAAAAAGCGAATATCAGCATAAAAAATTCTTGTTAAGTTTAATTCGAAAACAAAGTGTTTATGTTCCTGAGCCAATAATAAATGAATTAGAAAAGTTGAGGTAAATTATTATGATCGTTTTAGTTAAACTTTTTAATAAGGAGTCCTACAAAGAAGGTACAGAATTTGGAGCCGCAAAACCTTTTGCAATATATGAAGAAGGAATTTTTACCATTTTTAGGTCTGACGAAGACTATTTGAAATATCTCCCTAATACAGGGAAGATATTTGTCCCGTATAAGAATGAAAGAGAACAGATTTTTGCACTCTATCAATTAAGTGAATCAAATACTTTCGAACCGGATCGTCCAACCTCGAATAAGTATATTTTAAGTAAAGAGGTATTTGGTCAATCATTCTATGAACTAGTTGATTTATTTTATAGTTTAGAATCCGATTTTGAAATAATAATGCGGATTTTGAGGAAGGGCTTACCATTTGATTATTCTCCTAAAAATGATGTGGTATTTCGAACAAAAGACGGTTACTTAATTGGCCCTGTAAGGTTAATTAAAAATGAAGTTGGATATGGTTTGAAAAATACTGGATTTGTTCCATATTACAAAGTAGAAGTTAATACTGTTACTGTCTTCGACGATTTTATCAGGAAAAACCGCACATTTTTTGTTCATGAATTTGATGTAGAAGATACTAAGGGGAACTTTGATTTAGCCGATGATAAAACGATATTATCATTTGTGTTACAACACCTAAAATCTAATACAGAGCTAGGTGAAATGTCTAGAAAGTTAAGACAAAACTTAAGTAATTGGTTGACTGCTCCAACTATTGATGAATCATATATTATAGACCGTTTTAATAGAGCAATCGAATTAATAGATAACCAAACTTTGGACGGAGAATTATTGAAGAAGTATACAGATCAATTGTTATCACTAGAGTTAACCAAAATAATAATTGAACAAAAAATCTCTCAAAAATTTAATGACGAGTACAATAAATTTGTTAAGGAAAATAAGAGTTTAATAAATGAAACTAAAAGTAATGTAATTCTATTTAATGAATGCTCGAACAAATTAAATGATACTAAGATAAAACTAGCTAATGCACAGCAACTGCTATATACGATTGAACAAACATTTCATCAGAAAATTGAAGAGCTTCAAACTGATTATTCTAAAGTCTATGCTAATGAACTTTTAAATTCATCAATTGGACTACAACCAAAAGCACAGAGTTTAACGGCTCTAAGTGGACAAGGTATCTATAATAATTTTTCTTCAGCGAAAGGTATTCATTTTAAATCTATAGAGGATGTATTTGAGGGATTGAAGGTGAATTTGAGGAAGTTTAAAGCAAGAGATCCTAAGAATATACTACCTGCCACAATAATTTCTGCAATTTTGTTAGAGCAGCCTTTGATAATCACGGGCAAATATTCATTAGAGCTAGCACAGTGCTTAGCATATACCGTTGCTAGTGAAGAAACCTTGATCGTTATTCCAGAACTAGAATCTTTTGGATTAAATCAGTTAGAGGCCTTATTTAAACAATATGAATGTGAACAAAATGTTAAAACACTAATTCTGCATAATGTTCATTTAACTTCAGCGCAATACTCATTGCCTGTGTATCTTAAGCAATTAAAATGGTCACAAAATAGTCTGAATCCTAATTTGTGTATTTTGACTATAGAAAAAGAAAATGACGCAAATGAATTATTAAGTACGATGGGGGAAGTTCCTATTATTGACTCAGAGGAATTTATTCTAAGCTCTATCCGAAAAAGCCAAGTACAGCAATTAATTGCAGGTCAATTAATTTCAGAAGATATAGAATTGTACTTCGAATTCAATGAAGTACGTGGAATTTCTAAAGAATTTATAGATTGGTATTTAGATAATAATATGGAAATAGATGATCTTGAACTAACAATGGAACTTACTAAGTGGTTACAATACTATACGAATATATTAGGAAGTGACGATGGTTACATAGCATTTTCTACTATGTTTAATAAGTATTTATTGATGGATTCGGATGAGTTTTAGAGGTGATAAGATGCTTGAACAACTTTTGGTACAAAAAAAATTACAACACTATATAACATACGTTAAAAATTTGATAATTGGATTAGCTGAAGAGTTTCAAACAGAAAAAGTTCATTTTAGAAGAATTTTACCAGTAATAGACCGACTGTTTTCCCATGAAAATGAAGAGTTTTTAAGTTTTTTTAATGGGAAAAAGAACCGGGAATCATGGCAGTTACTACAATTAATGCATCAGCAAGGAGAAATTTTTAATGAGGGTAAAGGATATTATTCAGTGCTTCCAACGAGAGTTATTCAATTTCCAGAGGAAGAAACAAATGTGATAGTAAGTGGCTATGACTTCATGACAAATGAGTCATTCTTTGGCTTAGCTCAATTACACTTAAATCAACAGATAATTTATCCAGTTTTAAAACCAGATGATTACGCATATAGACCTGTACTCTTAGGTATTATGTCTATTTTGGAAAAGAAATTATCGCCTTTGAACTTAGATATATCTGAAGCTATTCGATTTATTAGTGGAAGACAACTAAAAACTTCTTTAGTTACGAATATTAAAGAAGGGGAGTGGTTTATTGCAATTCATGAAACGCCTTTTAATAGTAAAGATTTCTATGTAGCTTTAAAAAGAGATAATACAATACATGGAACGTATATTCTTAAACAAAATTATTTAAGAATATGTTTTGCACTTTGTGACTTTTATGGGATTGAAAATAAATATACGGTAAAGCCATTAAAAAACGGATTAGTAGAAATTTATTTCAATCGTCAATTACCAATAGAAGAATTAAGTTTATTAAATTTAATTGCATTTCCTAGTTGTTATGTGAATCCGAAAAAGTTCATTACTCATAGGCTTCAGCTAGTAAATATCCAATCAATACTTGAAAATTTGAAATTAAAGGAGATGAAATAAATTGGAGTATACAATCAATGAGGTCACAAAAAGATTACATAAAAAACTAAGTGAGTATATAGAGACACAATATCCAATCAGTGAAATTAGTATCCAAAGAAAGCGTACGGAATTACTTAATAGTCCGGGAGTTATTTCAACGAAGCCATTTATCGAAGCGACGCCTATTTATGAAATTGGAAACACGTATGAGGAAATGAATATTCCTGAAACAGCAAAAAAATTAATGACTAATTTAGCTTCATTAAATCCTTCAGTAGGGGTTTTTCCACGACCGTATGTTCATCAACAAGTAGCGTTAGAAGAGTTTCTAACAAATCATTCTGATCTTATTGTTTCAACGGGGACAGGCTCCGGTAAGACGGAATCATTTTTGCATCCTATGCTGAATATGTTGTATGCTGAAGCAAAAAAATCCCCAAAAACGTTTAAGCAAAGAGCGGTTCGTGCGTTGGTATTATATCCGATGAATGCATTAGTTAATGATCAGATGACAAGATTAAGACGATTATTTAATAATACAGAAATGACTGATTTATTCCATGAAGCGGCCGGCAGAAACATCCAATTTGGTATGTATACATCTCGCACTCCATATGCTGGAGCGCATTCAGATGAAAAAGATAAATATCATTTAAATGATATCTTGAAGTATTACATTGATTTAGAAATATCCAACCCCGAAGAAGTAGAAAAAATGAAGGTAAGAGGGAAGTGGCCGGCAAAAGATATAGCTGCTTTTATGGCTTCGAAGAAAAAGGGACATGGACCACATAAAGGGAAATTAACGGATGTTGAGTTATTAACAAGGCATGAAATGCAGAATACGCCGCCAGATATTTTAGTAACAAACTATTCCATGCTAGAGTACATGCTGATGAGACCTATTGAACGTTCAATCTGGGAAGGTGCCAAGGAATGGCTTCAAGAAGATGCAAATAATCAGTTTTTATTAATTTTAGATGAAGCACATATGTATCGTGGAACAGGCGGAGCAGAAGTTGCGTTATTAATTCGTCGTCTACAGGGACGTTTGGGAGTCGAGCGAGATCAAATTCGTTGTATTTTAACATCAGCGAGTTTAGGCAAAGCAGGTGATGAAAGCAAAGCGAAAGAATTTGCCTATCAACTGACTGGAAAGCCAGTTAAAAGAGATTTTAAGTTTATTGAGGGGACTCAGCAATCAAGAATTACACCGAGAGAAGCGACGGTTCAAGAGGTTGAAATATTGTATAGCATTAATTCAGAATCATTTGTTGAATATATTAAAAATTATAAGAAGGCTTTGGTAAATTTGAAGCCTGCCTTTAAACTAATGGGGTGGAGTGAGCCTCCTGTTAGGCAGGAAGAATTTCAAGAGTATCTATATGATAACTTAGAACATTATCAACCATTAAGTTTAATTTTTAAAAAAATTAGTGGGAATGGTACTTCTTTAGAAGACTTAGCGAAGCTTTTTTGCTCGGATGCAGAGCTTTTCAAATCTGAAAAAGCAGTTAGTAATTTGTTGTTATTGGCAAACGCAGCAAAAAAGGCCGATAAAATATTATTGCCAGCACGTGTACATATTTTATTTAGAGGTCTAGCAGGTGTATATAGCTGTATAAATCCTTCTTGTGAAACGAATCAAATGGGAGATTTATTAGGAACACTTTTTGATGATCATCGAACTTCGTGTAAATGTGGTTCAAGAGTATATGAATTAATGACACACCGTTATTGTGGATCGGTTTATTTGCGAGGATATATATCAGAAGAACAAAGTGGAAACATGTTTTTATGGAATGAAAGCGGAAATGGTATTGTAGGAGAAAAATTAAGAGAAATTCATTTTTTAGTAGAGCAACCTAGAGAAGAAGCTATTAATAAGATTGAACCAATGTGGCTACACATGAAAACAGGATTCTTGTTGGATAGTAAACCAACTTCGACTAAAGGTTATTTAAAAATATACAAGTCTAATGAAAAAGTATCCAAAGGGAAAGAAAAAGGATTCTATTCCGATATAATGTCATTTAAAAAATGTCCTTGCTGTTTAAAAAGTGCAAAGTATAATATTCGGGATTTACGCACGAAGGGGGAACAACCGTTTGCAAATTTAATACGTGAGCAATTTGTAGTGCAGCCTCCCTCAATATCAATAAAGGAAAGTGTAAATGAAGGACGAAAAGTATTAATTTTCTCAGATGGTCGTCAACGTGCAGCTAGGTTAGCTAGAGATATTCCTGAAGAAGTTGAAAAGGATGTTATACGTCAATTATTAGTGAAATCAGCATATAAATTAAACGAATTAGGTACAGAGGCAGCGATTGGTGGTGAAATATATCCTGCAATTTTACATTTTATGAATGAAAATAAAGTACGCCTATTAAATGATATGGATAGAAAAGATCTATTGATAGATATAAAAGAATATGTTGAATTAATTGATTATGAGTTTGAAACTTATGAATTTGATGAGATAGATTTTGAAAGTAAATCTTTTAGAGATTTTAAGATTAATAATGAGTTGAAAACTAGATTAATTCATGTACTGGCTTCTCCTGGTTATTCATTGTATGAAACGACTGTAGCTTATGTTTCGCCAGTATCTATAAGTACGCTTCATCGCTCAGTCAAAGATATTATCTCGAAAGAAGATTTAATGACAGTAGCTGTTTTATTTATTCGTGAAATGTTAGAAGAGGTTGCAATTGACAAGGATACTTCAAGTGGAGATAGATGTGAAATATTTGGATTTTATCGAAATGATGAGCAATGGGGAAAAACAAAAGGTACTATATCGCCAGAATTAAAAAAAATTATTCAAATGTATGTTGAAACAAATGATGAGCTACAAAAAGTGGTTGAAGCATTGTTTGGTAAAGGGTTATGTGAGCATGAACATGATAAATACTACTTGAATATTGGGAACTTAGCGGTAAAGGATGGCATTGATCACACTTGGTATCGATGCATAAAGTGTAAACAAATACATGCGGTAAATCCTAAAAATACTTGTCCAACATGTTTATCCAAAGTTTTAGAAGAGTTAGCTTCAGATAGTGAGATACTAAATGCTGAAAAGGGCTTTTGGCGTACTCCAATTATACAAGTTTTAGAAGGAGAAAAAATTTCAAACATTTCGGTTGAGGAACATACTGCTCAATTATCACAAAAAGATCCCAGTATAGCTTTTGCTACAACTGAAAAATACGAAATGGCATTCCAGGATATCATTTTAGATGAAGATTTAGGTGCTGTTGATATTTTAAGTTGTACAACAACAATGGAGGTCGGCATTGATATTGGATCTTTAACTGCAGTTGGATTACGTAATATCCCACCACAAAGAGAAAACTATCAACAGAGGGCAGGTCGAGCTGGTCGAAGAGGTTCATCGCTATCTACAGTTGTAACTTATTCTCAGAATGGACCGCATGATGCATATTACTTTGAAAATCCACAACATATTATAAGTGGTGATACAAGAGAGGCACTTATTTACATTGATAATAAAAAAATTATTACGAGACATTTAAATGCTTTTATGATACAAACATATTTTCATAAATATGCAAAAGAAGGAGAGCAAGCTTTAAGTAACATCATAGAGTCATTAGGACTTACAGTAGACTTCTTTAGTTTTAACAGTCCCTTTGATATAAATAGCTTTGAAGAATGGTTAGGGCGACAAGTCAATAAAAAATTTATAGATCTCCCTGAAATATTTGCGATTGTCCCTGATGAAGCAGCATCTAATATTGAAGGGAAATGGAAATTAATCAAGGAGGCAGCAGATTGCTTAGGAGAAAATTTACAAGATGTTTATGATTCCATAGAATCGAATTTAAACCAATATTATAGAAGTATTGAAGAAGATTTAGAGGTAGAGAAACATCCGGATTCACAGTTTTTATCATTTTTATTTAATTATGGTTTCTTACCAACATATGCGTTCCCGCGCAATTTAACAAGCTTATATATTCAGAAATGGGATTCGAATAAAAAGAAGATTGTAATTGATCAACGCCCACAGTTAGATTTAAACCGTGCGTTAGGAGAATATGCACCTGGCAGACAAATAGTTGTGAATAAGAAAACGTATCGTATTGGTGGTATTTATAATCCATTTGCAAAAAATCCTGAGCAACCCTTTACGGAAGTGAATCTTACTGAAAATAAAATGTTATACTGCGTAAATTGTAATTATGTCACTATTCATGATGAAGGGAACAGGGATTGTCCAATATGTAAATCTAACTTACTAGTAAAGCCATATATTCGTCCATTAGGTTTTTCTCCAGAAAAGGGAAGAGAAGTGAGAAAGGGAGATAAAGTTCAAAATTTTAGTTATGCCAGTACCCCACAACTTGTACCTAATAATGAAGAGGTTTTTAAATTTGGTTTAATTCCAGGTGCAAAGTTTATGCTGTCTGCGCATGGAGCGGATCAAGAATTAATTGTAACTAATAAGGGGATTGATGGAAAAAGTGGATTTGCTATTTGCGAAGATTGTGGCTACATTAAGGCCGTATCTAGAAAAGGTAAATTTGAAGAACAAACCAAGCATGAAAAGCCATTTAAAGTTCGATCTACAAGTGATTCACGATGTGTAGGGAATATGGTGGAAGTATTTTTAGGAAACGATTTTAAAACAGATCTACTTCTGATTCGACTAATATTAGGTCAACATATCGATTTCGATTTCTCTAAGCAATGGGCTGAGGATGCTTTTGTTACGTTAGGAGTAGCTTTTGTATTAGCAACAAGTAGAGTTTTAGATATAGACCCACAAGAGTTAACTGTAGGGCATCGTATTAAAGTTTTAGAAGATGGTAGTTATAACGTAGATCTTTATTTATTTGATAATTTATCTGGCGGAGCGGGATATTCGTATGTTGCTGGAGAGAGAATAGAAGATATCAAAAATGAGGTATTCAGTGTTTTAAAAAGTTGTCCAAATGATTGTGATGGTTCGTGTTATAAGTGTTTGCGAAATTATCAAAATCAAATGAAACATGCTCAAATGAATCGACATTTAGCATTAGAGCTATTTAATTATTTAACTTTTGGAGAGACTGTTGTCTATGATTGGAAATCGAAATATAAATATTTGCTACCTCTTATAGAAGCTTTTGAATTACACAACGGCAAATCGTTTGCGGAATGGTGTGAGAAGGAAGAGGTTATCAAATTGAACAATGGTAATAAAATTGGTTTGAAAAATAATATTGAAAAACGAATAGATGATGAATCAACTATTTACTTTTCACCTTACGAGATTAGAAACGACTTACCAAATGTTTATGAGAAAGCAACATTAGTGTTAAGTTTTAATTAGCTTAAATGATACTTGGAAAATTACTTAATCGTTCTATTTTTCACATATATCATATGAAATGTATGTTAGAAGAAATAATATCTAAAATCATCTAATTAGGACATTGGTATTCCAGCACTTTTCTGATTTTCCAATTCAAGACCCGCCGTCTCCATATTACGAAATCATATGATTTCATACAGTGTCAAAACCCTTGGTAGTATTCAAGGGTTTTTTCTTTTTGTCTATATCATCTAGTTTCAATGAGCATTAACCGAACAGCGTCAAAAACGTAGTCAAAGCGTAGTCATCCACTACATTTCGATGTAGCTGGCGAACTTCAGTATTGCTTCTTCTTTTGCTTTCTTCGTAACGTGTGCATCGAAAACTATTCCTAATATCATCCCGATAATGCCCATCAAGAAAAATAGTACATTCATTATGTTCACCATCCTTTGGTTCCATTTTAGGAAATATGTTGAAAAAATGTACACAATAAAAAACAGACAACTTTATTTGTCGTCTGTTTTATTATCTGCTTTTTGTTTGCGTTATCTTGCCTTCAAGCGGAGATAATTGGTCCTTATAAATTTAGACTTGAAGGTAGGCTGCAAATGAATGGCGGTCAAATTGTTACAAAAATGGGGAACCGCAATCCTAAAATATAATATTCCTTTATCAACATAGGTAACATTTAATAAATAGTATATGGACATGATAACTTATAAATGTATACTTATTAAGTAAGTTTAATGGTCAGACGTTTAACCTTTTAATAATACAACTTTGTGGAGGCATTAAATGAATTATTTAATCTCAATCGTAGGCTTAATTGTTGTTCTGGGTCTTGCCTGGGTTGCAAGTAACAATCGTAAAGAAATAAAGATAAGACCAATTATCCAGATGATCATTATTCAGTTAATATTAACTTTTACATTACTGAATACCAAATTTGGATTGATTCTTATAGAGGGAATCGCAGCCGTGTTTACAAAATTATTAGATTACGCTAATGAAGGAATCAATTTTGTATTTGCCGGCATTGCGAATGAAGGACAAGCTCCTTTCTTCTTAACTGCTTTACTTCCAATCGTATTCATTTCGGCTCTGATTGGAATTCTACAACACATTAAGGTTCTTCCTTTCATTATGAAATGGCTTGGATGGGCAATCAGTAAAGTAAACGGCATGGGTAAATTGGAATCTTACAATGGAGTAGCATCCGCTATTGTTGGACAATCTGAAGTATTTATTACTGTGAAAAAACAGCTTGGACAATTATCCCCTCAACGTCTATATACACTAAGTGCGTCAGCGATGTCTACTGTATCGATGTCTATTGTCGGAGCTTATATGACGATGATTGAACCGAGATATGTCGTAACTGCAATCGTGATTAATTTATTTGGAGGATTCATCATTTCTTCAATCATTAATCCTTACTCTGTAACCGAAGAAGAAGATCTCCTTGTTGTGCAAGAAGAAAAACAAAGCTTCTTTGAAATGCTTGGCGAATATATTATGGATGGATTCAAGGTTGCAATTGTGGTTGCGGCGATGTTACTTGGATTCGTTGCACTAATGGCAGGAGTAAATAACTTATTTGATATGATATTTGGAGTCACGTTCCAAGCGATTATTGGATATGTCTTTGCTCCATTTGCGATTTTAATGGGTATCCCTGTTTCAGAATCAGTAACAGCAGGCGGTATTATGGCTACCAAACTAGTTACAAACGAATTTGTAGCGATGCTATCATTAAATGAATTAGCGTCAAATCTGAGTGAACGATCAATCGGAATCATTTCAGTTTTCCTTGTTTCATTTGCAAACTTCTCTTCAATTGGCATCATCTCAGGTGCTGTAAAAGGTCTTCATGAAAAACAAGGAAACGTTGTAGCACGATTCGGCTTGAAACTTTTATACGGAGCAACGTTAGTGAGCATATTATCAGCGATTATTGTGAGTTTTATCCTATAGTTAGAGAAAGTGTCATCCAAAACCCTAATAAAAGCAACATCCCAGCGAATACTTATAAGTAATTCCTGGGACATAAAAGGACGTCAAATAAACCTTTTCAGTGAGTAGGTATAAGAACGGGATACGAATTTTAATATTTTATCTCCATTCTCTTCTTACTGTAAAGATTACCAAAGAACCTTCTAAATTAATTATGATTAGGAGGTTTTTTGTGTCTAAAAAATCAGGTGTCTTTATTATTTCCAATTCGCGTATAGGACGGTGTACCCTATTAGGTGCTGAAAAATCGTTGGAAATACTGGTATTTCAGCACTTTTCTATAATTTCATTTCAAGACCCGCCTTCTCCATAATTTAATTTCATGGAGATTCAATGAACGTCAAAATCCTTGATACATAAGGGTTTTGGCGTTTTTGCTATTTTATCGAGTTTCAATTTATTTTAAATTACGAATAGTTTATAAATACAGAAATTGTGAAGAGAATTTACTTAACTAACACGGCTGGTTAGTTCAATACCATTAACCATACGTAGAATCTAGGTTAAGTAAAAAATTTAAATATTTTGTAACTTTTACTATATATATCCGTAAATTAATTATAAGCATACAAATTGTGAGAAGAATAATAATGATTAACACATCGTTCAGAAAACTTTCCGCCAAAAAGTTAACCATGTTGTTATTAGTGACATTCGTTATCACTTGTTTATTAGTAGCGGGATGTACTCAGGAAAATCAGTCAATCGAACCAGAAGAACCAACTAAATCTGAGGATATAAACGTAAAGACTGTTGAAGCTGTTCTAGAACAGGAATTTACAGGTCCCGATAAAGAATACACTCGTTTATGGGAAAAAGAGGGCCAAGAAAAATTTGAAGAAATGCATTCTTATCTCATGAATAAATATGAGCCGTATTTCACTAAAAATGGATTAGACAATTTTGTGATAATCGCACACCATTACCATTTTTCAGATGCAGACTATCAAATGAGCGTCGAAGAGATGGAAGTGAAACAAAGCGATAATAAAAATGCAAGCAATCAATACGATTTTACGGTTCAAGTCGCTATTGAAACTCCAAACGAAGAGAAAACACTTTACGAAATGACTGGCAAGGCAATCTTCTCGGAGGAAGGTAAGATAGGGAAAATGCTTTTAGGCGAAAGATCTCCTCTGTTGGGAAACAAATTAAATGAATTAATGAACCTTGAATAACGGGGTTGCAAACAGATAGATCCACTCTTACTTAGAGTTGTTTTTTTGTTTCTTACACAGCGAGCACACACTATGAATTATAAAAGCTACAATTGCTGAGGATAATTCAGGATTGTGGCTTTTTTGTTATTTGATGTCCCTGCCTTGTCCATATGCTCCCAAAATTGCAGCTAATACAAGGACGGTTTTCATAAGATATCCCAAAAGATAACAAAAAAAATCGATATAACATTCTAAAAATTTGTGATAGAATAAAATATCAGTCTATTTAAAGTTAAAATAAGTACACATTATTTTAACGAGGAGAAGTGATTGTGCGTTTTTTATGCGTGTTTTAAGAAAATTTTTGGGGGTAGTAGAATGAAGAATTTATTTGTTAAATGGAATCAAGTGAGCCTAGTAAAAAGGATTATGATCGGTATTATTGTCGGTCTTATCTTAGCTTTAACGGTTCCTAAAGCCGCAAGTTGGATCTCCATTTTCGGTTCTTTATTTGTCGGTGCATTAAAGGCAGTTGCACCAATATTAGTATTATTCTTAGTGATGCATGCGATTGCCGTACATAAAAGTGGTAAGAAAACGAATATGAAATCGATTCTTGGTCTTTATGCTATTGGTACATTCCTAGCTGGGGCTGTCGCTGTAGTTGCAAGCTTTATGTTCCCAGTTACATTAACACTGACATCAGGAGCAGAAGACATATCTCCACCAGAAGGTATTGTTGAAGTTATTCAAACATTACTATTTAACGTAGTTGCTAATCCAATTGATGCATTAGTAAATGCTAACTATCTAGGTATATTAATGTGGGCAATCGTTCTTGGGATTGCATTAAAAAATGCGAATCAAAATACGAAAGACATGTTAGGTAATTTTTCAGATGCAATTACTAAAGTTGTACAATGGGTGATTAATTTAGCACCGCTTGGTATTATGGGGCTTGTATTTAGTGCAATTGTAACAAGTGGTCTTTCTGCTTTACTTGATTACGGTAGATTAATTTTAATTCTAGTTGGATGTATGTTGTTTATTGCACTTGTAGTGAATCCGTTAATCGTATTCATCTATACGCGAAAAAATCCTTATCCACTTGTTTTAATGGTTTTAAGAGAAAGTGGTATTACGGCATTCTTTACACGTAGTTCAGCTGCAAATATTCCGGTAAATATGAAATTATGTGAAAAACTAGGCTTAGATGAGGATACTTATGCAGTGTCAATCCCTCTAGGTGCTACAATTAATATGGCTGGTGCAGCCGTAACAATTGCTGTACTAACTCTTGCAACAGTAAATACGCTTGGTATTGAAGTTGATTTTGTGACTGCACTTATGCTTTCTGTTGTAGCAGCAATCTCTGCAGCAGGTGCATCAGGTGTTGCAGGCGGATCACTATTGCTTATCCCACTAGCATGTAATTTATTTGGAGTTCCAAATGATATTGCAATGCAAGTAGTTGGTGTTGGTTTTATCATCGGTGTTGTTCAAGATTCTTGTGAAACTGCACTGAATTCTTCTTCTGATGTACTGTTCACAGCTACAGCTGAGTATGCTAAAGAACGTAAAGAAGGTTCAGTAGTTACTATGAAATCTTAGGATCTACGACTCTAGTAAAAAGAATATAGAAGCTTAACTATTGATCTGAAGCTCCATAAAGGTATTCATTTGATTGAATTCGATTCATGAAGATATAAAAAGCCGCGATTACCGAGGACGACTCGGTGATCGTGGCTTTTTTTCCACCTTTTAATAGTTTGTTTTTTTATTATTGTTTCTTACAAACCATCAATAACAATTGACTATAATTCAGACCAACTTTTTAAAAGAAAATAAATTTAAGAATAGAAGAATTTGTTGGAACATACATATCGTACCAATTTACAGGTTTTTCTAAATTTGATGTGTGATAGTATTTTAAGAGAATAGTAGTGGAGGATAGGGGATATATATATGATTGGAAAAAAGTTCTCATTTCCACTAGATTGATGATAAGGATTTAAACTGGGCTGGATAAAGAAGTTGAACTTACTAAATAAAATTACAAAGTGTTTGGAGTTGTTGTGAAATGAAGGCTTATGAATATGGAGTAGAGTTCACATAATAAGTTTTTACTGATATATGCAATGTTAGGCAGTACACTAATAAAGTAAAAAGGTTTACTTCAGTAAAATAAGGTATATTATATTTGTTGAATAGATTCTCTTTAAAGACAAGAAAAGTAGGTGAACAAAGTGGGGAAATATCAATTGGATACCAAAGGTCAGGTGGCTGTGGCAAAGTATCATGAAAAACACAAGCCTGCCAAATTTGATAAAAAGCAGCAACTTGAAAAAATACGTGCGGAGTATTTGAAAAAAAAGCAAAAACAAACAGATAAATAATATGAATGAAAACATAGGAAGACTAAAATCTCCCTATGTTTTTCTTATTCGAAGTTCTTTTTTTCAATTGATGATAGAGTTTATTATTCTCCTAAATTTCAGATTCGGTGACAAAAAACTCGTCATCAGATATCCATTCCTCACTAATTGATTTTGACATTGAAACGACATAGCCATTATTCAAAATAATACCGTTGTTATATAGGGGTTCACCAGCTACAATTGAGGACAAGAATTACA
Organism: Paenisporosarcina sp. FSL H8-0542; assembly: GCF_038632915.1. Classification (NCBI taxonomy): domain Bacteria; kingdom Bacillati; phylum Bacillota; class Bacilli; order Caryophanales; family Caryophanaceae; genus Paenisporosarcina; species Paenisporosarcina sp. FSL H8-0542. The sequence goes on from NZ_CP152050.1 coordinate 981,919, forward strand.
TGAATTGAAATCGTTGCTGGTGGCTTAGAGGTAATATCATACAGCTCACTCATCCAAGGGTGCTATTCCATTCCATTTAACACAAAAGCAGATATTTAAATTTTTATTGAAAGAAAATGGGCATTGAATAAAATCACTAATACTTTGTAATTATAAAAATGGAGGAATAATTAAATGTCGCAGTATTCAATCGAACAAAACGTTGAAATGATCACACATCACAAATCAAGAGAATACTTTAAAGAAGTGATGCAATCATACGTTATTGGGAGTTACCGTTCTGCAGTGGTAATGCTTTACTCTGTAGTTATATGCGATTTAATTTATAAACTTAAAGAATTAAAAGATTCATATGAAGATTCAACGGCAATAAGTATTCTGGAAAAAGTTGAGAAAGTGAAAACTGACAAACCAGAAAGTGGGGAATGGGAAGTATTACTGTTAAAAGAAATTGAAGAACGAACCTTTTTGTTAGAACCAATTGATAAAGCAAACTTGTATTATTTAAGGACTCAAAGGCATTTGTCTGCCCATCCCGTATTATCTAAAGAAGACTTACTAATAAGCCCTAATAAAGAAACAGTTAGATCTTTGATGAGAAATATGCTTGAAGGTATACTTACAAAAAGTGCTGTAATGTCTACTAAAGTTTTTGAAACTATACTTGAAGATTTATCTCAACATCGAGATTTTTTCATAAATGATATTACCTTGGAAAAACATTTGGATTCAAGATACTTAAGAAATATTAATGAGCACGTAATAACAAGAATATTTAGACAACTTTGGAGTATTACTTTTAAATGTCAAAGTGAAGAGTGTAAGATGAACAGAATGATTAATTATAGAACAATTAAAATTCTTTATAAAAAATACAAATCACAATTGAACCCATTTATAAAAGATAATGCTACTCATTTTAGTAAATTCGAAATCGTTGATATCGATACATTTGAAAGATTGTTTGCTCTAATAGGTCATAATAAAGAAATATATGAACTTCTTGAAGATCACGGTAAGACGAAGTTAAAAGAGAAAGCAAATACAAATTGGACATTAAGAATTAAAGCTCCATTTTTAAGTCAAAGTATGAGTGAGCATTTTATTTCTCTAGAGCAAGACCTGTTTGGTAGTGAATATCCTTCATTTGATATATCAAAAATTGAAGAAATTCTTCTTTTTGGGTGGGCTGAAGAACATGATTGCGTAGATGTTTATTACGATTTTCTAATAAAGTATTTCACTTTTAGTACCTATTTTGATATGGCAAGTAATAACTTTGAAAATTACATTAAACCAAATCTAAGTCATTTCTCAAAAGATCAACTATTAATTATTTATAAAGGAATTAATGATAATAGCCAATGTAATGGACATCGTATGGCAAAAATACACAATTCTCAAATTAAAACTTTTTCTGATGCATTATTCGATGAAGAATTTGATTATAATGAAGAATTTCCAAACGTTCTATTTTCGTAATAAGTGACATACGAACATAGAAAAATAATGTAATAATTACAGAAAAAAGAAAGTTGAATTTATCAACTTTCTTTTCTTCAATACACTGGAAAAATTGGTTCCTAATTCCCTTCACCAGATTTTAATGAAAGTTTCAAACAATTTTACATTCCTACTATCAATTGCTTGTTTATCCCAAAGTAAATTATTTGCTATATCTTTATTTTGAGAAATGTTACTTTGAATGTACTTCAATTTTTTTAGATCAAAATCATCGTTTCCAGCACTACTATTTTTTGTTCCTAATAATAAAGTCATGTTCCCAATATAATGTGTATACAAATTTCTTGTTTCTTCACTTGGGAAGGTATTAATCCAATTGCTATTTGAATCAGGATTTTGAGGTAAAATATGTTCTAAACTTACATGTTGAGCGTTTTCAAATATTACTACTTCATTACTATTTTCATAATTATAAATTGTTCTTAAAATGTATCTAATAATTTTTTTCTCTGTATCAGTCCTAATAGTTCTTGCCACAAACTTATGTTTCAGAAGTGAATTACTAATCATCTCACCTTTTATTTGATTAATTATTCCATCTAATTCATATTTCATATTATAAATATCTTTAGCCAAATTTGGATAAAAATGTTCTAGACTATTTGCAGACTCTTGAGAAATGAACATATTTTTAATATGAAGTTTTAATACTTCAGATAATACCTCATTTATTTCAGATAATTTGTAGTTCTTTAATTCCATCGCTAATATTACAGATTTATATTGATTTGCTGAAGCCATTGCTAAGGTTTCAACTAAATTCTCAAATCTTTTTAATGCAACTTTATCAGTTGACTGACGCATTCTAGGAGATTGTAAAAATGAATATCTTTCCGAAGCGAGTTTTAATTCCAAAAGAGTATTAACAGCTTTACTAATGCTAACAAGTTTCTCTGATTTTTCAATTGCTTTAAAAATATTGCTTTCAGAGGTTTTTCCGTTAAAAACAGACACATAAGCTGTAAGAAACTTATTTTTACTTATTCCATCTAGATTGTCTTCAATTGAATCCCAATCTCTCGCCATAGTTTTTTCACCTAAAAGACGTACTAACTGGTTTTTAAGTACATAAAAGTCCGCTATTTTTTTACCTGTATTATTCAAAGTTTCAAACATTTGGTTTGCAACATCTTCACTAGATGTTTCTAAGACAATTAAATACACGTCGTCTAATATAGCACTGATTAAATTTGTTAATGTTGAGCTGAGATTCAACTTACCAAATGACTTATCAATTAAATTTGAAATTTCATTGTAATTCGTTTTTATAGCTTTTTCTTGATCATTTAATAATAAATCATTTGGGATTTCTTTTCCAGAAATTATATAATCTCTAAAAAAAACATTGGTTGATTCTTTTTCGAAAGATAATTTGTACTGAATTTGCTTTGTTCTAAAATTCTTTTTAACTATATAGTTTTCAATTACTCCATCAATAAACTCTAAATCTGCATCTGGTAGGTTTCTCATTTTATTTAATATCGCACATAGAATTATATAAATTGACACACTTCTTTGTTGTCCATCAAAAATATTAATATTATCTTTTTCTTTATAAAGCGTTATGAAATTTAATATATGTTGATCAGCTTTATTTTCATATACATTACAAAAATCGTAGAACAACCTTGAAATTTGAACTTTACCCCATTCATAAGGTCTTTGGGTAAACGGAATCTGCATAAGTCCATATGAAATATTTAAATATTTTTCTAATGTTAGTCCTCTTGCTTCTAAAGTTGTTTTATCCATTATATTACTCCTTTTAGTTCTTATTGAGAGATCACCAGTGTTTACTCTATGTATTGTACACTGTAAATTTTGTAGACGGTTATTTTTTTATGTTTTAAGCAGGAGCTAATTTATTTGCACAAAGCGGTACTTAATCTTGATAAAAAGGTAATTGACCTGCTACTATTGAGTTACAGAAATAGCGTAAATAATTGAATTGTATATTTTATAGAAGAAATACTTCTTTGTGGTAGGAATATCGAAATAGCAAGGTTTTTCGTCAATGAAGTGCCGAACATCAACCGAGTGCTTTATGATATTACGAGCAAGCCACCAGCAACAATTGAATGGGAATAGTAGAGAATAGAATAAATATAGTAAAAGGAGAATCTAAATTTAAAAGATTCTCTTTTTATTTTAAATAGACATGGTATATTGTGGTTAAGATGGTTTATAGCCAAGTTCGTAAATGATGTATTACACCCCAATAATAAAATTGTTTAAATATAAAGTATGGATGTCAGCAAGAGATTTCCAAGTTAGCGTACATGACACCCGCTTGTCGGCATAGTGCTGCGCGAAACCTCAATAGTCAAGATACATGTAGCTTAAGTGTTGGAGTTTCTGGACGCGGGTTCGATTCCCGCCGTCTCCATTTACATGATTCATATTGTTGGATTTAATCACCATCAAACACGTCTTTCGATTCATTTCGAAAGACGTGTTTTTTTGTTTTGTACATAATGGTTTGGGATATATTAAATTATTCTTTTACTAATAGAAAACACCTCCAAGTTGGTTCAGGTATTCAATACCCGTTTTCAACTTAAAGGCGTTCTATTTGTCTCACGCTATCTACATTCATTATTGTTCACATAATAGTGGATAGTGTGACTGGTAATATTAATTTCATACTGAAATATCTTGGTCAGTTGTTTGATTCATGCGCTGTTTCTTAGATTTTCTAAAGTAAAGCAATTCATACATACAAGGAATAACGATTAGGGTCAGCACGGTTGCCAAGGCAAGCCCACCAATTACAACAATAGCTAGACTTTGTGATACTAAGCTTCCTGTTTCGGCCTGTTTTAGTAGCAGTGGAAGCATCGCACAGATGGTTGCAATTGCAGTCATGAAAATCGGTCTCATCCTTGTTGCTGTCGCTTCCACTAGAGCATCACGTATAATCATTTTTTGTTCATTTTGTTTTACTCGGTCTAGAAGGACTATGGCATTTGTTACGACGATACCAATTAGCATTAATGCTCCTAGTAGTGCTGTGATATCAACTGGAATTCCACTGATGAGGATTCCTAAAATTGCGCCAATCGCAGCAAGTGGAAGGGAGCAAAGAATGGCGATTGGTGCTTTGATCGACTTAAATGTGATGACCATAATTAAAAATACTATTCCGATCGAAACAAGCATTATTAGAAATAAATCTGTAAAATCATCTGCCTGTTGGCTACTTGATCCACCTACTAGAACCTCAACATTATCTGGTAGATCCATGCCTTTATTGTCTTTTTGATCGCCGAAAATCTCTAGATTGATTGTTTTTGAGATTTCAGAAAGCTTTGCAGGATCAACTGATGCTGTAACACGAAGGTAGGCATCCCCATCTTTATGAAACTGGTTGGTTGAAAGCTCTTCACTTTGTAAAGTAGCAATGGATGATACTGGTACAAGGCCGGAATCGGTCATGACTGGTATATTCTCCAAGTCTTCAGGTGTCTCCGTATCCAGGAGCGGTTCCAGGAATACAGTTTTCTGCTTGTCATCTAAACTAATCGTTCCAATTGGTGTTTTATTTAACATCACACCCAACTGCTGTGCGATTTGCTCAGTATTTCCTTTTGTTGGATCTACAACAAGGTAGTGTACAGTTTTCTTCTCGTCTTGATTGGTCGATACTTCCTCGACACCCTCAATGTTTTGCACTTTTTCTTTAATATTGGTTGCCACTTCTTCAAGGTCTGCTAAATTTTCACCGACTACATCAATGGTGATATTTGTACCTGCTCCTCCCATCATAAAGGAGGCTGTAGTTACTTCTAGAATGGCATCAGGATATTGATCCTTTTTCTTTAACATTTCTTTCACTATGAAGTCTGTATCATTTTTATCGTCTAATAAAATACTGAAGGACGCTTCTGTCGGTGATCCAACATAGCCATATTGAGCAGCTTCAGCTGGAGAACCTACCTGTGAAAACACATGTTTCACTTCATCCATATCTCGAATGGATGATTCAAATTCAATTGTCTTTTCCTTTACTTCTTCCACTGGCGTATCATTCGGGTAACTCAGCGTGGTCAGGACATAGTCAGCAGAGGAGCTGTCAACTGCACCTTTTGGAATGAAAAAGTAAGTGCCTATGGATCCGATGAATAGGAGGATGGAAATCGAGAAAACAATCCATTTATGATTCAAGGACCAAGTAACTACTTTTGGAAAACGAACAGCTGGTTTATGTTCAGGAAGCTTTGTATTCTTTAATAATCCCGCACTCATTAACGGAACAACAGTCAACGCGACAATCAAGGATGCTAGCAAGGAATAAGTAACGGTTAAAGCGAATGGTAAAAGAAATTCTTGAAGTCCACCATTCAGTAAACTCATAGGTAAGAAAACGGCTACTGTTGTTAATGTAGAGGCAGTAATAGCAACCCCTACTTGCTTCGTTGCGTCAATAACCATTTGAACTGAGAATTTCTCTGTTTGCATTTTCCGGAAAATATTTTCTATGACGACAATACTGTCATCAACTAGGCGTCCAACTGCAACAGCGACACCACCGAGCGTTAAGATATTCAATGTCACACCAGACCAAGACAGAAGGAATAGTGTGAAACACAGGGATAGAGGAATCGATATTATGGTAATAAAAGTAGAACGGATATTTCGCAGGAAAACCATAATGACGATTGTTGCAAATAGTGCACCAAGAAGAACTTCTTTTATCATAGTATGAACGGAATTTTGAACCATATCAGCAGAGGAAATATAAATAACAGATTCCTGCTGATCATACTTTTCATTGATTTTCTTTGTTACTTTTTCAATTTCTTTGCTAATAGTCACCGCATTGGATTGGCTATCCTTTGTGATGCTAATATCTAGGCTTTCCTTTCCATTGAATCGGCTTATGAAATTTGCATCTCTTGTTTCTTCAATTGTTGCAATATCTCCAAGCGTCACACTGGGTGCAACAGTTAAACCTTTTAGTTTTTCAATGCTTGTTAAATCACCGATTACTTTAATATTGCTTGTTTTTCCGTCAATAATCTTTTCACCAACAGCTACAGCAGTATTTTGACCATTAAGAATGCCCATAACTGCTTGAAGAGAAATTTGATTTTCAGCCAATTTTTCATCATCAATATTCACGGAAATGACGGAATCTGTAATCCCATATAGATCTACACTGGAAACACCTTTGATTTCTTGATAAAGAGATTGAAGCTCTTCACGAGCAAAATCCACATTTTCTGTAGTCACACCTTCTTCAAAGGTGACAGCAATGTTAGCAATTGGAATCATAGATGTATTAAGCTGTGATATGGTTGGCTTGGATATATAGTGCGGCAAAGCTACATTACTTAACGCATCTTGTACATCCTGTTTGGCTTGTTTCATATCATATCCTGCCTCGAAAAACAGGTCTACTTTTGAAAATCCATCTCCTGTTGTAGAATAGACAGATGTTTTTCCATTCAATCCTGCAACAGCTCTTTCAATCGGATAGGTTACTTCTGATTCCATCGTATTGGAGTCAGTTCCCTGACCTACGGAAATAATGGTGACTTGCGGATTATCCGCAGATGGTAAAAATTCCATAGGCAATCTAAAATAGCTGACAATACCTATCACCAATATTAAAATGGTTAATACAGCGACAGCAGCCCTGTTTCGAAAAGCCCACTTGGTAAATATCGACATAACAATTTCCCTCCATAAAATTACAAATTTGATATCAAAAGAAATATACTATAAATGCAAAACGAAAAATCAGACTTTTATTAAATTTTACAAAAACTTAATTCAAACTATGTGCTCCCTTCTTACCATCTTTTCAGTTACATCTTCATTGTAAAAAAAAGGAGTCTCTTCCACATTGATCCTTAGAATTATGTTTTTCTAAGACCTAAGACTTAGAAGATAATGGAAAAGTAAACGGAGTGATGTTTTGAACATGAGAAAACATCAAATAACCTCTCAAACTATGCATTGTATTAATCAAATAGAACAACGGCATTTACAGACAATTACGTTGTTATAAGGGGGTAGCGGCCACGCCGTTTCCATTTACATGATTCATTTAAATGTAGATGGATTTACCCATCATTAACCACGTCTTTCGATTCATTTCGAAAGACGTGTTTTTTTGTTGTTCATAAAAAGGTTCTGTATAAGGTCCTTGGCTGAATATAATCTCATATCGCCTCTTATAAAAAGTGCGACTTGAGCGACTGTAAATAGTCCAAGCCTCTCAGATTAATTCTTAAGCAATCGGAAGTTTCTCATTTATTTCCTCGAAACCATTCAATATCAACTGATAATAGAAGGGAGAAATTAATGAAGGTTTACCATATCCGGTCATTGGAGCAATTGAAACCTTATCAGAAAATGTGGGATCACATTTTGGATATCAATCAGAACGATAACCCATTCATTGAATTTCAATGGATAGAGAATTGGTGGAAATACCTTGGGCGCAATCGGGGAGTCGAAATTATCGTCGTAGAAAAAGCAGATAACGTGATTGCCTTTTTCCCTTTGCAAATCACTCACATGATGAAGTCGACCGTCATTGAGTTCCTCGGGCGTGGTGAAGCGCATTACATGGATATCGTCGTATACGATGATGAAAGAGAACAAGTGATTCAATATGTTTTCGATGAATTAATGGAGTCGATGCCGAAATGCATCTTTAATTTACATGGGTTATTGTCAAGCAGTCCTACAACCAATATGTTGAGTTTGTATCTGGCTAGAAGAAAGTGTGAACCCACCATATTTTCAATTGTTACGCCTTTCGTGAAAACGGACACGCTCAATCTCGAAGATTACTTGAAAAAAAGAAGTAAAATTCACGGTCTCAATCGCAGGGAAAAGAGACTTCGTTATTTAGGTCATCCAAAAGTAATGACTAGCAGTCCAGATGAAATCGAACAAGTTTTTACGCTACATGATAAGCGATGGAGAAAGATGGACGAGACCAATTTCACGGATGAAGAACATCAGATGTTTTACAGTGCTTTATTAAACTGTGAAGATGGACCGATGAAAGCAAAAGTGGAAGGCTTATATTTGGATGATCAAATGATTGCGTTCTCTTACGTATTTAAGTGCAGAGGTCGACATGTCGGTTATTTGAACGGGCACGATCCTGACTACAGCCTTTATGGACCTGGAACAATCCTCGATAAAGAATTAATCACTAGAAGCCAAAATAATGATTTGAGAATTTATGACTTGAGCATTGGCTACGAGCCATATAAGTTCGACTGGAATACGGGAGTAGACTACACGAACAATTTCTTGTTTTCTTCTAATGAATGGCAAACTCAAATGGTCTTCCAACTGATCAAAGGTAAGGGGTATGTAAAAGAAATTTTAAAGAAGAACTATAAAGTATTGTTATTTAAAAATGAGTTTCTTGGAAAAAATCTGCATTTTTTTCGGAATGCTAGCTTCAGGGAGTGGGTAAAAGCGTTTCGCAGCCAAGTTGGTAAAATTTATTCGAAGAAATCGGTCGAGATTTATCAACAAAAGCAAGGTACTGAAGATTCGCTGGATTATCAAATGCTTATCTATCCCGAAGCACGAAAACGACATCACGACCTGAAGCAAACGAATAAATGGTTTTATAATGGGTTTACCCCCTATGGTGATGCCAATGTTTCGATGTTTTGGGTTCATCCAAATGTTATACGTGTAGATGAAGTTGATTACTTGCAGGAGTTGCCAAAAAACAGTGCGTATATTGCAGAATGGCAAATTCATAAGTTGTCGAGTGTATGTTCATTTTTGCGGCAAGATAATGGAGTTCAGGACATTTTTCTTCATACCACAAAGAAAGATGAAGTGACTACGAAACATCTTCAACAATTAGGTTTCACTCATGTCAGCAGTATCAAGAAAAGAAATTTGTTATTTAAGCCATCTACACAAGTTTTAACTAATTCGACGAGCAAGCAGTGAGCTTGGCTGAGTTGTTGGTTTAAAAATGGACATGCAACAGTAAATTGGTTTTGGGGGAGATCATGTGAAAGTATATTCCGATTACGTATCAAAACATCGGTTAGGAAAGCTTATAATATGGTTGAGAAATGTGCAAAGAAACAAAGAGAGAAAAAATCGATAAGTCATTACTCTTAGCTTCCTAAAATACATCTTGTGTACCATCTGCCTGACCACTACGATAAAGTGGCAGGTTTTTTTATTGTTAATGAACTTTTTCGACAGTACGATGTCTAATACATAACAGAGGTTGAAATGAGGGGTCGATTTGGGGGAAATTGAAATCGTCAAACGGGCAATTGCTGGAGATGATGAATCATTCCTGCTTGTAATGCAATTCAATAAAGAAGCATTGTACCGGACAGCATTCGCTTTTTTAAGAAATGAACATGATGCGCTGGAAGCCATGCAGGAAGTCACCTACAGAGCATATAAAAAAATTCATACAGTCAAAGAACCTTGCTACATTAATACATGGCTGACTCGTATCATGATGAATTATTGCCAAGATCAATTGAAAAAGAAAAAGCGTTTCTCAAATTCTGAACTAATTAATGAAATATCCGTTAATAATGATTTGGTTCAATTTGAATTGCAGGAAGCCTTAAATAAGTTATCAGAGCAGGAGCAGCAATTGGTGTATATGAAATATTTTCAAAATACAAAGATTAAGGACATTGCGGTGATAGAAAATATACCTGAGGGAACCGTCAAATCCCGTCTTCACAAAATCTTGAAAACGTTGCGCCAACATCTGACGGAGAAAGGGGAAGTGGATCATGTTTGAAAACGAGGAAGAGAAATTGGCAGAACTTCGACGTCAGCTTGAACACATCAGTATTCCTACCGAACAGCTGGACGGAGCAATTGGGCAAGGCTATGAACGTGCAAAGCTTGAAAAAGTGAAGAAGAAAAAGAGAAAAATACGAAATTATGGAATGCTTGCAGCAACTGCACTTCTCATGATTACATTGGCCACATTCATTCGAGTGTCTCCAACTTTTGCAAATGCGGTTTCATCTATACCTGGACTGGAAAAAATTGTTGCAATGATTCACTATGATAAGGGCTTAACGTCTGCTATTAAAAATGACTATTACCAAGAAATTAATGCTTCTCAAACCAAGGAAGATTTAACACTAACCATTGACGGTGTCATCCTAGATGAATCGGGGATGAATGTTTTTTATACCGTTAATTCTGAAGAAGCCATACAGAATGTTCGGGTTGGAAATGTAGAATTAAGGAACGACGAAATTATTTCGCCAAGTAGTTCTTTTAGTATCTCAGCTAATGATCAAGCTGTTAAAGAGTTGAGTAATACAATCGATTTTCATTTTCAAAAGCCAACGAAGTTTAATGATTTATCATTTTCACTCGTGATGACAATCGAGAATGAAGGAAAGGAAATAGAATATATTATTCCGTTTACTGTTCCCGAAAATGTTAAACCGAGCATTAATTTTGTATTAAAGAAAGAAGTAGAAATTGAAAATCAAAAGTTTACGATTGAAGAAGTAACGATCAATCCTCGCCGTGTAGATGTTCGAATTTCAATAAATCCAAATAACTCGAAAAAAATCCTCCAATTTCCGGATTTACGTTTAGAAGATGAAAATGGAGAGATTTGGGGTTCTAGAAGTGGAATTTCTGGAAGTGAAGTAGGAGAGTTAGAACAAATTATATACGTACAAAGCAATTACTTTGAAAAACCAAAAGAACTATACTTACGTATAAATAAATTACAGGCACTTAATAAAGATGAAGCAATTGTTGTTGTAGATACTGAAAAAAATATTTTATTGAACAGTCCACGTGATGGAAGATTGCAATTAGGTGAGTCTAGTAAAACTCACGCTGATTTCTTCTTAACACAGGCCAAAGATGTAAATAACAATTTTAGTTTAACCAGCATAATACAAGACGCCAATGGAAAATCGATAAGTTCTCCATCTACCTCAATGTTTTATGATTCAGGAAAATTGGAAAGTCATTGGACACTAGATTTTGATACTACCGACTATAAGAATCCACTAGAGCTCGAATTATTGGCATATCCAAATTACATTGAAGGCGATATTAAGGTAGAATTGAAAAAACCAAATAAGTAAAAAAAGAGGATGCCCACCCATTGTTGGGACATCCTCTTTTCTAATTATTAATAAAGTCGATTCCAGTCTTCAAACGTTAAGGAAAAGACGAAAGCATCGTGAGTTTTACCACCTTGATATAAATAATTTCTTAGCAATCCTTCTTTTTCAAACCCCATTTTCAACAATAGCTTCCACGAAGCTTCATTGTCAGGAAATGTAACGGCGCCAACTCGGGAAAGTTCAAGTGTTTCAAAGCAATGTGACAAAACCTTCTCCAGTGCTTCTTTCACATAGCCCTTGCCCCAAAAATCTGGATGCAGGTCATAGCCAACTTCACATTTTTTGCTCCAAAGCTGCAGATTATTTAACCCGATTGTTCCAGCCAACTCTCCAGTTTCTTTTAGTTGGATGCCCCATCGTGCTGAACGTTTTTCCATGAAGCCTTTATTCATATTGGTAATCATTTTTTCTGCTTGTTCCATTGTTGTGAGGGGGTCCATCCCATAGTAACGTGTGACATCTTCACGTGAGAATTGATTGAACAAGTGGACTGCATGGGATTGATTTAAGTCGATTAAGTTAAGTCTATCGGATTCTAGTACAGGAAAAGACAACAGGAAAACCTCCATAATTAGCTTTGAATTTCATTTGCAAAATAAATGTAATCGACTGGAACGCCCTCCAAATCAAACTGACGCAGGAATGAAGTCACCTGACCCCGATGATAGGAAGAGTGGTTGATGAACGTAAAGAACATTTCGTCTCGTTTGTTGGAAAACGGAGCACCTTTTATATTGGTAAAATTCACTGTTTCTTTCCACTGTTCGTCAGTTAGCGTCGAGAAAAATTGTTCCATTTTTTCGTGTAAAGCTGCAAATGCTTCTTTCGTTGATTGAACAGAACTCACATCAAATTGTTTCCATTCCGGCTTAGCAATACCAATTAAACGCTTATACCATAAGTAATCAACACTGATGACATGTGAGTAAGTTTCACTGATAGATGGAAATGAATTTTTTGCTTCTTGGTGAAAGATAGATGCATCTAGTGAATCTACATGATTCAATAGTTTTTGTGTAGCCCATTTGTGATAATGAAACATCGATTGCCATTCCAATTGAATTCCTCCTCTAAAAAATGTGAATATTCCCCATTTTAACACTTTATTAAGATAGTACACTACCACTGCATCTTGTTATAATTTGGAAAATAGTAATTGCAGTTCATTATATACACACATATACTCGAAGTATAGGGGTGATTATGATGATCTTATTAACTGGTGAGAAATTAAATTTAGAAGAAATGCGATCCATATTATTTCAGAATGAAACAATAAATCTTGATTCAAATGCATTAACACGTGTTCAAAAAAGCCGTGAAGCGGTTGAGAGAATCGTAAGAGAAGGCAAAACAGTTTATGGCATTAATACGGGCTTTGGTAAGTTCAGTGATGTCAGCATTGATGAGGAAGATGTACACGCACTACAACTCCATTTAATCCGTTCACATGCATGTGGAATTGGTGAACCATTTGAAGAACGAGTGTCCCGTGCAATGGTCGTCTTACGATTGAATGCATTATTGAAAGGTTTCTCGGGCATTCGAGTAGATGTATTAGAACGATTGGCTTACATGGTCAATCATTCGATTCATCCAGTCATTCCTTCACAAGGATCTCTAGGGGCATCCGGTGATTTAGCACCTTTGTCTCATCTGGCACTTGTATTGGTGGGGGAAGGGTTTGTCTGGCATGAGGGACAGCAAATTCCAGCTCATGAAGTATGGGGGAATAAAGGTATTGAACCATTAGTGCTGGAAGCAAAAGAAGGCTTGGCGCTAATCAATGGTACGCAAGCCATGACAGCTCAGGGCGTGGTGAACTGGTTGGAAGCGGAGACTCTCGCTTACCAAAGTGAATGGATTGCGGCGATGACGATGGAAGCGCTTCACTGTATCACAGATGCATTTCATCCAGCTGTCCATCAGGCACGTGGCTATGTCGAGCAAGTAGATGTGGCACGTAGAATGCTAGAGTGGTTGCAAGGCAGTCAACTTGTTACAACTCAAGGTGAAAAGCGTGTGCAGGATGCCTATTCGCTGCGTTGTATTCCACAAATTCACGGTGCCAGCTGGCAGGTGCTTGGTTATGTAAAAGAGAAGCTTGAAATCGAAATGAATGCAGCAACAGACAATCCATTGATTTTTGAGGATGGGGAAGTCATCATTTCAGGAGGTAATTTCCATGGTCAGCCGATTGCTTTTGCGATGGACTTTCTGAAATTGGCAGTTGCGGAGCTTGCGAATGTTTCGGAACGCCGAATCGAACGATTGGTCAATCCACAATTGAACGAAGGATTACCGCCTTTCCTAAGTCCACAACCAGGACTTCAATCAGGTGCCATGATTCTGCAATATGCGGCGGCAAGCTTAGTATCGGAAAATAAGACGCTGGCACATCCAGCCTCGGTTGATTCAATCCCATCTTCGGCTAATCAGGAAGATCATGTGAGCATGGGGACAATCGGCGCACGTCATGCTGGAAATATGATTCAAAATGCACGACGCGTGTTGGCAATCGAAGCTTTCTGTGCATTGCAAGGTTCGGAGTACAGAGGCAAAGATAAAATGTCTCCATTGTTACAGGATAAATGGAATGAATTCAGAGCATTCGTCCCATCGATGGATGAAGACCGGATTTTCAGCACAGATATCGAGCGAATCAGCGTACATTTAAAGAACGAAACTGCTTCCTCAATTTATGCGAAAAAAGAGGCTGTAACCGTCCAGTAAGCGATGAGTCAAGATGTCTCAAAGGTCGTTTTCAGACGTGAATCTGCAAAGTCAGATGTGAACGCTAATTTTTCAGACGTGATACCCAAAAAGTTAGACTGAGATACGGCTCAGCTACTCAACGAGCCAATAAAAAAGGCAGTCTCCATTATTGGAGACTGCCTTTCACTTATTTAACACCATATTTACGATCCAGTTGCACTAAATGGGCATCGGGGTGATGGCCATCAATTATTAAATCCCTCAATATTTGTGAACCAAACATGCTATAGACTGTACCATTCCCACCATATCCGAGTAAATAATAATGATTTTTCTTGGTGGGATGTTGTCCGATAAATGGCATGTTATCCTTCGATTCACCGAAGGTAGCGCCATAAGCATAATCCAGTTCAATTTGAAAATGAGGGAAAAGTTCTTGTATTCGAATCAGCAACTTTTCGGCTTTTTCATTAATCAGTTCCAGTGATTTCGGCGCATGAGCTATCTCTTCATCCAAACCACCAACGATGATTCGGTTATCTGTTGTTGTTCGAATATAAAGATATGGTCTAGCTGTTTCCCAAATAAACGCTCGTTGATACCATTGTGTAATCTGGTCAATGGGTTTTGTTACAACTGCATATGAACGATTGATTTTTGCACCAATCCTTTTCCCAACCGGAGTAGTTTCATAACCCGTTGTATAAATTATATGTTTAGCATTGAAAGTACCTGCATTTGTCTTTATTAATATGCAATCCTCTTGTGTCATTGAATCTGTCACTTCAACAAAATCGAATAAATGCGTCCCTTTTTCTTCAATCAATTCTAATATTCCATTCACTAAGCGATACGGATTCATTTCGGCATCCTCATATGTCACAAATGCGCCAGGTTTTGTGAAAGACACATTTTCCGACATTTCATCAGGGGTCCAGTAATCACATGGAAAACCATGCCTTCTCAATGTTTCGTACTCTTCTTTTATTTTTTTGACATCAGCATCTGAACTTGCGAAACAGATACTTGGTCGTACGATAAAATCAGAAGAAATAGGAAGACGATTTGATATGGTTTCTAAATCCTTAACGGCTTTCAAACACATTTGATAATATCGTACAGCATCCCGTTCACCAATTTGATCGATTAACTCATGTAGCATAATATCATTCGAATACTGAATGAACCCGGTATTTACCATTGTACTGCCAGTGGCCATTTGTCGTTTATCCAATATCGCTACGCTTAGCCTGGCATCGGTTAAAGCCAATGCAGTCAAAGCCCCTGACATGCCACCACCCACAATGACAACATCATAGCATTCTGACCTTTCGTTAACTTCAAAAGGTTTTCTAAGTGGGAAGGTAGTTGGCCAGTAAGGTGAACCGTTGTGTATATCCATAAAGTATTCTCCATTCGCTCAAGCTTATTCGAAAATCCCACTTCTAAGAACGGTAAAGTCAACTTTAATATTTACTTTCGCGTCCTTATACATCTCATGCCATTTTTCATAAGTGAGATTGGACTCTCTGACCGAGCTTCGGTAAAATTCACCTAAACCAAAAACATCGGAGTCCACTTCCTGACAATAAACGAGTATTTTTGCAAGGTTCTTGGACATACTTTTCTCGATTTCTTCTTCCAATTTCTGCACATTTTTGGGGTTGTCCATATCCATATTTGCTTCTATTTCTAATAATCTTCCATGAACTGTGATGTGCATGTCGAATTCCGGTGTGTCTGGATTAATGAGTTTCAATTTTTTCTTCGTAGAGATAGTATCAATCACTACTGTAATATCTTCTTGAGATTCCTGTGTTTGTGAAGCTGGTAGTGATTCTTTAGGAATCTTCGTTTCAAACATGGCAGCCTTATGAAAATCTCTAGCCAATTTAAGGTAAAAACTATTTTCAGCCGATAATTTCCCGACCATTTTGTCTTTGTTGAATAAAGCAACTCCTGAAATTTCCACAATTTCCTCCTTTCTTTTAATTATGGGTAAAGCAACGTCCCTACCCGGAGAGTAATAATCGTGTGCTACTTCATGAATAGTGGATGAAATTATTTGTTCGCTCTTGATGTTTTGTTCTAGCAACTTGAAGATATGGGTTCCTATATCTTCGATATCCTGATATTGATATTCAAGTAATGATTTTGTTTCACCTTCAACAACAGCCACATACAAGCCACCGCTCGTCTCAGAATTCTTCGAAAGAGTATCAATATTATGAGCAATTCCGTCTTTTGATATTTCTTCTCCAAACAAGACTACTCGCATCTGACCGGTCACGATTTTTTTCGATGTTTTTCTATTAATAACAGTACGGGCACCACGAATAGTTTCATTCTCAGCCGAAATTACTTCTACATTACTTTGGAATTCTGGATTCACTTGACGAACGACTGCTGTTACCGACAATTTATCGTCTTCTCTCAAATCATATCCAAGTAAGGTCGTCAATCCAATCTGTTCCAGCAATTTCTGTTCCGCACATCCAACCAACGAAACAAAGAGAACAACGAATATGAAGCCAAGTTTTATTTTTTTCATATCTTTTGCTCCTTACGAGTCCGATATTTCTTTTTCATTATTGCGAGCAAGTATATTAAGATGGGATAAACAAATATGACATAAAATCCAACTTTGGAAAAGTAAGTGTTCACTGCATTGATTTGAGTACGAGTTTCAATGGAAATAGAGAGCATAAAGATGACAACCGAAAAAAGCCAAATAAATTTGGTTGAATTTACTTTCACCAATCGTATGCTTCCACGATAAGCAGCCCATAGGTATAGACAAAGGTTGGGCAAAATCACTAACATCCAAAAGCAAACGGCAATATATTCAAACCGTTCGATAAATGGAAATTGGACGATGCTGAATAATGTTAAGGTGGCCCAAATCGATTTATTTAATTGTTCTGGGCTGAAGTATGTGATAGAAACTAATATGACAGATAGATAAATGATCGTAGTTGCCAACAATCCAAAATGCACATGCTTTTGTACTTTATTTTTATCCTTGATGAATGGGTAGATCACATTGAGTATCTCAAACCCCGCAATAGTAAACGTCATGGACTGTGCACCTTTTAAAATTCCGATAATATCGGTTTCCATTATGGGCAGCAAACTTCGCGCCGAAGTAAATTGAAGTGGATATACCAACATGGGCAAAAGCCAAATGGACAGAACGAAACTGAAAAATGAGATTCCAACAATAACACGCAATCCACCTGTAAAAGCGTAGATGACTATCAGCAGTAAAGTAGCGGAAATAAACCACGTACTCAAGTTCGGAAAAACCCACGTTTGAACCACTTCAATATAGTTTCGTAATACAGAGAAAAATGCAGTTGAACAATACAATACATATAAAAGATTTAAAAAGTTGCCGAACCATTTTCCGAAAATGTCTTGATGGATGCCGTATAAATCATTAGAACCGTAGATTTCCAGAGTTTTAATCATAATAATCGCGATAATATGAGTGGCAATTCCGACGAGCAGAACAGAAATCCAGGCATCTTGTTTGGCGTCCTGATAAATGACACGTTGGAAGCCATGGATACCAACACCTACTTGAATCGTATGAATCACAAAAAAAAGTAGAAAAGCATTGATCATCTCTTGGTTTTTCACATGTATGGTGTTGTTCACTCAAATCACCTTCAGTTCAACTTTTTTCTGGATTGATTGGTTCTGGTTGATATTTATCTGCATCCTGTGGCCTTGCATTTGATTGCCTTTTGTAAGCAAATGGTAATGGCAACCTAATGATACTATCTCTCCAATCCTTAAAACGCGGGGGATAGAAAGGAGCAGTGTATGGTGCTCCCAAACTAGACTGACGAATCAGGTGGATCAAGATGAAGCAAAAACCGAGCATGATTCCATAAAAACCCCAAAAACCCGCTAACAAAATCAATGGAAATCGGATGACCCGAATGACGTTACCCATCATAAAGCTTGGCGTCGTAAAAGAAGCCAATGCGCTTAGCGCAACAATGATAATAAGAATATTACTCGTAATCCCGGCTTGTACCGCCGCGGTTCCTATCACGATACCGCCTACGATACCGATGGTTTGTCCAACTTTGGTCGGTAATCTTGCCCCTGCTTCCCTTAATAATTCAATTATCAATTCCAGGAGTAATGCTTCAATTATTGGTGGGAATGGCACTAGAGCTCTTGATTCGCTTAAAGGAACTAACAGTGATTGGGGGATGACTTCATAATGAAAAGTCAGAGCTGCTACATACATAGGTGTCAAGTAAGTGGACAAAAATATGGCACCGAATCTCAAAAGTCGAAAAAAGGAAGCGATTGGCCATCGCAGGTTTTGATCTTCCCTGCTTTGGAAAAATTCAATGAACGCGTATGGGCATAATAATGCCATGGAACTGCCATCCACAAGGATGCCTAATTTACCATTCAGCAACCCTTCGCAAAACCTGTCCGGTCTTTCAGTAAGAAGCATCTGGGGAAATGGTGATAAAGAATTGTCATCAATCATTTCAGCAAGAGCCGAACTGTCCAATAAGGCATCCAGCTTTAAGCTGGTAATCCTGTCTTTCAGCGTATTCACCATGTCCTCGGATGCAATGCCCTTGATATATAAAAGGGCAATCGTTGTATTCGTTTGTTTTCCAACAATAAATTTTTCATTGCACAGCTCAGGATTTTTAATATACCTTCGAATTAGTGATTCATTGGTAGACAGGCTTTCATTGAATCCGACCTGTGCCCCGATTACCTGTGATTCATTTTCAGGTGCTGTCAAGCTTCGGGACTCTTTCGTCGTGATTTTTGCCATTACAACTTGAGAAAATCCATTTATATGAATCAGTGCCGTCCCGTTATACATAGAAAGTACGGAATGATCCAGTTGTTCATCCAAATCTACCTCGGGCAGGGAAAGTGCAGATTTAAGACTTTCAGGTGATTCATACTCTTTTCTTAAAAGGTCTGGAAGGAGCTGTTCTTTTATGGTTCGGCCATCCACCAAACTATCTATGTAAGTAAGCGTGAGATTTGGAGAAATTGTTTTGACAACTAAGTCAGTTGGATTGTTGGTTGCTTTTTTAATAGCCTCTAAATAATCTTTTGATGAGATTGGAAACAAGCTTTCATTATGAACCTTACTTGCTTTTTCATCTTTGTGATTTTTGCCATCTTCAACAGTCGGTTTATTTTTCGAGGAAGACTGTCTGCTCTTTTTTTTAAACATTTCTTTCCCTCCTTTTACAACCCTTTCTTTTAGAATAGGCTCCAGGAAAATAATCTATACTCATAATTCAAATGTAATAATATTTTTTGACACTTATAGAATACAGACTTTCGTACAGTTCGATCTGCATTTGTTATACTGAAACAAGATATTTTAAAAGGAGAGATTCCAATGAAAACATTCGCCTTGATCGCTGGAAGTTTGCGGAAAGAATCATTAAATCGAAAGTTACTTGCCTACTTACAAGAAATGTACAAAGTGGACATAAAAATGGAGTTTATTGAAATCAATGAGTTTCCATTGTTTAATGAAGATATCGAAGCTAAGGTTCCAGAACAGGTGAAAAAAGCCATCCAACTGATACAAGAATCTGACGGTGTGCTGATTGCGACGCCTGAATATAACCATTCAGTGCCTGGAGCATTGAAGAATGCATTGGATTGGCTTTCAAGAAAAGAAAAAGTTTTTGTAAAGAAACCAGTTCTGATCATGGGTTGTTCAGGAGGACCAGTAGGAACATCACGTGCTCAAAATCATTTACGATTAATATTAAATTCACCAGGACATCAAGCGTTAACACTACCTGGAAATGAAATTTTGATTGGACAAGCACCAACGAAATTTAATGATAAAGGAACACTAACTGATGAAAAGACCGTAATATTCATTAATGGAGTCTTGAAGAAATTCATTACATGGATCGATGCTACAAAAGAGTGGCAGAAAGAGGAGATATAATGCAATCCAATCAGAGACCCCACATTTTATTAGTCGACGGAATGGCACTTTTATTCCGTTCGTTTTTTGCAACTTCAGTCTTTGGACAATACTTTAGAAATGAACAAGGCGTCCCAACTAATGGTGTACAAGGGTTTGCCCGTCATGTGATGAGCGCAAAACAAATTATGCAACCGACTCATATGGCCATTTGTTGGGATATGGGTATGCACACTTTCCGCAATGATTTGTTTGATGGATACAAATCCAACCGTCCTGCTCCGCCTGAAGAAATGCTGCCTCAATTTGATATGGCTAAGAATCTTTCTGAAATGCTTGGCTGGAAAAACTTTGGGGAAGTTGGGATGGAAGCGGATGATTTAATTGGCTCTATGGCATGCAAGTGGCAAAATGAAGCAGATATCACCATCGTAAGTGGAGATAAAGATTTATTGCAATTACTCAATCCCACAACTAAAATCGCTTTTACGAAAAAAGGGTATAACATCTATGACGAATATACATACGAACGTTTTGTAGAAGAGTATCAAATTGAGCCTTCGGTTTTTGCCGATGTGAAAGCATTTATGGGAGATTCGAGTGACGGGTACCCGGGAGTTAAAGGAATAGGACCGAAAAGTGCACTTCAACTCATTCAAAGCTATGGTTCTGTTGAAGGAGTCATTGAGGCGTTACCGGAGTTAAAGCCGGGTCAACAAAAGAAGATTCAGGAAAACCTGGACATGTTACGATTATCAAAAAGACTTGCTACGATCCATTGTGAAATGGATTTGCCGATTGAACTTGATCAATTGATTGTGCCTTCATACAGTCAGCAATTATTAACTCAGGTAGAGGAAGCTGGATACGGCATTACGAGTCGGTATGCTCGAACTTTATATTCGATTTAACTTTATTTGGAGGAAACTTGGTCGTGTCGGAAGTTACTCATCTCTTAAACGAGCATTGTCAGTAATTCAAACTTCTTAGTATTTGGGGATATTTTTACGAACGTTAAAATTCCTTTGTTCTTTTCATATGAAATTTGGCGAATTCGGCTTGGGCGATTTCTTCCACCATTATCGTGGATGATCAGCGTCAAGTCGTTTTCTTTTTCTTCAAACCCGATGAGCGGGACCCAATGATAGGAAAAATCATAAGAGCTGAACCAGTGAAATGAAAAGTACCGATCAAATTTACATGCCACTGGTCGACCGGCTCGTAATTCTTTTTTTGCTTCTTCCATCGAACAGGTATCAATATCCCAATTAGGGCCGAGAAGTTTCCGTAAATTACGTTTTAAATGCCATGTAAATAAACCAATTCGAGTACCTCCAAGTAAACGGTATAATCGATTCGCATCATAAGGACATGAATTCGGCATCAAGTAACGCAAAATGGTCAGGGCAGTAACAGGTCCACATGCAGATTTCTGATACTGTATTTTGATTGATCTATCAAATTGCGATAGACCTTGTAATTCTAATTGAATACGCATAATGTCACCTCAGTGAAAAAAGAGTTTTTCCGTCTGATTTAACAGTACGGAAAAACTCTTTTTCTGTAAACTTTGAAGCTTTCGTTGCGACTAAAAATAGAAGAGAAACTTAAAATCTAGCGATCTATTAAATTACAAGTATTGATGAACGTCTACGTTTGCACCTTCGGCAAGTGCATGCCCAAGCGATTCATCGGCGCGGTGGAAGTTTGCAATCGCTCGACCTACGATATCGCGATTTTCAATGCCAGAGAACTGATCAAGTAAGTTTTTAATTAATGCTTGTTTTGTCGATTCATCATAACTTCTATAAATTTCACCAGCTTGACCGAAGTTATTTGTTTTTTCGATTGCATTTTTACCTGCAACTCCTGAAATTGGTTGATCAAATTCTTTGAATTCAGGCGCTTCTTTTGGTTCTGAGTCGAAACTATTTGGTTCGTAGTTTACGCGAGACATTTGTTGTCTAAATGGCATAGCGCCGTCACGTTGGTTATTTGAGAATGGACATTTTGGTGCATTGATTGGCAACTGTAAGTAGTTTGCACCAATACGGTAGCGTTGTGTATCTGAGTAAGAGAACAAACGACCTTGCAACATTTTATCTTCAGATGGTTGTATACCAGGTACAAGTACACCAGGATTAAATCCAACAGA
The DNA here is from genome assembly GCF_038632915.1 of Paenisporosarcina sp. FSL H8-0542. Lineage (NCBI taxonomy): Bacteria > Bacillati > Bacillota > Bacilli > Caryophanales > Caryophanaceae > Paenisporosarcina > Paenisporosarcina sp. FSL H8-0542. The sequence goes on from NZ_CP152050.1 coordinate 1,004,390, forward strand.
TTCTGTCTCTGCAAAGAAGTTATCCACGTTACGGTTTAATGTCATCGTACCAACCAACTCATAAGGGAAATCTTTTTCTAGCCAATCCTTCGTCGCATCTAGTGGATCGAAATCAAAGTTATCCATGTCCTCTGGTTTTAATGTTTGAACATATAAATCCCACTCAGGATAGTCACCACGTTCAATTGCTTCGTACAAATCACGTGTAGCATGACTAAAATCTTTTCCTTGCTGTTCTGCCGCTTCTTCAATTGTCATGTTTTTAATGCCCTGTTTAGGAACCCAACGAAGTTTTATATATGTAGTTTTGCCATCTTCGCTGATCCATTTGAATGAATGCACAGAAGATCCACGAATGTGACGGTAATCTTGAGGGATTCCTTCATCTGTAAACAAGTGAATGAGCATATTTGTCGTTTCAGGCGAGAGACCCATGAAATCAAAAAGACGTGAAGCATCTTGAAGGTTCGTACGTGGATCTGGTTTTAATGAGTGTATAACATCAGGGAACTTGATTGCATCCCGGATAAAGAATACAGGCAAATTATTCCCAACAAAATCATAGTTGCCTTCTTCTGTATAGAATTTTACTGAGAATCCACGTGGATCTCGAGCAGTTTCTGGTGAGTGAAGCCCGTGAATGACGGTAGAGAATCGAGTGAATACTGGCGTTTCTTGCCCTTCATTTTGTAAGAAAGCAGCTCTTGTATATTTTTTCATACTGTTTTTGACGACGAATGTACCGTGGGCAGCAGCTCCACGAGCATGTACAACTCGTTCAGGAACACGTTCACGGTCAAAGTGTGCTAATTTTTCTATTAATTGATAATCCTCTAAAAGTGTTGGGCCACGTTCACCCGCAGTTCGGGAATTTTGATTATCGCCGATTGGTACACCTTGGTTAGTTGTTAGCTTTTTCATTGTATCGACTCCTTATTTATAATGATTACAAAAAAGAACTAATTCAAATGTAAAGTATATTTAAGTAATTATCAAGTAATATGATTGAGTGAAAGACTTAAAAATTTTTACTAGCTTGTAGACTTGTAGAAGATAAAAAAATACAATTATAGAAGAGAAAGAATGTTTCCACGAATCAAATCGTAAAGTTAAACATCACTAACAAAGGGGGAATAACTGGTGAATATCACATATAAACGGTTATCATTGTTAAATTTTGAAGATGCACTTGCTTTGTTCAATAAAGGTTTTGAAGGATACCTAATCCCGATGCATTTAACAATGGAACAGTTTGTTGGACGCTTTGGCAACGAAGGATTGTCGGTGGAACTATCAGTTGTAGCTTTTGATGGAAACACACCAATTGGGTTTATTCTGCAAGGAATAAGAGAAAATGACGGAGTTAAAATTTCCTGGAATGGTGGTACGGGGATCATTCCTGAATATCGGGGCAAGGGCGTTGGACTTCACCTAATGAAAGAAGCGGAGCGCATTCTTGTGGAAAATGAAGTAGCCATTGCAACTTTAGAGGCTTTATCTGAAAACGAGCCTGCAATCAAATTATATGAAAAGTGTGGATACGAAATTCAGGATAAGCTTGTATTTTTATCTGGTTCCGGAAAACTAATCGACAAACTGCCTGAATTAGGAGAGTACGAATTAGAAAGATTTCCTGCGTTTCTAGCCATTGGATCAGATCTTTTTCCAACGCTCGTCCCGTGGCAAACAGCCGAGAGTGTTGTACCCAAAGTCGGTGGAGAAGTAGTGAATTTGTTAAAAGATGGGGAAATAAGAGCATCCTGTTTAATTCGAAAAAGAGGAATTTATAATAATCCTTCTGAAGGAATTACCTTATTCCAAGTGACTTCCGGAGACGAACAACATGAGGTTAACATTCTATTGGCACATGCACTTGAATATGATCAACCTGTTAGTCGATCTACATACAACTTTATGACGGGTAAAGGCAATGTGGTATCTTTACTACAGGAAAGTGGTTTTGAAAATACAGCAATTTCACAAGTCTTTATGCTCAAGAAATACTAAAAAACAACCAATCATTCACCCAAGGGAGTGAAGCGATTGGTTGTTTTCTTTTAATAGACGTTGAAGAGCTGCACGGAAATTTACATACGTTTCGATTTCCACTTGAATACCAGCATGAACAATTTCACGGACAAATCGAGGATTAAAACCAACATAAATCGGACGAATACCCATTAGTTTAAGTGAGTTATTCAGTTGGTAAATTTCCGTTGCCAAATCATTGTAATCAAATGATGCAACGTCTTCTACAGTAACTCCAGTAAAATCAAAGATAGCTCGCTCGGTCTCACGATGGGTTCCTGCATATTGAAGTGCTTTGGTTTGAATCATTTCAAAGCGTTCTTTGAACATATATCCGGCAATCGGAATCAATATTGTATTTGGCACGACAGAAGGAATCACTGGGGCAGACATGTTCTTGATAATATTTTCATAGTATTTAACTTTCTCTTTCAGTTGTTGCAATTCAAGTGATTGAGTCATTTTACACCTCAGTGATTATTTTCACTAAGTATAGCATAATCGATTCTTGATTCTGCACGAAAAAAGGATAGACATGAAGTCTATCCTTTTTGACTCTGCAAAAATTCAGTTACTTGTTCAGGTGATTTTGCATTTGCACTGTGCAAATGAGCTTTCTTTTCGCTATCCTGATAAATCAGCAAGCTTGGAATGCCCATAACATCATACTTTTCAGCAATTTCAGGAAGTTCGTCGCGATTTACTTCGTACCAAGTGTATTGTTTATACTCTTCAACGATTGGATCAATGAACATGTCCATGCGCGTACAATCAGGGCACCATCCAGCAGTGAATTTTACGATGACTTCATTATCAGAAGAAATAACGTCATTAAATTGTTCAGTTGTTGTAATAGATTTCATTTTTGTTCCTCCTTGACTTCTATAGGAACAGTTTACACGGTTTTACTTCCATCGGATAGCAATTTGTTTCATTACTGAAGCTGTTGCTTGTATCCCTGGAATTGTTGTGTCGCTTGTTGGATTTCTTTAGGATCTGCCGGAGTCAATTTATACCAACCATGCTTGAACATTAAGTCGTAAAGGCTACGTTGTTGTTTGGATGTAGCTCTCAATTGAGTAAAAATGATTTGGTATAGCGCATCATGGCTGGCCTCATGCATTGCCGTTGCATAAGAATTACATAAATATTTTTCAGTAGAAAGGGCATCATTTAAGATGTCGCGGTCGTTTAATTGCGGTGTTTCAACATAAGGAGTTTGTGGATTTTTCACTGTTTGCTGATTCATGAAACAGAACCTCCTTCATTTTGTTTCAGTAACTTGAGCAACTCGTCGTAATGATTACTGTGCATTTGTTCAGCTGTCTCAAATTCTTTCTTCAAATCAGGGAGTTGGCAATTTTCAGCCGCCCAATTCATTTTTTTAGCTGCCAACAAATTCCATGACATCATATCGGTCAAGTAGCTGAAATCTTTTGAAGAAACCATTTTAGGGGGTTCGGGAAATACCATTGGCTGTTCTTTTTGTTGTGAAAATAAATTCATGTGATGTATCCTCCTTTTCGTTTTAGTGTGAGGCAGAAATGATTATATATACATTTTCCGTTTAGTTTCTTTTGTAAAAAAGATGTTAGGGTAGTTATGTATATATATAGGAAAGAACATACTAATAAAATGTATTTGAATAGAGGAGGCTGGAACTCATGATCGAACAATCGATGCGTGAATTCCAAAATTAATGTGGATGAGAATTTCAAAAAAATCATTAAAATCCATTTATTTAATGATTAACTATACGAAAAAATTAGTTAAGGAACATGGGATTGCAAGCAATCAATTCGAGTTCCAGATGTTGTTTGGTATTCGTGAAGAATTACAGCGCCAACTTGTAAAAGAAGGCTATAAAAGCGTATTTATGTCCCATATGGGTCTGATTGGTATGGTTATTTTATGAGACGCTTAGCTGAACGGTCAGCAAATGTTGCGTTTGTTGCCAATGGTATTTTGAATAAATAATAGGAGAGGAGATGCCAACGAGCATCTCCTTTTTGAATTAGACTTGGAAAAGTTTTATTTGAATTCTTCAGCTACATAGTGCATACAAAAAATACGCCTTTCATAGAATAAAAGGACGCAATAGTTAGCAAGATTTTTCGGGGTAAATTTTGGTTTTTAATCATCATTTAAATATTGCGAAAAAATTGAAAATGAACTAAACTAATAGACATAGAGGTTGTTTCTATTTTTTTTCACTAAAAAATGAATGAGTATTCATTCAAAAACTCTAAAGGAGGCTTTGCACGTGACTTATCAAATTAAAAAGGCTGCTGTTCTGGGTTCTGGCGTTATGGGTTCAGGAATCGCTGCTCACTTAGCAAATATCGGAATTCCAACTTTATTGCTTGACATGGTACCTCGAGTTTTAAAAGAAGAGGACAAAAATAATTCAAAAGCTCGTAATCAAATAGCCCAAGGTTCACTAGAGAAACTTTTAAAACAAAAGCCCGCACCCCTAGCGTCAAAGAAAAATCTTACATTATTGACAGCAGGAAATCTCGAAGACGACTTGGATAAATTAAAAGATGTCGACTGGATTATCGAAGTTATTGTAGAAAATCTGGATATTAAAAAAGGTCTTTACGAGAAAATTGACGCGGTTCGTAAGCCAGGCACAATTGTCAGTTCTAATACTTCCGGCATTAGCATCAATGCAATGGCTGAAGGACGAAGTGAAGATTTTCAAAAGCACTTCCTTGGCACTCATTTCTTCAATCCGCCACGTTATTTAAAACTGTTGGAAGTTATACCAGCTCATCATACGCTCCCGGAAGTTGTAGTATTCATGCAAACATTCGGTGAGGATCGTTTAGGAAAAGGTGTTGTTCTTGCGAAAGACACACCAAACTTTATTGCGAACCGCATTGGTACGTATGGCCTTCTTGTGACACTTCGTGAAATGCTGGCAAGAGGCTACTCGGTTGGTGAAGTGGATTCCATTACGGGTCCTGTCATTGGTCGTCCGAAATCGGCGACGTTCCGTACGCTTGATGTGGTCGGGTTGGATACTTTTGGTCACGTCGCAAAAAACGTTTACGACCAGACTACAGGTGACGAACAAAAAGTGTTCGAATTGCCGACCTTGATTACTAATATGCTTGAAAACGGCTGGTTAGGTGCAAAATCAGGTCAAGGATTTTTCCTGAAAAAAGGTAAAGAAATTCTTGAATTGAATGCTGAAACGATGGAGTACGAACCAGTGAAGAAGCTGAAAACCCCTTCATTGGAAATGGCGAAGCAACAAAAAGGTCTTGCAGCTAAAGTGAAAACATTAACTTATGCTAAAGATCGCACGGGAGAATTACTGTGGAGCATTTTAGCACCTACATTGTCCTATTCCGCAAAACTACATGGAGAAATTGCAGATGATATCGTGGCAATCGATAATGCGATGAAGTGGGGGTTTGGATGGGAACAAGGACCATTTGAAGTATGGGATGCCATCGGCGTAAAAGAGTCCACTGAAAAAATGGTAGCGGAAGGGTTGGAAATTCCAACTTTCACACAAAGCTTACTTGATCAAGGATTCGATTCCTTCTATAAAGAAGACAATGGAGATTTGTATTTCTTCAATGGTGAGGGTTATTCATTGGTTCCAACGAATGAAAAAGTAATTAACTTAAAACGTTACAAGAAAAAACATGGCGTAATCAAGAAAAATTCAGGTGCCAGTTTAATAGATTTAGGAGATGGGATTGCTTTACTGGAGTTCCATTCACAATCAAATGCAATCGGGCTCGATATTATCCAAATGATTAACTTTGCAGTTGATGAAGTAGAGAAAACCTTTAAAGGTCTTGTGATTGGTAACCAGGGGAAAAACTTCTGTGTAGGCGCAAACCTTGGCATGATTCTTATGGAGGCCCAGGACGACAATATTTTTGAACTGGATTTCGTCGTGCGTTCGTTCCAAAACGCCATGATGAAAATAAAGTATTGTTCGAAACCTGTAGTGGCAGCTCCATTCGGCATGACGCTTGGTGGCGGGGCGGAAGCATGTCTGCCAGCTGCACACATTCAAGCATCTCATGAAACATATATGGGATTAGTTGAGGTGGGAGTGGGACTCATTCCTGGAGGCGGCGGAAATAAAGAATTGTATATGAAACACTTAAAAGGCTTGCCAACGGGTGTTCATGTCGATTATCAGTACGTGGCAAACAAAGTGTTTGAAACAATTGCCATGGCAAAAGTATCGACATCTGCCGAAGAAGCACGTGAAAATAACTTCCTGAACTTTGCAGACGGTATCAGTGTAAATGCTGATCACTTAATCTATGATGCGAAACAAGTTGCACTTTCGCTATATGAAAACAACTACAAAGCACCTCTTCGTGAAAAAGTACCAGTAACCGGCGAGTCAGGATATGCAACGCTGTTACTTGGAGCTGAAGGAATGTTCCTTTCAGGTTTCATCAGCGATCATGATTTAAAAATTGCGAAGAAATTAGCCTACGTGCTAGCAGGAGGAAAAGTGCCTTACGGTACTTTGGTCGATGAACAATATTTACTCGATTTAGAACGTGAAGCATTTTTAAGTTTAGTAGCTGAACCAAAATCTCAAGCGAGAATGCAGCACATGTTAGTGAAAGGAAAGCCACTTCGTAACTAAGCGTACGTAGCGGCAATGAGGAGGAGAACTTATGCGCGAAGCAGTTATTGTAGCAGGTGCCAGAACACCTGTAGGGAAAGCGAAAAAAGGCTCCCTTGCAACAGTGAGACCAGATGACTTTGGTGCATTGGTTGTAAAAGAAACGTTAAAAAGAGCGGGCGGTTATGATGGTCCGATTGACGATTTGATTTTAGGCTGTGCAATGCCTGAAGCGGAACAGGGGATGAACGTTGCCCGTAATATAGGTGCACTGGCAGGACTTTCAGATACAACACCAGCGATTACTATCAACCGCTTCTGTTCTTCAGGTCTGCAATCAATCGCTTATGCAGCAGAACGCATTATGCTTGGTCACTCTGAAGCAATCATTGCAGGTGGTGTTGAATCGATGAGTATGGTTCCGATGATGGGAAATACAATTCGTCCTAACGCAACACTTGCAGAAACAGCACCTCAATACTATATGGGGATGGGGCATACTGCTGAACAAGTGGCAATGAAGTTTGGCATTACCCGCGAAGACCAGGATGCTTTTGCTGTACGCTCACATGAGCTTGCAGATGCAGCCATCGCGGCAGGTAAATACAAAACAGAAATTGTACCAGTAGAAGTTCTGAAAAGATATATTGATGAAAATAACAAACCACAAGAAAAGAAAATCATGTTCGAAATGGATGAAGGCGTTCGTGTTGGGACGAACATGGAGACTCTGGCAAAACTTCGTCCGGTATTCAACGCACGTGGCACTGTAACAGCAGGAAATGCATCTCAAACGTCTGACGGTGCAGGTGCTGTGCTTGTCATGGATCGTGAAGTAGCTGAAGCGCAAGGACTAAAACCACTAGCTAAATTCCGTTCATTTGCGGTTGGTGGGGTTCCACCAGAAGTAATGGGAATTGGACCGATTGTAGCGATTCCAAAAGCGTTGAAGCTAGCGGGTCTTTCAATCGAAGACATTGATTTATGGGAATTGAACGAAGCATTCGCATCGCAATCGATTCAAGTAATTCGTCATTTAGGAATCGACATCAATAAAGTGAATGTCAATGGTGGTGCCATAGCACTTGGACATCCACTTGGTGCTACAGGTTCGATTTTAACGTTGAAAATGATTCATGAATTAAAACGTCAAGGCAAGCAATTTGGTGTTGTCACGATGTGTATCGGCGGAGGCATGGGTGCAGCTGGCGTATTTGAGATTCTTTAATAGAATTATTGAAAAAATAGGAGGGAAACAAAATGACGAAGACGATTGCAAATGTAATTAAAGGCGGAAGCTTTTTAGTGGAAGATGTAGCACTTGATCGCGTCTTTACACCGGAAGACTTTACAGATGAACATAAAATGATTGCTAAAACAACAGAGGATTATGTTACACATGAAGTGGTGCCAGTCATTGAAAACTTGGAACATCATGAGTTTGAGCATTCTGTAAGACTATTAAAATCAGCTGGTGACTTAGGTTTACTAGGTGCAGACGTGCCTGAAGAATACGGCGGTCTGGCATTGGATAAAGTTTCATCTGCACTGATTGCAGAGAAAATGTCGCGTGCAGGTGGTTTCTCCATTACTCACGGTGCACACGTTGGAATTGGATCATTACCAATTGTACTTTTTGGGAATGAAGAGCAAAAACAAAAATATTTGCCTAAACTCGCCACTGGCGAACTAATTGCCGCTTACGCGCTAACAGAGCCAGGTTCAGGTTCGGATGCTTTAGGTGCTAAAACTTCTGCCAAGTTAAATGCAGAAGGTACGCACTATGTATTAAATGGCGAGAAACAATGGATTACAAACGCTGGTTTTGCGGATGTATTTGTTGTGTATGCAAAAATTGACGGAGAACAATTCTCTGCTTTTATCGTAGAACGTGAATTCTCAGGCGTTTCAGTAGGCGCGGAAGAGAAGAAAATGGGGATTAAATCTTCTTCGACACGTACATTAATTTTACAGGATGCACAAGTGCCGGTTGAAAACTTACTTGGGGAAGTTGGCCGTGGCCACGTTATTGCATTCAATATCTTGAATATTGGTCGTTACAAATTGGGAGTGGGTACAGTTGGTGCATCCAAACGTGCTTTTGAATTGGCTGTTGCCTATTCGAACCAACGTCAACAATTTAAAACACCGATTTCTTCTTTCAACTTAACAAAAGAAAAGCTTTCAACAATGGCATCCAAATTATATGCTTCGGAAAGTTTGATTTATCGCACAGTTGGTTACTTTGAAGACCGCATGAGTCAATTGAGTCCTGAAGAGCAAAAAGATGGCAAAGCTATCGCTGCTTCTATTGCGGAATATGCTATTGAATGTTCAATCAACAAAGTGTTCGGCACAGAAGTATTGGATTATATTGCGGATGAAGCAGTTCAGTTGCATGGCGGTTACGGCTTCATGCAAGAGTATGAAGTAGAGCGCATCTATCGTGACTCCCGCATTAACCGTATTTTCGAAGGCACAAATGAAATCAATCGTTTGCTGGTACCTGGTACGTTCTTGCGTAAAGCTATGAAAGGTGAACTTCCACTTCTTCAAAAAGCACAAGCGCTTCAATCAGAATTGTTAATGATGATGCCAGAAGAAATTGAAGATGCACCATTAGCTCAAGAAAAAGTATTGGTGCAAAATGCTAAAAAAATCGGCTTGCTAGCTGCAGGTTTAGCGGCTCAACGTTACGGTACAAAACTTGAAACTGAACAAGAAGTATTGGCAAACATTGCGGACATCGTGAGCAATCTATTCGCAATGGAATCAGCTGTTCTGCGTACAGAGAAAGCAATCCAGCGTGACGGTGTTGATAAAGCGAACCAAAAACTTCTATACACTCAAATCTTCTGTCAGGAAGCTTTTGAATGTATCGAAAAAGATGCGAAAGAAACATTGATTGCTGCAGTTGAAGGCGATAACTTACGCATGATGCTTTCTGCACTGCGTAAATTGACTCGCTCTACTCCTTATAATGTAATTGCCAAAAAACGTGAAGCTTCGGTTAAATTGATTGACGCTGAGAAATACGTAGTTTAATAAAATCTCGATATTTGACCCTATTATTGAACAAGGCGAAGTGCTTCTGCCACTTCGCCTTGTTTGTATTTTAAGAAAACTATTAATACTAAAAATCACCGATAGGTTCTTCGATGAACCTAAGGAGAACTTCCTTCAATACTGGAAATAAACAAGTGAAAATATTTGATTGACGCAAAGAAAAACGTAGAATAAAAAATCCGAACGCTTCTGATGAGGTGTTCGGATTTATTTTTTGATAGACTGGTTAAAATGATGATAAGGAGGTTGAATGATGGCTATTACGTATTATGGATATCCGAAATGTAGTACTTGCAAAAAGGCTAAAGCATGGTTGGATGCCGAAGGTCTTTCGTATCATGATGTACATATTGTAGAAACTCCCCCTTCAAAGGAAGAGTTGAAAAAGATCGTAGAGACAAGTGGGTTGCCGCTTAAGAAGTTTTATAACACGAGTGGAATGAAATATAGGGAGCTTGGTTTAAAAGATAAACTGCCGACGATGTCAGATGAAGAACAATATGAATTGCTTGCTTCAGACGGGATGCTCATTAAAAGACCCCTTGTGACGGACGGCTTGAAAGCCACAGTAGGTTTTAAGGAGTCGGATTTTACTGTGAATTGGAAAAGCTGATTTTCTGTTCTTGTTTTTAAGGAAAGATTATGTCAAACTGAAGTTGAATATATTACATATTTGGAGGGGTATTAATGAGCACACCAAAAGAATTACGCTACTCTGAGGAACACGAATGGGTTAAAGTTGAAGATGGAAAAGCACGCATCGGCATCACTAACTTCGCTCAATCTGAGCTTGGTGATATTGTATTCGTAGAACTTCCACAAGTAGGCGACGAAATCAAAACGAACGAACCATTTGGCAGTGTTGAATCTGTTAAAACAGTTTCTGAGCTATACGCACCAATCAGTGGTAAAGTAGTTGAAGTGAACAGCGGATTGGAAGACAGTCCTGAATTCGTGAATGAATCTCCATACGAGAATGCATGGATGATCGTTGTAGAACCTACAGATTTGTCTGAAGTGGACTCATTAATGACGGCTGAGCAATACGAAGAAATGACACAAGAGTAATATCGTTAGTTGAACGCCGACATTTGTTCGGCGTTTTTTGCATATGTCGATTATAACAGCGAGTTTAAAACGGGATATTGAAAAGAGTGGCATTGGTTGTGATCGGGAAGAGTTGCAACCTGATGGACTCCGTTTCAAGAAAACTTTTTAAACAATCTTTTATGTCAGTACAGCCAGGAGTGATCCCATGCCAATTGATAAAGTCATAATTGTAGAAGGTCGATCAGATAAACAGCGGATTCTGCGTCTTATTGCAGAGCCAGTTGAAATTATCTGCACGAACGGAACAGTCAGCCCCACGCGATTGGAAGAAATATTAGCCCCCTACGATCAGTTGGAGATTTATGTATTTGTCGATGCTGATAAGTCCGGAGAGAAATTACGTGCGCTCATTAAACGTGAATTTCCCGAAGCACTTCATTTATATACTGATCCAGCCTACCGAGAAGTTGCGACTACACCAATGAAAGTTCTAGCGACTGTGTTGCTCGGAGCGAATATCGATGTTAAAGCGGAATTTATTGCCTAAAGGATGAATACAATGAAAGAATGGACGCGTGCGGAGTGGGAAAATCATTCTCAAAACGCAAAGAGGGCAGCTTATTATTTATATACGCCCATGTGTGGAACTTGCCAAGTTGCCTCAAAAATGATGGACGTTGTGGAAGAACTTTTGCCGGATTTGCAAATAGGGAAAGCAAACTTGAACTATGTAGAAAGTTTAGCGGTCGATTATCAAATCCAAAGCGTCCCTTGTTTACTCATTGCGGAAAATGGTCAAATAGTTGAAAAAGTTTATGCTTTTCAATCAGTTCCCTATCTCTATAATCGTTTGCAAAAAAATAATTGACGTTCGCATTTGAACGTGTTACATTATCATTCGTAACTAAAAACTTAATATCGTAAACTCTTATAAAGAGAGGCTGAGGGAAGTGCCCTATGAAGCCCGGCAACCGTCACAATTTGTGAAATGGTGCCAAATCACTCAAAGCGAATTCGCTTTGAAAGATGAGAGAACGGTCTAACGTATATAATTGTGCATTAGTCCCTTCTGCTTGTCTGCGGAAGGGATTTTTATTTTTTTAGGATATTTCAATAAAATGATGTTGATATTAAATAAAATGAAAGAGGTTATTTGCGCACGCTAAGCTTGAGAGCAGGTAAGTGGTTTTAAACTTGTTGACTCATGCGAAACATGCGGCCAGCGCAATTGCACGATAAAGAAAACAAATAAAATGCTTGATAAATTCAGAGGTGAAGTAAATATGATTCAATTAAAAAACTTATCAAAACGGTTTGAAACCGGTAATGGACAACTCATAGCGGTAGATGACGTGAATGTGACGATTGATCAAGGCGAGATTTTTGGCATAATCGGTTACAGTGGAGCCGGAAAAAGTACGTTAATCAGATTATTGAATGGCTTGGAAAAACCTACTTCAGGTAGTGTCACTGTAAATGGACACGAAATCTCGTCCAGTTCAGGACAAGATCTTCGTAGTGCAAGACAAAAAGTAAGCATGATTTTTCAACATTTCAACTTACTATGGTCGCGGACAGTCGAGGAAAATATTTCATTCCCACTAGAAATTGCAGGGATTAGCAAAACGCAACGTTCAGAACGAGTTAAAGAATTAATCGAACTAGTTGGATTGACAGGGAGGGATAAAGCATACCCTTCCCAATTATCCGGCGGTCAAAAGCAACGGGTAGGAATTGCCCGTGCCCTTGCCAATAATCCTGAAGTGCTGCTATGTGATGAAGCGACATCAGCACTTGACCCTGAAACAACAGATGCCATTTTGGAACTATTGGTAGATATCAACAAACGGTTGGGTTTGACAATTGTCCTGATTACACATGAAATGCATGTCATCCGTAAAATTTGTCATCGGGTTGCGGTCATGGAAGCTGGAAAAGTGGTTGAAATGGGAAGTGTACTTCAAATATTCCAAACTCCTGAACAACCCATTACGAAACGCTTTGTTGCCCAGGTAAATGGTCCGGAGTCAGCCAGCCAGACTATTGCTCATTTGGTAGAGCAATATCCCTCAGGCAAGCTTGTGAAACTAGTGTTTGTCGGAGATAGAACGGAGCAACCGATTCTATCAAGATTAATTAAGCAATATCAAGTAGAAGTTAACATCGTTCAAGGGAATATCGCACAAACTCAAAATGGTGCATATGGAACGTTATATTTACAAATCGACGGTGATTCAAATGCCATCGACCAAGCGATTGATTATTTACATGGACAAGATGTTCATACGGAGGTGATTTCACATGATTGAAAACCTTCTACCGAATGTGGATTGGGAAAAAATGTGGGAAGCCACACTTGAAACGTTATATATGACTGCAATGGCTACCGTTTTAACTTTCATAATTGGACTTGCACTTGGAATTTTGCTGTTTGTAACTAGCCCTCGTCAATTATGGGCAAATAAAATAGTGTACTGGTTAACAGGGGCGTTCGTTAATATTTTCAGATCCATCCCGTTTATCATCTTAATTATTTTGTTGATTCCGTTTACTAAATTCCTACTCGGTACGATTCGTGGGGCAAATGCTGCATTACCGGCACTAATCATAGGTGCAGCACCATTTTATGCCCGCATGGTCCTGATTGCATTACGTGAAATAGATAAAGGTGTAATTGAAGCTGCTCGCTCAATGGGTGCTAAAACTTCCACAATCATTTGGAAAGTGCTACTTCCGGAGTCCATGCCTGCATTAATCTCAGGACTGACCGTTACAGCAATTGCCCTTGTAGGTTATACTGCGATGGCAGGAATTATCGGAGCGGGCGGTCTTGGAACACTCGCATTTTTAGATGGCTTCCAACGCAGTAGGGGAGATGTAACAGTTGTTTCCACAATTATCATTTTACTAATTGTCTTTATCATCCAATGGGTGGGAGATTCGATTACAACAAAAACAGACAAACGTTAAGGTGCTTTCGGGTGAAAGCTCGATCACATAAACAAAAAAAGGGAGAGATAATGATGAAGAAATTTGTAGCAGGAATTTTATTATCGGCAAGTGCAATCACTCTAGCAGCATGTGGCGGAGGAGCTGACTCATCATCAGGTGGAGACAGTAAAGAACTTGTAGTGGGAGCATCTAACATACCCCATTCAGAAATTTTGGAACAAGCAAAACCGTTGCTTGAAGAAAAAGGTATTGAACTTAAAATTGAAACTTACCAAGATTACATTTTACCGAATGAGGATTTGGAAAATGGCGATTTGGATGCAAACTACTTCCAGCACATTCCTTACTTCGAAGCTCAAATGGCCGATCATGGCTATGATTTTGCCAATGCTGGTGGTATCCATATTGAGCCAATCGGTGTGTACTCAAAAAAATATAAGTCTCTGGATGAACTTCCTGAAGGAGCAACGATACTAATCAGTAATTCAGTTGCTGACCATGGTCGTATCCTATCTATGTTGGAAGCTGAGGGTCTAATCACATTGAAAGAAGGCATTGATAAGACAACAGCCGAAGTAAAAGATATTGTAGACAATCCGAAGAACTTGGAATTTGATGCAGAATACGAAGCAGCACTACTTGTACAAATGTACGAAAATGAAGAAGGCGATGCGGTGTTAATCAACTCAAACTACGCAATCGACGCTGGGTTGAACCCATTGGAAGATTCAATCGCTATTGAAAACTCAGAATCTCCATACGTAAATATCATTGCTGTAAAAGCTGGTAATGAAAAAAATAAAGAAATTAAAGCATTAGTTGAAGTATTGAAATCTAAAGAAATTCAAGATTTCATTTTAGAAGAATGGGGCGGCTCGGTCGTTCCAGTTAAATAAAGTAATCCTATGGACGTCGGGAAACCGACGTCTTTTCTATTTCTTGGAAGAGGATACTTAGTCAGTAACTTGAAGATTGTTTTTTTGTGGGAATCAATGGGTGAGACCGATTAAATGGTATTTGATGCCGATTAAAACTAAGTCAATGCCGTTTAAATCTCGTTTGAACCCAATTAAATTCAAGACAATGCCAATTAAATTTCATTTTACTCCAAATTAAATGAGTGTCATACCGAGTTAGGATTTAATCCAAACGATGATTATACTAATGATTGTACATTACATAGCACAGGATAGTTTTGAATTGACAACAAATATAAATGAAGATGAGGCATTACCATGTTAATCGTGAATCGACTTTCACGTGAAAAAACTAATGAAAGTAGCTCTTTGGAATCATAATTTTCAATGTGTTCCGACTATTTTGTATAGCCTTTACATTGGGAATATTGTTATGGTAGGATAATGATGCAAATTGACTACATATAAAGGAGATTCAATGATGAAAAAATTATTACTACTACTTACTTCACTTACAATCGTTCTTGCGGCATGTTCATCTGATAAAGAAGAAAAGCCGGAAACAACAACAAACGGAGCAGCAAAGACTGAAGAAAAAGCTAATCCTGCAGCAGATATGATGAAGTTTTATTTATCCATTTCTCAATCAATTAATGAGGTTGATGCTGATTTAAACGCTTTTGAAGATGCACAGGGTGAAGCAGCACTTCCTGAAGGTGCCGATCTTCAAGCGATGAAAGATGCAGCAAAAGCTTCTGCAGACAATGCATCAGCAAAAGTAGAAGCGTTGGAAGTTCCTAAAACCTTAACAAAGCAACAAGAAGCAATTAACAGCGCACTTTCTAAAATTCAAGAAGCTTACACAATGAAATCAAAAGCGTTAGCTTCTGAAGGCGAAGTTCAATTAGATGAAGCAAATGCAAAATTCCAGGAAGCTGACAAAGAGTTAAATGCTGTCCTTGAAGAAATCGGTTTGGTTGGTTCAAGTATTTTTAATGAAGTTTCTTTATAAGAAACAAAATGTTTTCCAAAAAGTTCTTCCGTTAATTCGGTCGAACTTTTTTTTTTTGAGCTGATAACTCGTTGTAAATTGTACATATGCGCTTGCTGCTTGTTCGGCCTGATCCAACGTACTGAGATTAACCAGTTCGTCCATGAAAATCGAATCGATACATATTTTGTTATAAATCAAAAATAAAAGTTATGAGAGTTTTTGTTTGAAAGTTTGACCAGTGGGTATATATACAAATGTGAAGGATTACAACTTACAACAGTAGGTTGAAAATTTGAAAGGAATGATTCACTATCCAATCACTAGATTTTACCTACACAGAACGTATGGACCAAGCATTCAGAAGCGCACATGGAGTTGGATTGGTTGATTATCAAAACGACGCCGATATACGAATTAGGGTTGAAATGCAACGTGAACGTGATCATGAAATTGGCCAACAAATCGCGGCTCGTCTAGAGCGTCAAGCACATTGAGAAGTATAATAAATAGTAGCAAAAGTCAGTGAGCCTAGGTTCATTGGCTTTTTTTTGTCGTTTCTTAGTGAAATCGATTCTCAATTAGATTCGCTTTATTGAAAATGAAAAACTGTGAATGATAGTATATGATAAATCGTGCTGATATTAGTTAATTTCAATTGTGTTAAACGATTTTCATATATTTAATAGGCCGTTTAAAAGATTTGCAAGGGGTCGATAATTCGGTTAAGATTAGAATGATAATAAATTAAGAATGGTTTTTTCCGTTCATTTATACAATATGGAGGTTATAAAATGTCGACTTTAGTTATTCAAGATCTTCACGTTGCCATTGATGGTAAGGAGATTCTTAAAGGATTGAACCTTACACTTAATACAAACGAAATTCACGCAATCATGGGACCAAATGGTACTGGTAAATCTACTTTAGCTTCAGCAATCATGGGTCACCCGAAATATGAAGTAACTTCTGGTTCAGTCACTTTAGACGGTGAAGATGTACTGGAAATGGAAGTAGATGAGCGCGCTCAAGCGGGTCTTTTCTTAGCAATGCAATACCCAAGTGAAATCACTGGTGTAACGAATGCTGACTTCTTACGCTCAGCAATTAACTCACGCCGTGATGAAGGTGATGAAATTTCAATTATGAAATTCATCCGTGAACTTGATTCGAAAATGGAATATCTAGAAATGGACCAAGATATGGCTCAACGCTATTTAAATGAAGGTTTCTCAGGCGGAGAGAAAAAACGTAACGAAATTCTTCAATTAATGATGCTTCAACCAAAATTTGCGATTCTTGACGAGATTGACTCTGGTTTAGATATCGATGCACTTAAAGTAGTTTCTAAAGGAATCAACCAAATGCGTGGCGAAGGTTTCGGTTGTTTAATCATCACTCACTACCAACGCTTATTGAACTACATCACGCCTGATCATGTACATGTAATGATGCAAGGTCGTGTAGTGAAATCTGGTGGAGCGGAACTTGCTCATAAACTAGAAGCACAAGGTTACGATTGGATTAAAGAAGAATTAGGAATTGAAGACGAAACTGTAGGTCAAGAAGCGTAAGGAGGAGACATACAAATGACGGTTGAAACAAAATTGGCATTAACCGAACAAGATGTACGCTCCTATTCAACGGCGAAGCAAGAACCGTCTTGGTTTGCTGAATATCGTGTACAAGCTTTATTAGCGGCAGAAGATCTGCCTATGCCAACACCAGATAAAACGAAAATCGATAAATGGAATTTCACTAACTTCCCAGTTCACGCTGTTGAAAGCAAACCATTTGCTTCACTTGCCGAATTACCGGAAGAAGTAAAAGCCATTGTAAATGATGATCAAAAAAGCGTTTATATTCAACGAAATAATACACCTGCTTTTTTACAAATTTCTGATGAGTTAGCAGCACAAGGTGTCATTTTTACAGATATCTTTACTGCTGTACGTGAACATAGCGATCTTGTTCAAAAGTACTTCATGACAAACGGTGTGAAATCGGACGAGCATAAGCTCGCTAGCTTACATGCAGCGTTGTTAAATGGTGGCGTGTTCGTATACGTACCGAAAAATGTTGAAATCGTTGAACCAATTCAAGTTGTTTTCCTACATGACGATGCTCAAGCTTCTCTATTCAACCACACAATTGTAGTGGCGGATGCGAATAGCTCAGTAACTTATGTAGAAAACTATCTTTCAACTGTTCCCGAATCAGCAGGACTTGTAAACATTGTTTCTGAAGTATTTGCTGAAGACAATGCCCGCATCACTTATGGTGCGGTTGATGTCCTTGCTAAAGGCGGCACAACGTATGTTAACCGTCGAGGCATTGTTAATCGTAATGCACGAATAGAGTGGGCTCTTGGTTTGATGAATGACGGCGATACAATTTCTGAGAACGTTACACACTTGGTGGGTGACGCATCTTATGGCGATACTAAAATGGTTGTTGTAGGTCGCGGGAAACAAAAGCAAAACTTCACGACTAAAATCATTCATTGGGGCAAACACTCCGAAGGATACATTTTGAAACACGGCGTCATGAAAGATGAAGCTTCTTCTATTTTTAACGGAATTGGCAAAATCGAATATGGTGCAACTAAATCAAATGCTGTTCAAGAATCGCGTGTTTTGATGTTAAATGAAAAAGCACGTGGGGATGCAAACCCAATTCTATTGATTGACGAAGATGATGTTACAGCAGGACATGCAGCTTCCGTAGGTCGTGTAGACCCACTTCAACTTTACTATTTGATGAGTCGTGGTATTTCGAAGCAAGATGCAGAACGACTAGTAATTCATGGTTTCCTTGCGCCAGTTGTAAACGTATTGCCAATCGAGGGCGTTAAAAAGCAACTGACGGAGGTAATTGAAAGGAAAGTGCGCTAATGATCAGCAAAGACATTCGAAGCTATTTTCCCATATTAAATCAAGAAGTGAACGGCAATCCGCTTGTCTATCTTGATAGTGCAGCGACATCCCAAAAGCCTGTTCAAGTCATTGAAGCATTAAAAAAATATTATGAGTTCGATAATTCAAACGTTCATCGCGGTGTTCATACACTTGGCAATCGAGCGACTGAAAGTTATGAAGGAGCGCGTGAGAAAGTGCGCAACTTCATTTCTGCAAAGTCTACTCAGGAAGTCATTTTCATGCGCGGGACAACAACTGCAATTAATACTGTCGCACAAAGTTATGGTGGAGCAAATGTTGAGGAAGGCGATGAAATCGTCATTACTTACATGGAGCATCATTCAAACATCATTCCATGGCAGCAATTAGCAAAGGAAAAAGGTGCGGTATTAAAATACGTAGATTTAGAAGAAGACGGTACCCTTTCTTTGGATAAAGTACGTGCAACAGTTACCCCGCGTACGAAAATTGTTTCAATTATGTATGTATCAAATGTTCTTGGCACAATGAATCCAATAAAAGAGATTACACAAATTGCTCACGAAAATGGAGCAATCATGGTAGTCGATGGTGCACAAGCTGCACCTCATCTACGTATCGATGTGCAAGATCTGGACTGCGATTTCTTTGCTTTCTCTGGTCATAAAATGTGTGGTCCTACTGGGATTGGCGTACTTTATGGCAAGAAAGAGTTGCTAGAGCAAATGGAACCGATTGAGTTCGGTGGCGAAATGATCGACTTCGTTGGTCTATATGATTCAACGTGGAAAGAGCTTCCTTGGAAGTTTGAAGGAGGAACTCCGATTATTGCGGGTGCGGTCGGATTAGCCGCAGCTATCGATTTCCTGGAAGAAATCGGACTCGATGAAATTGAAAAACATGAGCACGCACTTGCTGCTTATGCGTTGGAACGCATGTCTACAATTAACGGTTTGACAATTTACGGTCCAAAAGATCCTGGAGAAAGAGCAGGAATTGTTACTTTCAATTTAGATGATGTACATCCACACGATGTAGCGACAGTTCTCGATATGAACGGAATTGCAGTTCGTGCGGGGCATCATTGTGCACAACCATTAATGAAGTGGCTGCAAGTAACAGCGACTGCACGTGCAAGTTTCTATGTTTACAATTCGGAAGAGGATATTGACCGATTAGTGGCTGGACTTACCACGGCAAAGGAGTATTTTAACGATGTCTTTTAATAATTTAGATCAACTTTATAGAACTGTGATTATGGATCATTACAAAAAGCCTCGCAATAAAGGGACATTAGAGGACAGTGTCACAATCGATATGAATAACCCTACATGTGGAGACCGTATTCATTTGACTTTGCAAGTAGCTGATGGTGTCGTAAAAGATGCCAAGTTTGATGGAGAAGGTTGTTCCATTTCCATGGCTTCCGCATCCATGATGACGCAAGCTGTAAAAGGCAAGCCGGTGGATGAAGCGTTAAAGCTATCCACCATCTTCTCGGATATGATGCTTGGAAAAGAATATGATGACTCTAATGACTTAGGTGATATCGAAGCTCTTTCTGGTGTAGCCAAGTTTCCTGCGCGTATCAAATGTGCAACCCTTGCTTGGAAAGCTATGGAAAAAGGTGTAGATAACGAATCACATTCGTAACAGAACGGAGGAAAGATGATGGCTAAAAAAATGCCTGAAATCGGCGATTACAAATATGGTTTCCATGATAAAGACGTGTCTATTTTCCGTTCAAAACGTGGACTGACACGTGAAATCGTTGAAACAATTTCAAATATGAAAGAAGAACCTCAATGGATGTTAGACTACCGTCTAAAATCTTTGGAGTTGTTCTACGCAAAACCAATGCCACAATGGGGTGGAGATTTATCTTCTCTTAACTTCGATGAAATTACGTATTACGTAAAACCATCAGAAGCGACTCAAACTTCATGGGATGAAGTGCCGGAAGAAATTAAACGTACGTTTGATAAACTAGGTATTCCTGAAGCAGAGCAAAAGTATTTAGCGGGTGTATCTGCTCAATACGAATCAGAAGTGGTTTACCACAACATGAAACAAGAACTAGAAGATATGGGTATCGTCTTTAAAGATACTGGTTCTGCTCTACGTGAAAACGAAGAATTGTTCAAAAAACATTGGGGTACAGTCATTCCAAACTCGGATAACAAGTTTGCTGCATTGAACTCGGCTGTATGGTCAGGTGGATCGTTCATCTATGTGCCACCTGGTATCAAAGTTGAAACGCCTCTACAAGCTTATTTCCGAATTAACTCAGAAAACATGGGACAATTCGAACGTACACTTATTATTGTTGATGAAGGTGCACACGTACATTATGTAGAAGGCTGTACAGCTCCTGTTTATACGACAAATTCACTTCATAGTGCGGTTGTAGAAATCATCATCAAAAAAGATGCATATTGCCGTTACACGACAATCCAAAACTGGGCGAACAATGTGTATAACCTAGTAACGAAGCGTGCAGTTTGTGAAGCAAACGCTACGATGGAATGGATTGACGGAAATATCGGTTCTAAATTAACAATGAAATACCCTGCTGTCATCTTAAAAGGTGAAGGTGCACGTGGTATGACATTATCTATTGCATTAGCTGGTAAAGGTCAACATCAGGATGCAGGTGCGAAAATGATTCACTTGGCTCCAAACACGTCTTCGACAATTGTTTCTAAATCAATTTCGAAACAAGGCGGAAAAGTGACTTATCGCGGCGTTGTACGATTCGGTCCTAAAGCGTCAGGTGCCCGTTCAAATATCGAGTGTGATACATTGATCATGGATAACCTGTCGACATCAGATACGATTCCATACAACGAAATCCTAAACGACAATGTATCTTTGGAACATGAAGCGAAAGTTTCAAAAGTATCTGAAGAGCAATTGTTCTACTTGATGAGCCGCGGCATTTCACAGGAAGAAGCAACTGAAATGATCGTTATGGGCTTCATTGAACCGTTTACAAAAGAATTACCGATGGAATATGCGGTTGAGATGAACCGTTTGATTAAGTTCGAAATGGAAGGCAGTATCGGGTAATAAACGAATCGTGTATTGCTCACTTTTTGAGTGATTCGTCTACTATTCTGTATGATAATAGTGAAAATTTTCATGAACGATAAAAGCTGTAGACACATTACAAGTGTCTACAGTTTTTTTTTGTAGGTTATCTTCACGGGTGGCGTGATTTATTGATTATGGAACTTCTTTGAAATGGAAATTTGATTTTGTTATGCTTATTATAGGTACGATAATGTATGTCGTAGTGAAATTTGAATACAAAAAGGGTGAGAAGCTCGTGAAATATGATGTAATATTATTTGATTTGGATGACACGTTATTAGACTTCAGTGAGACGGAGAAAAATGCTTTTAATAATTCATTTACAGCATTTGGTTTGCCGAATGGTTTAACAGATTACAGAGCCAGCTATAATGTGATCAGTAAAGGTCTATGGTCTGACTTGGAGCAAGGACATATTTCACTTTCTGAACTTAAAGTAGAAAGGTTTAAGCGCTTATTTATGCAGCATCAACTGACATTAAGCGCGGAAGACTTTGGTCAATCCTATTTAGATAACCTAGGGCAAGAAGTACATTTGATCGATGGTGTCCAGGAAATGCTCAATAATCTTTCTAATTGTAGGCTTGCTGTATTAACGAATGGGTTTCAAGAAGTTCAACATTCAAGAATAGCAATTTCATGCATGAAGGATACTTTTGAAGCCATCATTTCTTCTGAGGAAACCGGCTATCAAAAGCCACAAGCGGAAATTTTCGAATATGCTTTTGAAAAACTGGGTATTTCTACTAAAGGAAATGTGTTAATGGTAGGGGATTCCCTTACATCAGATATTCAAGGTGGCAACAATTTTGGAATCGATACTTGCTGGTTTAATCCACATGGAAAAGAAAATGTATCGGCAATTAAGCCAACCTATGAAATTAGCGAGTTTATAGAATTAGTACAAATCGTGAAGGATAAGGTTTTGATAGAATAAAAAAATGACAGTGTTGGTCATCTCTACTTTGGTGTCTTTACATTGAAAACAATATTGTTCATTATAGTTTGCTAAAAGGAAAAAGGGTATCCCGAGTGCTTATGGGATACCCTTTTTCCTTTTAATTGATTCATTGATTCAACATAGCTTGAAAAGCAGAAGTGGATTTCAAAGAATTAAGCCGTCTTTCATTGAGATAATGTGGTCTGCATATGAAAGCATTTCTTCATCGTGGGTCACCATTAACGTGGTAATATTCAACGTTTTAGTTAATTCTCTGATTAACGTCATCACATCTTTCGATCTTTTCGAATCTAAACTCGCAGTGGGCTCATCCGCAAAAAGCATTTTAGGTTTGTGGATGATTGCGCGTGCAATTGCCACCCGTTGTTTTTCCCCACCTGACAATGAAGCAGGGTAGGAATCCTTACGGTGTTCCATATCAACCAATTTAAGTATTTGTGCAACTTCCTCTTTTTGTTTCTTTTTTTTCATCTTTGTTTCCGAAACGTCGAGCATCAGCATAAGTTGTTCTTCTACAGTGAGAAAAGGAACAAGATGAGAGGATTGAAAGACAAATCCGAACTCACTTGCCCGGATTTTTCGAATTTGCTCCTGACTCATCTTAGACAAATCTTTCCCATCGAATAGAACCTGACCATGCGTTGCGCGTTGAAGACCGGCGGCTATTGTAAGTATCGTACTTTTCCCAGAACCAGATGCTCCTACTAAAGCTGTTATTTCCCCTTGTTGAAGAGAAAGATTGATTCCTTTTAATACTTGCTCTTCTACTTCCCCGTTTTTAAACGTTTTTTTGACATCATCAATTGTGAATACAGTCATATTAAACCTCTCCTTGTTGAATCGCTTGTAGTGGCTCGACTTTTTTAATTTGGATACCCGATAGCGTAGCGCCAATAAATCCGATGAACACGAATATGAGTGATAATTGAACCGTTGTTTGAATGGTTAAACTAAAAGGCATTCCTTCAGGTGCAATCATTGTGAAAGCTTGGCTCAATGCAACTGACAATGTTAGTGCAATTGCGGTAATAAATAGCATCTGCGACCACATCATCCCAAATAATTGACTTGTTTTAACCCCAAGCGCTTTCAAAATCCCGTATAATCCAATTTTTTGAACGTTCATCATGTAGAAGAATATCGCGAACAACATCCCGCTGATGACGACTAAAAACCATACAATCATATTGAGCGACATCTGTTCTGCGCTATAACTTGGAATCGTATTGAGAAATTCTTTATTTGAAAATGATTGTAATCCGTCAATTGCTTGTTCCTTATCATTTCCAGGTACAAATACCAATTGCATATCTTCCACACCGTAGATTTCTTTGTAGTTTTCCATATTGATATAAGCAACAGGTGCGTGGCTATATTTCTTTTGATCGACAAAGCCTTTTACTTTAAACTCACCGCTAAACTGATTGTTTGTTATGGTATCCCCGACATTTATGCCGTCTTCTTCTAATGAACGATCTAATATGATTTCTCCTTCTCCAACTTTTTCAAATAACTTCGAATCAGTTGAAGTAACAAAGGCAACGCTATGTTGTTTGTCGTCTGCATCGTTCACAAAGCCCATCTGAATTGAAAGTGCCGCTGCATCCTTCTGGTTATTTATTGCTTTGTCTTGTAATTTTTCATCTATTTTCGAAAGATTATAGGTTTCATTTGCTTCTTCATTCATATAGAATTGACCATTCGGCAGATCTTTTATTAAAGCCGCATTATCTTGAGATAAACCATTCGATAATCCAGAAATGATAAACGTTAAAAAACTAACAAGAAATATAATTGATCCTAAAATGATAAATTTTGCTTTACTCTTCCTAATTTCCTTCCATGCAATATTCATCTTTTACGCCTCCGTTTTTTTATGATAACTAGAGTATATTCGTGTTAAGTGAACGGAATATGAACTGAAGATTACATCGTAAAACGACTGTCGAATACTTTTTCTTTTCGGGATACAGAGGGATTTATCTGGATCGTTACTGTGGTGACTTGTGCATGTATACTCAAAAACTGGCTATCATGTTTACGTAGAAAAATGCATTACATTTATCTTTGGATTGATAAGTAATTAATTCGTGTTATGATGTTCATGTACAACTGAATAGTAACATCTTCCACTAGGGGGACCTTGCAATTGATAAATGGAAATCATTTATTCATTAAATAAAGGTTGAGATTAAAGTAATGCTTTAAGACCCTTAGAACCTGATCTGGTTTATACCAGCGTAGGGAAGTGGAGTTGCGGAGCAGTATGTTTTTTTACTATTTTTCCAATACAACCACTTTCTTATGTTTGTTAAGAGAGTGGTTTTTTATTTGCTCTAAATTTGGCGGAAGTGATTCGATTCAGTTGAGCAAAACTTTTTTGGAGGTTGTTTTATGACATTTTCAAAGCTTTTAAGAGAAGAATCAGATCACATTTGGGAAGCAAGCTTTCATCATCCGTTCGTTACAGGAATTGGGGATGGGACATTGTCTTTAGAGTGTTTCCGTTATTACGTTATGCAGGATGCATATTACTTGTCCCACTTTGCAAAGGTTCAAGCTTTGGGTGCAGCTAGAGCTAATGATTTTGAAACAACGAGTAAAATGGCAGCTCATGCACAAGCCACATATGAAGCGGAATTATCGCTGCATAAGAATTTTTCACGTCGACTCGGAATAACAGAAGAAGAACAAGCAAGTTTCAAGCCTTCGCCTACTGCGTATGCTTACACATCCCATTTGTATCGTGCAGCATATCACGGACATTTAGGCGATATTATCGCAGCCATTTTACCTTGTTATTGGCTTTATTTTGAAATAGGCGAGAGACTTCAGTCGTGTACTCCTGAAGAACCGATTTACCAAGAATGGATTGCAGCATATGGTGGTGAATGGTTTAGATCGAAAGTCGAGGAACAAATTAATAGACTAGACAAGCTTGCTGAAACAGTAACTGCTGAGGACCGCGAACGGATGAAAGAACATTTTATCATTAGTAGCCAATACGAATATTCATTTTGGGAGATGGCCCATACATTAGAAAAATGGCCAGCTCAAAAAGAAGTAGTAAGTTTCACGTAGTAAATTGTAGCTGGCGTAGGGAAGAGGAAATGTTAGTTATGTTTTATGCATATCACAACAAACCACTCTAAGCGCCAGTGTGGTTTTTCTACACCGATAAGAGAGTGGAAGTTTTCGGAGGTCAGTAGCTTGCACCATTGTGGATGCAAACTGTGTTTTTCTAATTTAATTTACATTAGTTTATAAGGCAATCAACTTTAGGCTTTTCGAAAGGGGATTAAGAGTATGGATCATGCAAAACTACATGTTATATCAACTGGAAGACAGAAGCCAGAGCAATTAGCAGAAATAGCTGGGGCGATCCATCCATATATCGATGCCATCCATATTCGAGAGAAGTCGAAAACAGCCATAGAAATCTATAGATTAGTGAGTTTATTAACGGGCAATAAAGTCCCATTATCTAAAATAATTATCAATGATCGACTAGATGTGGCCTATGTGTCAAAGGTTGGAGGAGTTCAACTCGCCTATCATTCTATACCAGCTGATATTGTGAAAATACAGTTTCCAAGTTTAAGAGTTGGTTGTTCGGTTCATTCAATTGATGAGGCTCATATTGCGCAAGAACAAGGTGCAGATTATGTGATTTTCGGACATGTTTTCCCCACACAATCAAAGCCGGGATTAGTTTCAAAGGGTTTAGAGCAATTAGCCACCGTCTCTCATTCAGTTACTATTCCCGTATTTGCAATAGGCGGTATAAAACCGCTAAATGTTCGGGAAGTAATCGAAGCTGGGGCAAGTGGTATTGCTGTGATGTCAGGAATATTAGAAGCTGATAATCCGTTAGAAGCAGCAAAGGAATATTATCAAAAGCTAACGTCTTTCAATTGACTTAATAATTATCCAGGGAAAAAGGGGGGATTTGATGAAATATCAGTATGACGCAATCGTGGTGGGCGGTGGAGTTATTGGGGGAGCCATCGCTTATAATCTTGCCAAAAGAGGGATTAAGGTACTTTTGTTAGAAAAAGATCGACTTGCGAGCAAATCTTCTGGAGCCGCTGCTGGAATGTTGGCCGCTCAAGCAGAATTGGATGGAGTGGGACCACTTTTTCAATTAGCCAGAAAAAGCAGAGCGATGTTTTCAAGATTAGCAGATGAAATAAAAGGGACCAGTGGAATAGATATTGAACTCATAAATAAAGGCATGCTAAAGGTTGCCATTAATGAACAGGAACAACAGGAATATATGAGACTCATTGGAATCCAGAGACAAAGTGGAGATCAAGCTGATTGGCTTACAGCTGAAGAGGTAAGAGAAAAAGAGCCTGCATTATCACAAGATATTATTGGAGCAATGCTTCTTGATAAAGATGGGCATGTAGAAGCCCCCCAGTTAACTTTAGGGTTATTAAAGTCTGCAGCAGTACTTGGTGTGGTAATAAAGGAATACGTGGATGTTTATGACTTTCAGTTCACGAAAGAGCGAGTTACAGGTGTTGTGACGAGTGAAGGTGATTTTACCAGTGAAAATGTCATAGTGGCAGGTGGGGCTTGGAGTAAGAAGTTACTTTCAAAAACAGGGATACAGTTAGAAACCCATCCCGTAAAAGGTGAATGTTTTTCTATCGTAACACATCGTCCATTGCTAACTAGTACGATATTTTCGCATGGTTGCTACCTCGTCCCCAAAAAAGGTGGAAGAATAATCGTGGGTGCTACCGTTAAACCAAGAACTTTTAACCCAAAAGTTACGATAGAGGGGATATCCTTTCTGATGGAAAATGCTAAAAAATTGATGCCGTCCATTTTGGAAGCAGAATTGGAGCAGACCTGGGCTGGAATTCGACCACAAACCGCTGACGGGTACCCGTACTTGGGAGAACATCCTGTATATAAAGGGTTATTCATCGCAACAGGACATTTTAGAAATGGAATATTACTTTCTCCAATAACTGGTGAGATTATCTCCGACTTGGTTGAAGGAAAGTCCACATCGGAAAATTTGGCACCTTTTCGAGTAGATCGTTTGGTAAAACAATTAGTTTAAGTGTGGGGTGAAAGAATGAAATTAGTGATTAACGGAGACATAATAGAAGTCCCAAATACAGTGGAAACAATATCTAACCTGTTGCAGCATTTCGAATTAGAAAAGAAGGTTGTAATCGTTGAATGGAATAACACGATATTGGAAAAAGGATCGCATCAAGAAACCATACTAAGTGATGGGGATAAAGTTGAATTAGTACATTTTGTAGGAGGCGGATGACGATGTTGAAAATTGGATCATATGAATTCATGTCAAGATTACTATTAGGTACAGGGAAATATCCAGACTTTGATGTACAAAAGGAAGCAGTAGAAGTGTCAGGAACAGAGATATTAACGTTCTCTGTTCGTAGGATGAATGTATTCGAGCCAAGCCAACCTAATTTTTTAGAAAAGCTAGATCTTAATAAGTACATATTACTTCCAAATACAGCAGGTGCAAGTACAGCAGCAGAAGCGGTTCGTATTGCTAAATTAGCTAAAGCTTCAGGTCTTTGCGACATGATTAAGGTTGAAATAATTGGTTGCCAAAAAACATTATTACCGGACCCAATAGAAACATTAAAGGCATCAGAGGAACTGTTAAAAGAGGGATTTACGGTCCTACCATATACGTCTGACGATGTTCTCCTAGCTAAACGACTAGAAGAATTGGGGTGTCATGCCATTATGCCAGGTGCATCACCAATTGGTTCCGGCCAAGGGATTATTAATCCATTAAACCTCAGCTTTATTATTGAGCAAGCAAGTGTACCAGTTATTATCGATGCTGGAATAGGGACTCCATCTGACGCAGCCATTGCCATGGAATTAGGTGCGGATGGGGTGTTACTAAATACTGCAGTTTCAGGAGCAAATGACCCAGTGAAAATGGCGAAGGCAATGAAACTTGCGATTGAAGCGGGTCGACTAGGATTTGAAGCAGGACGGATTCCGAAAAAGCGTTATGCAACTGCGAGTAGCCCAACGGAAGGAATGAGTATGAGTTGAGTGAACGGTATTCACGACAAGAACTCTTCGTTCCAATTGGAGTAGAAGGACAATCAAAAATAGGGGAAAAACATGTGTTAGTAATTGGTGCGGGTGCACTTGGAACGGGAAGTGCAGAAGTGCTTGTGCGTGCAGGTGTTGGTAAGCTGACGATTGTTGATCGTGACTATGTGGAGTGGAGTAATCTCCAACGTCAGCAATTGTATACCGAAAATGATGCGAAGCAACGCATTCCAAAAGCAATTGCAGCGAGAGAACGTTTAGCGCACATAAATTCAGAGGTAGATATTGTTTCCCATGTAATGGATGTCTCTGTAGAGGAACTAGTAATGCTTGTTAAAGATGTGGATTTAATCATGGATGCAACTGATAATTTTGATATTCGGATGATAATTAATGACATTTCACAGAAGTATCAGATTCCCTGGATTTATGGGGCATGTGTTGGAAGCTATGGGATTGCATATACGATCCTACCAGGAGAAACCCCTTGTTTACATTGTTTGTTACAAACTGTGCCAATGGAGGGGGTTACTTGTGACACTGTCGGAATAATTAGCCCAGCTGTTCAAATGGTCGTCTCCTTTCAAGCAACAGAGGCATTAAAAATTTTAGTAGAAGATTATCAAGCTTTAAGAAAAAAGCTCGTTTCATTTGATTTATGGAAAAATCATCATGCAGCAATTAGCGTAGATAAGATGAAGAAAGAAAGTTGTTTATCTTGCGGTACACACCGTACGTATCCGCATTTAGCTTTTTCAAATCAAACAAAAACCGTCGCATTATGTGGAAGGGATACGGTTCAAATCCGACCACCTGAACCTATGGATAGAAATTTAGAGAGTTTGGCTAACGTCCTTTCGGGACAAGGAAGAAAGGTCTCACAAAATCCATACTTACTTTCTTTTTCAGTCGGTCATCACCGCCTTGTTATTTTTAAGGATGGCCGGGTATTAGTCCACGGAACAAAAGACATTGCCAAAGCTAGAACTTTATATCATCGCTACTTAGGCTGAGTTTTATTATTGAATGATATTAAGGGTTGTTAATCGAGTGCTTCCAACTGCTTGTCTACTGAACTTGCAGCATCATCAATAAATTTAGGCGCAATATTAATTTCCATAATATCATCACCTTTCCATACTTATTATTGTACCTAAATTTTACTAACGGGTGCTTTACTTCAATAAGGAGTAAGACCATTTCTTATTCAACTAACGGGGCAGCATTCCTGTTTGAAGGATTTGTGCCATCTTGAAAGAAAAAAAGCCCTCTAGTATGATGTGAGTGTCAACGACCATTGACCCATCAGCTAACTAGGAGGACTTCTCTATGCAGTTTAAATGCAATGAAAAAATTAATCAAGTGACTGAAAATACACTCGTTGTCGGTATGGATATTGCCAAGCGTGTTCATTATGCGTGCTTTGTCGATGAACGAGGGCGTGTGATTGAAAAATCCTTTGCAGTAAATCAATCAAAAGAAGGCTTTGAAAGTTTGTATGAAAAGATTCGTCAAACCATGAAGGAAGCTAAGAAAACAGACGTTATCGTTGGAATTGAGCCTACAGGCCACTATTGGATGAACTTGGCTTATTTCTTAGGTAACTATGGCATTCCACTCGTCATGGTAAATCCAATGCACGTCAAACGTTCGAAGGAACTGGACGATAATTTACAAACAAAGAACGACAAAAAAGATGCGTTGGTCATCGCACGCTTATTGAAGGATGGCCGTTTTAGTTATCCACGTTTGTTAAAAGAGGTAGAAGCTGAACTTCGTATCGGATCTACTCTCCGTTCAAAGTTAACGGAAGATTTAGCGAGTATTAAAAATCGAATCGTCCGTTGGCTTGATCGCTATTTTCCAGAGTTTACTCAAGTCTTTCCGTCTTTTGGAAAGATGGCGTTGGCGGCATTGGAAATGACTCCATTTCCACAGGATATTGAAGGGAAAACAGCTGAGGAGTTGGTTTTTCTATACCGTGAGGTAGAGGGTATGAGAACGCCACAGTTGCCGAAAGCAAAGCTTCTCATTGAAGCTTCGACTAACTCAATCGGCCTGAAAGAAGGAGAAAAGATGGCCCGACATGAAATCGCCACGCTCCTACGTCAGTATCGCTTATTAGAAACCGAAATTGCCTCTGTAAATAATCAATTAGCCGAAATGGCACAAACAACAATGGAATATGAGTTACTCAGTTCCGTTCCTGGTTTAGGAGATGCGACGATTGTTGATTTACTTTCTGAAGTAGGGAGCTTTTCACTTTATGAAAATCCACGCCAACTTATCAAACTAGCGGGATTAACACTACGTGAAAACTCGTCTGGTCAACATAAGGGACAAAAACATATCTCGAAAAGAGGGCGAAAGAAACTCAGATATATCCTCTTCAAAGTAATAGTTCCACTCATACGTCATAACGCGGCGTTTAAACAGCTTCATGAATACTACACAACACGCAAACAAAATCCCTTACGGGGTAAGCAATCAATGGTGGTCTTGTGCGGTAAATTACTGAAAGTATTACATGGCATATGTAAAAAGAAAGTCCATTTTAATGAGCAGTATATGATGAAGGATCTTTACTGCCTCTCAGAGGCAGCGTAAACATTTCGATGATCGATTTATGACAAGAAGGATGACACGGAGAAGCCAGCAACATAACTAAACTAAGACCATGAGTCCCCGGGGCAGCTTAGCAGGCCTCTGCCTTATGAATAGACCAAACGAAGGAATGTAAGCGCACTGACGCTAAGAGACATGGGAGGGTCCGTCATCATAAGTTTCGCAGAGATCCATTGTGCATCACATAATGGCAAAGAAAAGCTAATGATTTCCATTAGTTTTAGCGAAGCGTACTCTTAAGTTGGTAATAAAAACTATATATTCAAATCTATGTTTATTGAAACCGTCAAAAATATTTTTCCTCACATCACGAAGTGATGTAAACCGTTGATACATCAATGTTTATAGAGGGAGGTTAGTTCAACAAGGAAAACTTTGAAAATGGTTAGAGTTATTTATGGTCTTTTGAAGATTATCAGCACCTCTTACAAGTTCGCCTCAGAACAAGGGAGATATAATAACTGTGGAGGTGAAAATGTGAAATATACTTGCCCGTGTTGCGGATATAAAACATTAGATGAAGAACCACCAGGGTCGTTTGATATATGTGAAATCTGTTATTGGGAAGATGATAACGTGCAATTTGATGATCCGGATTTTGAAGGTGGTGCAAACGAAGTTTCTTTAAGACAAGGTCAACGAAACTTTATAAAACATGGAGCATGTGACAGTGACCATTTAGAGTCAGTGAGACCCCCAAATTGTTTAGATATAAAAGATGCTGCTTGGAAAATGCTATGACTACATAGCAAAAGCGTTTTCGGAGATATTGAACTAACGGGTGCTTTAGTAAAAATCTTTGGGCTGCTTTGGTAGCCCTTTTTTCTTTTTCAACTAACGGGGCAGGCTAGCATAATGAGTAAGTCCAAAAACAAACTCTTTACTTTATATCTTATAATACGATATAATCGTAATTAACGATATAAAGGAGTGGTATTTGTGAACAGTAAAGTTTCACTATTAAACCAATATTGGACAGATATTTATTTTCATTTACATTATCTCCATAAAGAAAAAATCTCTCATCAAGTGGTCCGTATTCTTCAACTTGTAGATAAACAGGAAGAGATAGGAGTAAATGAAATTGCTTCCTACATACAGGTTTCTCATAATACTGCCTCGGAACACGTTAAAAGAATGATTGAAAAGAACTATTTAAGTAAGGGGAGAGATCCTCTTGATGAAAGAAAAGTAATTCTTTGTCTAACGGGTTTTGGTAAAGAAGTTTTACATAGAAATACGAGTTTAGATGAAGAAAAATTAGAACATGTGTTGAATCAACTGGATGACAATGAAAAGAATTTAGTAGAACAAGCCCTCAAAATCTTAAGTGAGCGTGCAAAACAATGTATGTGATAACGAAAATTATTGCTTCAGCAATCGTTATCGGTGTTGTGACGGAGATTTCAAGAAGATTTCCTTCATATGGAGGAATAATAGCTGCTCTTCCTTTAGTAAGTTTACTAAGCATTACATGGCTGTATGTCCAAGGGGAACAAACAGCAACGTTAAGCAAGTTTGCATTAGGGGTACTTTGGGGATTTCCTGCAACTGCTGTTTTGTTAGTAATCGTTTATATAGCCCTACAAAACTCCGTTCATTTATTTATATCCATTGGTTTAGGAGTATGTGGCTGGTTGATATTTTTATTGGTTCAAGATCTTGCTTTAAAATACGTTAGAGTTCTGTTCTTCAACTAACGGTTGCTTTAGTTGAAGATCATTGGGTTGCTTAAGCAGCTCTTTTTTTTATTGAACTTACGGGGCAGGTTAGTTGAATAAGGATTTATTATAAGAATTAATTTTAGAAGTGTGATTCTATATAAGAATCACACTTTTTTCTGGAACCATTTAAAAAAGTGAAAAAGGGTGTTAACTTTTTAAAATCAATGGAGTCTTATAAGTGGAAAGGAGGGGAGTTATTGAATCAGAAAGAAGAACTGTACGTAGTCTTACAAGAAAAATCAGGAATTATTTTCAAATATTTAATTAAAGTAGGTGCAAACCCCCGAGATGCTGAAGATATCTTACAAGAAGCATTAAATAAATTTATTTTATACATCGATTCTGTCGATCCAAACAAGTCGTTTAGCTGGTTATTCAGGGTAGCGATTAATCTATATTATGATTTATGTCGCAAGCAGCAAAAACATATACTTGTATCCTTTGAAAACTTTGAGTTTGTGGACGATACTCATCTGCCAGAAGAATATGTTCATCAATCTGAGATGAAAAAAGAAATACAAGTCATACTTGATCAGCTAACTCCCCTACATAAACAGTTAATATTGCTAAAATACGAGCTGGATTTAAGTTATGAAGAAATTGCTGAGATGTTAGATTTGAA
Organism: Paenisporosarcina sp. FSL H8-0542; assembly: GCF_038632915.1. NCBI lineage: Bacteria > Bacillati > Bacillota > Bacilli > Caryophanales > Caryophanaceae > Paenisporosarcina > Paenisporosarcina sp. FSL H8-0542. Next base: position 1,037,994 of record NZ_CP152050.1, read on the forward strand.
TTCTGGAACCTTAAAGACATATCTATTTCGTGCAAGAAAGACCTTTAAAGAACTATATAGGAGGGAGCAAGAAAAACATGACCGATTACAAAGAAAGTAAAGAGGAAATGGAGCTTAATGAACTTTTTGAAGGGAAATCGACTAGCAGCATTTCCAAATTAGTTAAAAGGGCTAAAAGAAGAACAATCCTTCGGAACATTGTTATCTCTATTTTGGTTATATTTTTTCTAAGTGTGACTTTAGGTTTTACATGGCTTTCTATAATGAGATGGAGTCAGGAAAATGCTATGCGTGACATTCAGTTGTTTAGTCGGATAACGAATCCTAATGTTGAGGAATTAGGGGCCCAAAATGAGGGGAATGGCTTGTTTGAAGGTATTTTAACCTTTAATCGATACAAAGAGATTGAAGGAATCCCGGTAAACTGGAGTGATCGTGTAGTTACTTATAGCCTCTTTGGTGGAGTAAGCCGGCTAACAGGAGACCATTCACCCATACAAATACAAGATAAAAACGATGGTGAAATGAAATTTTATGATCGGGTGACAAAACAAAGAATGATGAAATTTTATCATCCGGATGTAGAGTACCCTAAACTAAGTGATGACTTAGCAAGTCTAAATAATGTTGCAGATGACACTCTAGTAGAATTGGCATTATCATTTGATCAAAAATATTCACCTCAAGAAGTAAGAGGAATAATGCCTGAAGGTATTACTCTCAAATGGTATTGGGTGGATACTTACTCAAAAACAGATATTGAAAGATTAAACGATAATACAGTTGAAGCAGTTAATGGAGGAGAGTTCCAAACTGAAGCTTCACCTGAACTAGCTACAGAAATATATGGTTTTGATGAAATGCCAGAAGATCCTGAAAATCCGTCGTTAAGTGAACAAATGTTTTTAGGCGATGTTGAAATGGGTGTAAGTTTGGAAGATGGAAAATATCATGGAGAATTCGAACGGATTTATAAGCAGCTGAAAGGAGATTCTTCAACTCTAAATGCAAAAAACATACATGTAATAGGGGCAGTTGTAACTGGGGAAGCCTCGGACTTAGCTAAATTAAACAACATGCCTATGATTCGAGCTACTGTTCTTGGAGTCACTGCAAATCCAAATGAGTAATGATGGATGGGTCAATAATATTGGAGGAAATAGAATGAAGACGAAAAACCCTGTTGGTCTAATACTGAGAGCATTAGCTTTTCTAGTGGAATTTAGCATGATGGTCATCCTAGGCGGTTTTGTATTAAACTAACGGGGGCTTTAGTTAAAGATCATTGGGCTGTTTAAACAGCCCTTTTTCTTATTGAACTAACGGGGCAGGTTAGTTTAATAAGAATGTTACAATAAAAAAAAAATGAAGCAAGGTGATATTATGTTTATAACGTTTTTTAGTTTTTTTGTTATTTTTTTTAGTATTGCAAGATTTGTTAGCCTAACCGGTAACATTAGCTGGATGCCAATGATAAAAACAACTACAAAACACGATGCAATATTAGCAATAATCTTTGCATTCATTGTTACTGTTTTAACCCTTAATTGATAAACTTATTGAACTAACGGGTGCTTTAGTTTAAGAACATTGGGCTGCTTAGGTAGCTCTTTTTTTCGCTAAAGGGGCAGGTTAGGTAGACTATATATAACTTTATTTAACGGGGCAAACTACCTTAATTGATAAAATAAGGTGGTAATTAAAAATATGAAAACCAAACAAATTTTCTTTATGTTGATTTCATTCGTTTTAGTATTAATGTTATTTTCTACGGGATTGATGTCGAACAAAGTTACAGAAGAATCTGAGAAAGTCATTGCTGAAGAAAAACGAGAACGAATAGTTTTACTAAGTGTCCCTTCAGAAAATAGGCATCAAATGATTTACTTAATGGCAGATAAAATAACTTGGATGGACTATGAGAACTTTGTTATTCAAGTTGGTGATAGTACACAAGAAGCGTTGTATCGCTTCCCTAATTGGTATCACGGAAAGTATCCGCCTGAAATATTTTACAAAGATGTGAATGGTGACACCTTTAATGACATTATCATTGTGCTTAATAATGATAAGGCTGGTATTGGGAATCCTCAAAAGGACATTCATATCCTAAATTTTATCAAAGAGCGAGAAGAGTATGAAGAAGCCCCTATCGAATCTATGGAAAAGACAAAAACAACAATTAAATCTAAAGTGACACTAGGGAAACAGGGCAATATCGTGACTATTCGTGTAGGCGATGAGAAGTACACCACCGACATCTCCAAATACAATTACCGGAACCCACGTGAACCATTCTTCATCGGCTTTGAGCTGACAAAATACTTTGTTGAAAATGGACAACTGTTTGGAAAAGTCCCTGTTTATATATCACAAGATAGTGTCACCGGAGGATTAATTGGTTTACTTAAACTTGAGTACGATTGGAATGGGAAAGAGTATGTTGTAGAGCAGATAAAGTTTTTACCATATAATTCTGATGATGAACAATTTTTCTTCCCATACTAACTAATTCAGCCGAAACTATTTGGAAGTTATTGTACTAACGGGGCAGGTTAGTGAAATTAGGATTAGGACACTTACTTTTCTTCTTGCAATATAATGATATATATATACTACGAAAGTGAGTGCGATTTATTATGAAATTCGTTTTTGACTTAGACGGAACAATTTGTTTTAAGGGGCAGCCAATATCCCAGAAGATTCTTATTTCACTATCGAATTTAACTCAAGAGGGTCACGAAGTTATTTTTGCATCTGCGAGACCTATAAGGGATATGTTACCCGTGATAGATGAAGCTTTTCATCATTATACAATGATTGGAGGTAATGGCTCTCTTATCTCAAAAGAAGGAAAAGTAGTACTATCTACTGCATTCTCACCTAATGAAATTAACGAAGTAAAAAATCTTATTGAGCAACATAATGCCACTTTCTTAATAGATGGTGAATGGGACTATGCTTATACTGGTCCTAATACACACCCTATATTACAAAACTTAGACCCAGCTAGGTTAGCGAAATTGGTTAGTTTAGAGTCTCTTGATTCAATAGTCAAAGTGCTGTTGCTAACTGCAAATAATATGGAAGAATTAGCAGAAAAACTTTCAAGTATTGACGTATACGTCAATAAGCATAGTAACGAGAATGTCCTTGATATTAGTCCAAGTGGGATAAATAAATGGAGTGCTCTGAAGGCGTTAGGAATTAAAGAAAAAACATATATTGCATTTGGAAACGATGCAAATGATATATCAATGTTTGAAAATGCATTACATACAGTTATGATTGGCAATCACGAACGATTATCTCCTCTTGCAAAAGAGACCATTCCACTAGATGGAGATTACGAACAGGAAATAGTGAATAAATTACATTCACTATCAATGGAGTATAGTCGAATACAAATTTAAGTAATGTCTATTCTTCTTCAACTAACGGGTGCTTTACTTCAATAAGGAGTGAAGCCTTTTTTCTTATTGAACAAACGGGGCAGGTTAGTTGAAGAAGGTATTTCGACATTCAATAAAGAATTTGATGTAAGGGGTGAAAACATTGAGTAGAATTAGAAGACAGCGAATTCAAGTTGTATTGGCTTTTTCTTGTGTGAAGTAAACAAATATCCTAACATGCCTGTTGAAATAACGGGTGCTTTAACTCAAAATGAATAAAATTTTATATATAATAATGCAAGGTTTTAAGCATTTGTTGATATTCTTTTTGAGTGTGAATGTTTGAAAGCTAAGTAACCTAAGGATATGATAAAGGAAAGATTTTCAAGAAAAATTCCTCAAGGATAGATTCGTATATTCATGTTTTTCTCCTTCAAAAAATAGTTCTTGCAAATATTTTCCCCAATTCAGTATGAAGGACTGGCATTAAAGCAACTAGAAATGTTTGAAGGAGATTGTTAATGGAATATGTTTTATTGGTAATTGTGGGATTGATATCTGGCATCGTGGGTGCATTGGTTGGTTTAGGTGGAGGGATCATTCTGGTGCCTGCGACTCTTTACATTGGTGGAACACTTGGATTGATTCCAGGAATTACTCCTCAGAATGTCGTTGGACTTTCTGTTATTATGATGATTTTTACGGGACTAGCCTCTACATTGACCTACATGAAATCAAAAACAGTTGATTACCGCAGTGGTCTGATCTTTTTTGCTGGAAGTGTTCCAGGAACGATTTTAGGAGCTTGGGTGAACAAAGGTTTGGATTTGCCTTCATTTAATTTGTATTTTGGCATTTTAATGATAATTATTTCAACCATATTAATGGTTCGGAAATATTTAAAGCCTGTAGAGTGGTTTGTGAAACATGGTAAGCAAAAGACTTTCACAGATGCTAACGGACAAAATTACATATACGGGTATCCTGTATGGTTCGCACTGTTATTGACCTGCGGAATTGGTTTCGCTTCTGGATTGTTTGGGATAGGTGGTGGGTCTATAATTGTACCAGCCATGATTTTACTATTCTTATTCCCACCACACGTTGCGGTCGGAACTTCCATGTTCATGGTGTTCTTATCCGCTTTGGTTAACTCAGCCAGCCATATTTCGCTTGGGAATGTTCCGTGGTTATATACAATTCCAGTCGTACCGGCTGCTTATATTGGAGCCAAAATAGGAGCAAACTTAAATCAACGTATCCAATCGGAAACATTGGTATTTGCTCTGCGTATAATTTTATTATTACTTGGTGTTCGCTCGATTGCTGCAGGACTGATGGGATAAGGAGTTGGCCAAATGATTGAAACCATTCATTTTTATCATACTAATGATTTACATAGTCATTTTCAGCATTGGCCACGTATTCATGAGCTCGTGACAGCACGAAAAAAATGGCATGTTGAAGAAGGCGAATCGAGTTTCACGATAGACTTGGGAGATCATATCGACCGTTCCCATATTTTCACGGAAGGAACGCTCGGCAAAGGAAATGTGAATCTCTTAAATGAAGCTCTATATGACGTTGCTACTATAGGTAACAATGAAGGTATAACTTTGTCATACGATGAATTAGAAAATCTTTATGAAGATGCACAATTTAAAGTCGTGGTAGGAAACTTGTTTAATCAAAATGGGGAAGTTCCAAATTGGTTATTGCCAACCACTGTTCTTACAACGATGCATGGTACAAAGATAGGTGTGACAGCCCTAACTGCTGAATACACTCAGTTTTATGAACAGCTCGGATGGCAAGTAACGGATGCATTTGTAGCTTTAAAAGCCCATGTTGAGCAACTAAAAGGTGAAACTGACGTCATCATTTGTATGTCTCATTTGGGGATTCAAGCAGATGAAGAAATGGCTGAGCAAATTCCCGAAATTGATGTCATTTTTGGGGCACACACTCATCACATTTTACATGAAGGAAAGCTGGTCAATCGTTCTCTGTTAGCAGCCGCTGGCAAGTTTGGATATTACGTAGGGCATGTGACTCTAGAATACGATTTGGAAAAGAAAGAAGTTATAAAGAAACATGCACTTTTGTACGATACAAATGAATTGCAAGAAAGTGTCGACGAAGAAGGATTTCTAAATAATTTGGTCAATGTGGGCAAAAACCTTTTATCAGTTCCAGCGTTTTACCAAAAGGAACATCTTCCAAAAGAATGGTTCAAGGATTCCGCTTTGTCGACTTATTTTGGGAACGCATTAACCACATTTTGTAACACCGAATGTGCCCTGTTCAATGCAGGCTTGTTCTTAACGGACTTACATAGAGGAGAAATATCACATTTTGATATTCACCAAATGATGCCTCATCCAATCAACCCTTGTGTCATTGAACTGACTGGAGAACAATTAAAAGATATTTACAACTTGTCGTTAAATGAAAGCTGGCCAAATCTTGAAATTAAAGGACTGGGCTTTCGTGGGGTAGTGATGGGTAAAATGATTACCCATCAATTTAAGGTAGTTGAGGATGATTTGTTTATACGTGGGCGTCTCATTGAACCTACAGTCAAGGTTCGATTGGCAACTCTTGATATGTTCACATTTGGTTATTTCTTTCCAGCATTCAAAGAATTGCCAAAGACTTACTTTATGCCAGAATTCATTCGTGACATTCTAATTGCATATGGTCAAAAGAACGAATATAGGAATAATTGAGGCTTCCTGGTCGTAACATGACCTAGGAGGCTTTTTTTGTGCGATTACGTAAAATATCAAAAAGGTCAGTTTATTGGAAAGGGAATAACATTGTTCCTTTGCTATTTGTTTTTATCGTGATCTCCGTTGCTTTAATGTTTTATCTCGTCAACGTTCGCCTGACTCCAATTTACTTAGATTATGCAGAAGTTCAATCCAATAAAATTGCCTCACTTGTCGTAAGTAAAGCAATCAACTCACGCACTGCTGATGTGATGGATGTAAATGATATAATTGAAGAAATACCAACGGACCAACCCAATATGGTAACGACGAAGTTCAAGACGGATATCATCAATCGGGTACAGGCGGAAACTAGTCAATTGGTGCAAACCCACTTGGAGCAGGCTGAAGAAGGGAACTTGGATAATTTACCTTATTTAGATGACATCGAGTATGATCCACAGGCAATGGAAGATAACGGTGGAATTGTGTTTTATGTACCGCTTGGTCAAGCAACGAATATCCCGCTTCTTGGTAATCTGGGACCAAAAATTCCTATAAGATTCCATGTGATCGGCAATGTGCAATCAGACGTAAAATACGAAATCACGGAGTTTGGCATTAACAATGCAATGGTTGACGTGAGCATTGTTATTGAGGTCACTGTACAAGTCATTGTGCCGCTGGCAACTAAATCGACGAAAATTAAACGAAAAATACCTGTTGCACTAGGAATCATCCGAGGACAGGTTCCTCAGATCTATACAAAAGGTGAAGGAAATACTCAACCTTCAGTAGAAGTACCATTACAGCCCCCAGCAGCCCCAACTTCACCACCACCTGAATGAGTTCGTACAAAGAGACCAGAGGGAGAGGTATCACGGTAAGTTAAGATGCATGCTGGTTCAAAATTAAAAGCAAAAATAAAGCTCCTCTTACACAGAGAAGCTTTATTTTTTGATTCCAGAGAAGGTTGTGGGACGTGTTCGAATATGGTACATTGACAACAGTGAGTTACTTGCCTACATAGTCTGAAAAGAATGGGGTTACAATCATGACAACTAAACAAACACATATTCGAAAACCAGCTTGGTTAAAGATTAAATTAAATACGAATGACAATTATAAAGGTCTTAAGAAAATGATGCGTGAAAACAATTTAAATACTGTATGTGAAGAAGCGAAATGCCCAAACATTCACGAATGCTGGGGTACTCGACGTACAGCAACGTTCATGATTTTAGGTGCAATTTGTACACGTGCATGTCGTTTCTGTGCAGTTAAGACGGGTTTACCGAATGAACTTGATTTAGCAGAGCCAGAACGTGTAGCAGATTCAGTTGTCATGATGAATCTAAAACATGTCGTCGTAACCGCGGTTGCGCGAGATGATTTAAAAGACGGTGGTTCTGCTGTATTCGCAGAAACTGTGCGTGCCATTCGTCGCAAAAACCCATTCACAACGATCGAAGTTTTGCCTTCTGATATGGGTGGGATAGAGGAAAATCTACAAATGCTGATGGATGCAAAACCTGATATTTTAAACCATAATATAGAAACAGTTCGTCGTTTAACACCGAGAGTTCGTGCACGAGCAAAGTACGATCGTTCTCTAGAATTTTTACGTCGTTCAAAAGAAATGCAACCTGATATTCCAACAAAATCTTCTCTTATGGTGGGTCTAGGTGAAACAAAAGAAGAGATTATTGAAGTAATGGATGATCTGCGAGCAAACAATGTGGATATTATGACAATTGGGCAGTACCTACAGCCATCTAAAAAACATATTGCAGTTCAAAAATATTATTCACCGCTCGAATTTGGAGAACTACGTAAAATTGCGATGTCCAAAGGTTTCTCACACTGTGAAGCGGGACCATTGGTTCGTAGCAGTTACCATGCGGATGAACAGGTAAATGCAGCAGCAAAAGAAAAACAGCGTCTTGGTGACGAGCAATTAACTCTCACAACAAGTTGATGGAGCGTGAATTGATGATTACAATCGATCGATGGGAATATGAAATTCTGATAGATTATCGGGAAGCATTTAAAGAAGAGGCTTTTCAAGATCGTTATAGTGAAATTTTAAATAAATATGATTACATTTTGGGCGACTGGGGTTATGGACAACTTCGCCTGAAAGGTTTCTTTGATGATAAAAATCAAAAAGCGACTTATGATACGAAAGTCAGTACGTTACAGGATTATTTGTATGAATACTGTAATTTTGGATGTGCGTACTTCATATTAAAAAAATCTGGACCAGCAAAACCGGTAGCAATTTTAGCTGCAATAGAAGAAACACCACAAACAGAAAACCTCGATTTGGATGTTCCATCATCCTAATCGAGGTTTTTTCTTATCCTAAGACTCAGTTAAACGTTATCGATGTGTGTCTCATTCTTCAAAAGTGCTACTCCTGCGGTTACTCGTCGCAAAGAATATGATCAAAACTACCTTTGACCATATTCTTTGGGGCTTGCTAGGTGCAAAGATAGTTCGTCCGCGGAAAGGGGCAAAGATTCCTGCTTTTTATAAAATCAACAATGAATGCTTAGCCTAATAATTCCTGCAAATAATCGCGTAGTTCTGCGGCTTCTTCTTTGTTGCGGTTATAGACATGTTCCAAATAACCTTCTTCTTCTAAATCATCAGAGCCCAATATAGCAAAACGATTATATTGAATATCCATTACGAGTACTTTTCCGAAAAAACGGCTACTTTGCAAAATTGCTAAATCATATCGTTGAGACTCACCTGTAAAGCTAACAAATCTCGTTTTTGTATCTTCCACATCATCATATAAGAAAAATCGTTCCATTTGGCAGTTCTCCTTCCACTCCTAGCAATTATGGTACTATAGGATGGAAAAGACAATCAACTTAGAACTGATAAAGTGAGGGAACCTTATGTATTTTGTAGACCGAAAAAAAATTAATCATACATTGAAGTATATGACAACACTTATGGAAATGCTGGAGACATCAGTGAATTCTTCTATGAATGAATTTGAAAAATTGGCATTGGAGCGAATTGCTCAAAACATTATCGAGTCCATGATTGATGTTGGGAATTCCATGATAGACGGCTTCATTATGAGAGACCCAGGCAGCTATGATGACATCATTGACATATTGACTGACGAAAAAGTGATATCTGTTGAGATGGACGCACCTCTAAAAGAAGTAATTGGACTTCGTAAAATGCTGGTGCGAGATTTTATGAGCGTTAATCATAAGGAAGTGCAAACTATATTGCAATCAAATTTCCAGGAGTTAAGACAATTTCCAGCGAGTATTGAGCATTATTTAACGCATGAACTTGGGCCAGTGTCTGCATTTTTACCAGAGGATTAAGCATGAAAACTTATAAATGTTATTGCATTGACCTGGATGGAACAGTCTATCGTGGTAAACAGCCGATAAAAGAAACAGTACAATTTGTTCACCATTTACAACACCAAGGAATAGAACCTTTTTTTGTGACTAATAATGCTTCTCAGACACCGGACCAAGTGCTATCGAAGCTTGCAGGCTTTGGGATTATAGCAAAGCGCAGTCATATTATGACTTCTGCTTTGGCGGCAGCGAAGTACATTGCACTTCACTACCCTGGAAAAGAAGTTTCAATGATTGGGGAAAGTGGATTGAGGGAATCACTTCTTGAGAAAGGAGTGTGTATAGTGCCTTCTTCGAAAGAAGTGTTTGTGATGGGAATCGACCGGGATATCACATATGAGAAAATTGCACAGGCCTGTCTGGACATCAGACAAGGAGCAACGTTTATATCTACAAACAGTGATCGTGCTTTCCCAAATGAAAGAGGCTTGATGCCAGGTAATGGTGCGTTTACAGCGTTGATTCAAAGTTCTACTGGAGTTGAACCTATTTATATAGGAAAGCCGCATGGTCATATGCTTGAAATGATTCAGCTTGAACATCAGTATTCAAAAGAGGATATGGTGATGATTGGAGACAATTATGATACCGATATTATGGCGGGAATAAATTTTGGAATTGACACGATTCACGTCAATACGGGTGTGACTTCTACGGAAGAAGCATTGCTGAAACCAGAACGTCCAACTGTAACTCTTGAAAATTTAGTGGAATGCATATAAAAAAGGAGCTGCATCTACGCAGCTCCTGAGTATTAAAAAAGTGGATTTTCATCTATATATTCATAAATCTTCTTAGTAAGCTCATCTGGCGAATCAGCTTCTACGACATCACCATTAACAACTGCAAAAAAAGATTCAGCACATTTTGTACAATAACTTAAACACCCGTATTCCAGAACGTCTAAATTTGGGTCTCGTTCTAATTGTTCAAACGTTTTTTGCGAACCATTCGCTAAATTACTGACACAAAATTCTACCATTGGATTAAACACGTTCTTCACCTCGCTACATCGCCATGCTACTCTTTTTTTTTTCGTTCGTCAATCCGAGTGTCTTATTGTGAAACTTCTCACAATGATTTATACTTACAACGTAAAGAGATAGACTGTATATAAAATGCTCAAGGGAGATTTTTTTATGAAAAACTTAGTTTTACTGGGTGGTGGATACGGCAACATGCGTATGTTGCTTCGTTTACTGCCAAATAATAATTTACCTGAAGATGTACAAATTACATTAGTGGACCGTACACCATTCCATAGTTTGAAAACAGAGTTTTATGCATTGGCAGCAGGTACTGTTCCTGACCAGGAAGTCCGAGTATCCTATCCAGAACATGAACGTTTGAAAATGGTCTATGGCGAGGTCGTAGAAATCAACCGTGAAGAAAAAATGGTCGTGCTTTCTAATGACATACAAATCCCATATGATGATGTAGTAATTGGATTAGGTTGTGAAGACAAGTACCATGGTGTGCCTGGTGCAGACGAATTCACGTTAAGCATTCAAACGATAGGTCGTTCACGTGAAACATTTAACAAACTATGTGGATTGCCATCTGGATCTGTTGTCGGGATTGTCGGAGCAGGATTAAGTGGAATCGAACTTGCCAGCGAATTACGCGAATCACGTCCGGATTTAGGAATTAAATTGTTCGATCGAAGCCCACGTATTTTACGTGACTTCCCGGAACGATTAAGTAATTTCGTGAAAAAATGGTTTGATACCCACAATGTCGAAGTCGTCAGTAATTCTAATATCACAAAAGTGGAGCCAACTGTTTTGCATAACCATGAAGAGACGATTGAAGTGGATGCAGTGGTGTGGACAGCAGGTATTCAACCTGTCGCTCCTGTGAGAAACATGAATACGGAAACTGATTCAATTGGGCGTGTTGTGTTGTCTCAATACCATAACTTACCCGAAGATGAACATGTTTATGTGGTAGGTGACTGTGCAGCGTTGCCATATTCGCCAAGTGCACAAGTTGCGGAAGAACAAGCGGAACAAATTGTTGAAGTGCTTCAAGCACGTTGGAAAGGTAAAGAGCTGCCTGAAACGATGCCTGAAATCAAACTAAAAGGATTCTTGGGTTCTTTAGGGAAAAAACAAGGTTTTGCTTACTTGGCAGACCGTACAGTCACTGGACGTATCGCACGTTTACTAAAATCTGGTGTGCTATGGATGTACAAGTGGCATAACGGATGATGAATAGAAAGAGACCTGGAAGTGAAATATAACTTTCAGGTCTCATTTTTTGTTTATTTACTGATAAAACCATGTTTTTCTAGTTCAACAAAAACGGGTTGCAGTTGGATATAGCCCTCGCCAACCACTTCTCCAGCAACTAAAACGAGTGGGAAAAAGTATTCTTCTTCCAATACTTGAGTGGCAATTTCTTGTTGTCGTTCATTATCCACTGGTTTTTCAATGTCAATATAGGTTATTTCATAAGGATGATTAGGGTATTTACGATCGATTGCCGCTTGCAACCATTCGTACGTATCTTTGGATGTAGGTGCGTTTACACAGCTGGCACAAACGACATCTGCACCATAAATTTCAATTGAAACTAATTTTTTCTCCATGATAATTTTCTCCGTTTCGTATGTACTGATGGATTTTTTCTTCTCTTCACATTATAATAATTATAAGGAAAGGGGTCGAAATAAATGACTGATACAATGACAGAACAAGTTCAAGAAGTATTAGATAAATTACGTCCATTTTTACTCCGCGATGGTGGAGATTGTGAGCTTGTCGATATCGAAGATGGCATAGTCAAACTTCGTCTTCTTGGTGCATGTGGTAGCTGCCCAAGTTCTACAATAACACTAAAAGCAGGTATTGAAAGAGCTCTTTTGGAAGAAGTTCCAGGTGTTGTGGAAGTTGAACAAGTGTTTTAATTCCTAAAAGTGAAATTGCATTGCACTGTCACTTGTAGTTATACAATACGAGCTGATAATGCTAGTTGATTTTTATGCTGAACAATTTGGGGCCTTAAGAGGCTCCTTTTTTATACTTATCTTTTTTTCATTATACCCAAAACGTTGGTTATATCGATAGTCAAATTAAGTTGTTCTAGTTGTATGTGTTTGAGCAAAATTGGTATCATAAATGATAGAAGGAAGGTGTAACGGATGACACATGTTGTCGAATTATCAGAAGCTGCAGCTTACCAGGTTAAAGAAATGATGAGTCATAATGACGAGCAAGGTTCCTTTTTACGGGTAGCCGTTCATGGCGGTGGTTGTAGTGGTCTTTCATATGGGATGGGTTTTGAACACGACAAGAAAGATTCAGACATTACACTGGAACAGCATGGCTTGACCATCCTGGTATCGAGTGAAGATGCAGCCATCATAAATGGTACCGTAATTGACTATAAGCAATCGTTGATGGGTGGAGGGTTCACTATTGAAAACCCAAATGCCATTGCGTCTTGTGGTTGCGGTTCATCATTCCGAACAGCGAGCAAAACAGGAACACCAGAAAATTGTTAAGACAACCAATTTTTGGTCTTTTTCTGTAAATTCAAACCTTTTACTCTTGGCAGGATTATATTGAAATCAAAACCTAAGAGGTATATTATAGAGGATAGTACATTTGTCGAAAAAAGAGACAAATTCGCTTTAGTCTACTTGAAGTATGTAAATACTTCTTTTTTCTTTGACTAAACGAATAAATATAAAACTATTTAAAGGTGGTTTCGATCTTCGTGAAAAGACCGACAATTTTAGTATTAGGCGCCGGCTATGGCGGTTTAGCAACAGTAGTCAACTTACAAAAAAACATTGGACCTGACGTAGCAGATATTACATTAATTAACCAAAATGATTATCATTATGAATCTACATGGTTACATGAGGCTTCAGCAGGAACATTAAGACCAGATCAAGTACGTTATGACATTGCAGATGTAATTAAATCAGATAAAGTAAAATTTGTGAAAGCATCTGTAGAAGGAATCGATATTCCTGGGAAACAAGTAACAACTGATAACGGTGTGTTTTCTTATGACTACCTAGTAATCGGTCTTGGATTCGAAGGCGAAACTTTCGGGATTCCAGGTTTAGATAAATACGCTTTATCGATTGCGAATGTAAAAGCAGCTCGTCAAATCCGTGAGCATATCGAATATCAATTCGCTACTTGGTCAATGGAAGACGTAAAAGATGATAGCCGCTTAACAATCGTTGTTGGTGGTGCTGGGTTTACCGGTATTGAGTTCCTAGGTGAACTTGGTAACAGAGTTCCTGAACTTTGCAAAGAGTTCGATGTACCACATGAAAAAGTACGTGTTGTTTGTGTAGAAGCTGCACCAATGGTATTACCAGGATTTGATCCAGAATTGGTTGAATATGCAGTTGGTCACCTACAAGCAAAAGGAATTGAATTCTCAATTGGAACACCAGTTGTTGAAGCAACTCCTGAAGGTGTGAAAATTAAAAAAGGTGAAGACGAGTTTGAATTTGTGAAAGCTGGTACAGTCGTTTGGGCTGCAGGCGTTCGCGGAAACCGTTTAATCGAACAAACAGGCATTGAAAACATGCGTGCCCGCGTTAAAGTTGAAAAAGATATGCGTGCTCCAGGTCATGATGATGTATTTATCGTTGGTGACTGCGCATTGTTGATTAATGAAGAAGTAAACCGTCCTTACCCACCAACAGCACAAATTGCAATGCAACAAGGTGTGACAGTGGCGAAAAACCTTATCGCTTTAATCAATGGAGAACAAACAGAAACATTCGTACCTGATTTAAAAGGTAGTGTTTGTTCACTTGGTGAACATGACGCAATCGGTGTAGTTTTCGGTAAAAAAATTACAGGCACAAAGGCATCATTTATGAAAAAAGTAATTGATAACCGTTCTCTTTTCATGATTGGCGGTCCTTCACTAGTTGTGAAAAAAGGTAAATTTAACGTTCTTTAATAATAGATTAAATTTCGCCCATCTGGATTATCCAGATGGGTTTTTTCAATCTAACCGAGTTGGTTTTCTAACAAACCGGAAATATTTGAAGGATTTAAATGAGTAATGAGGATTCTCTAGAAAATAGAAGGCTGAAACTTAAGTAATTAATGGGCGGGTAATGCATATATAGGATGAAGCAGTTGAAGGAGCTTATGGTTTTGAAAGAATGAGAAAAGAGGAGTAAAATTAAGCAAAATAGAGATAATATTTAATGTATTCGTTTACATTTAGATGATGTATGGTTTACAGAGGATTTCCTGTATGTTATATTATCAGAATATTAAGAATTAAAAGGAGATGGTCAATATGACAAATTACAAAAAGGATGTTAAAGCCAATCAATGCCCATATTGTAAAGGAAATGGATATTTCCAATTACGTCTTGGTGGTTCTGAAACGTGTTCGTGTTGTGCAGGTTCTGGAAGGAAAAAGTAGACTCTGAAGGTTCTTTTCGTAAATAATTCGAAAAGAACCTTTTTTGTTGGCATTAATGAGTAATATGGACGATCCCTTAAGCTTCTTATGTGCTTCAACATGTTACAGTCCGTTGAACAACTCACATGGATATTGAAAGGAACATACCAATCATGTAAACTGTTGAAAGGAACGCATGGAGGGAACAATTCAATGGACGGTAATTTTACACTTGTAACGGTTATGTTATCCGTATTAATATTTCTAGTAATGTTTTTTGGGATTGGTTTTTTACTCAATATGTTACTTCGCATGACATGGTTAATGGCAATTGTTTATCCAATAGTCGTTATCTTGATTATCGATGAAGTGGATTTTTTCGAGTATTTCACAGCGCCTGTTATGGCATTTCAAGCACTTGGGGAAAAATTAATGGCACTTCATTTCGCGGATATTTTAGTTTTATCTAGTGGCTTGGTTGGTGCGATCATTGCAGGAATTGTCATCAAAATGTTACGTAAAAATGGATATCAAATGTTTTAACAGAAAAGCAGTGGAGCTCTCAAAGGAGATCCACTGCTTCTTTTATACGAGAAATACATAAATGATTATGGAAATGAAAATTCCTGTTAAAGCGCCCATAAAAACCTCGCTCGGTTTGTGTCCAAGTAGTGTTTTCAGCTCTTCAATCTTTTCTTCATCTTTTTTATGTGCCCATTCTTTAGATTGATTAACAAAAATCTGAAAGTCAATACGCATTTGGTTAATAATGATTGCCTGCTGACCTGCCTGGAAACGAACTCCTGAAGCATCAAACATAACGATGATTGCAAAAATGGCGGATACAGCGAATAAAGGTGAACCGAGACCGGTTTCAAAAGCAACCGCTGTTGTCAAAGCTGTTACAGCTGCTGAATGAGAACTTGGCATACCACCGGTTGAAGTGAAAAGTTTCCAATCGACTTTCTTGGTTACTAAATAGGTGATTGGGATTTTTACGAATTGAGCAAATATGATTCCGAATAAGGCTGCGAGGAGTGGAATATTTGTAAGAATGTCCATAGTGGTCCACCCTTTCGTGTTGAATTGTTTAGTAAAGTATACCACATCTATAGGGCTCTAAAACGCGTAATCTTAGTAGATGACAGATAATTCGAAAAGCGTAACATATTCGTATATAATAGAAGTCGAATGTAAATAGATGGAGGGGTTTTTTGTGAGAGTAGACGTTGCAGGTATTAATTTTAATGATGTACAAACTGAAGTATTAATCGTAGGTACTTATAAACATCCTGAAAACACACAAGGATGGTCTGACTTTGTTTCTTTCTACGGTTCATCCTTAGAAAAATGGTTGAAAACTGGCGATGTCTCGACTGATCGCAAGAAATTGACTAAATTACCAACACTTCAAGATGGCAAACTTTTACGTGTTTTCTTTGTAGGGCTTGGTGATCGTAAAACACTGAAGCAAGATGATTTACGTAAAATTTTTGGAACAATCGGAAAAGAACTTGTTGCTTCCAAAACATCAAATGTCTCCATTTGGTTGGATTCGTTTATCAATGAGGATATCGAAATTGAAGATGCGGCTTACCTATCTGCAGAAGGCATCGGAATGGGACTTTATAAAGTGCCAAATTACAAGACTTCTTCAAATGAAGTTGACGCATACCTAGACCATGTTGAATTGCTGACCAATTCGGATGAACAAGAAATTTTAGCTTACTTTGAAGTGGGACAAGTGTATGCAGAAGCAGTAAATGAAGCACGTACTCTCGTTAATATGCCTTCAAACGTTTTGACCGCTACGAAAATGGCAGAATACGCAAGAGAATTGGCAGAAACGTATGATTTTGAATATGAAGAACTTGGAAAAGCAGAAATGGAAGAACTCGGTATGGGTGCGATTTTGGCTGTTAACCAAGGATCAACAGAAGAACCAAGATTAATGGTTATGAAATACCGTGCAAATGAAGAGTGGAACGATGTCGTAGGCCTAGTAGGGAAAGGGATTACTTACGATACAGGTGGTTATTCCATTAAACCTAAGGATGGCTTAGTAGGCATGAAAGGTGACATGGGGGGGGCTGCAGCTGTTTTAGGTGCAATGCGCATAATCGGGGAAACACGCCCGAACAAAAACGTCATAGCAGTCATTGCTTCAACGGATAATATGATTTCAGGTAATGCGTTCAAACCTGATGATGTTATTACTTCTTTAAGTGGAAAAACGATTGAAATCCTGAATACGGATGCTGAAGGACGCCTTGTGTTAGCAGACTCCGTCACATACGCAAAACAACAAGGAGCTAACTACATTGTAGATGTTGCAACGTTGACGGGTGGCGTAATTATCGCACTGGGGAAAGATAAAACGGGTGCATTGACAAACGACGAAACATTCTTTGAAACATTCTTGGAAGCTACTGTTGAAACAGGTGAGTTTGTTTGGCGTTTGCCATTAACTGAGAGTGACAAGAAACGAATTCGGAAAAGTGATGTAGCCGATTTAAACAATTCACCGGGACGCGACGGGCACATGATTTTCGGGGGAGGATTTGTAGGTGAATTCGTTGAAAATACCCCTTGGATCCATTTGGATATCGCAGGTACATCAGATGCAAGTGCTGCTCACGATCTAGGACCAAAAGGTGGAACTGGTGCGATGGTTCGTTCCTTAGCGACCCTTATTGAACGGATGAGCTTGGAAAATACAGAAGAAAATTCTTAATATAGTGCTCTAAGAAGTAAATTAAGAAAGCATAATATTCTATAGAAAAGTGGCCAATTTTTATAAACTGGTCGCTTTTTTTGTGAATTGGAGTAGTGCATAGTTGGAAAAGTGAAAATTCACTCGTTCCTTCACTGCTAGTTTTGGGCAGGACAGATTAGACCAAAAGCTATTTGGACCTAATCGAAGCAGAATATCATTGTTAAAGGTCTTAATATTAGAAAGAACCTGATTTTATTTGGAGTTCTAGCTAATAGGCTATGTACATATGTCACACTTTCTTTTTCTCATACGTTAGGAAAGAGAGGAGGGGACATATGAATCGCAGGCATTTTGGTGGAGGATTTGGAGGATTTGGCAGGGGTTTTGGAGGGCTAGGCTTTTTTGGAGGTCCATTTTTAGGAGGTTTGGCAGGAAGTTTGCTTGGTCAATCACTCTTTAATCAACCTTATTATCAACCTTATCCGTATTACCAATACCCATATCAATATCCATATTATCCATACTATCCATATTATCCATACGGCTATTAAAAAAACGCTTTTGCTGTCCCAGAAGGGGAGGAGCAAAAGCGTTTTATTATTACCTTGTGCTTTATACATTTCTTATTGCTTAGATCCAAGCGCCAGCCTTTCTGGGCGCTTTAAGCGTTTCTTTGTTCATGTTTTTTTCTTCGTTCAGCTACAACGGGAGCCAATTCATCTTTCACTGATTTATCCCAAAGTTTAACTCCTGATAAATAGGCAGAGCGGCCGATGACATGTCCACCAACTGGACCTGTGATAAATAAAAATACAATGCCTAGCAGAATACGTGTATTAATATGGCCTTCAATTAACCAAAAGTGGAGGAATACACCCAGCAGGATGAACATCACCCCGAGCGTAGCGCTTTTGGAAGCAGCATGGGTACGGGAATAAACATCAGGCAGGCGAATCAAGCCAATTGCGGTGACAAGAATGAAAATTACCCCAAAAACAATACTAGATACGATAAGAATATTAGCGATGATCGTTATCACGTTGGATAATCTCTCCTTTCTCTAAAAACTTAGAGAAAGCCACTGTGCCTATAAATGCTAATATAGCGAGCAGCAAAATGATTTCAAGGAAAAAGCTGGTATCAACGAGAATAGAAAATATCCCTATCATTGAAATTAGTGCAACACCCAATGAATCCAGCGCTACAACTCTATCAGGAACAGTAGGACCGACAATTAATCTATAGATAAAAGCCAACATGGACAGGCTAATCAGTACGACTATGACCCAAAAGAATACCATCATTAGCGGCTCACCTCCTGTATGGCTTTTTCAAATGTGTTTTTAATCGAATCGATTGCTTCATCAGCATCATCATAATGCAATGCATGGATATATAAAATTTTGGAATCCTCAGATACGTCGATAACAAGGGTACCAGGTGTCAGAGTTATTAAGCTTGCCAAAAGCGTGATTTCCCAATCCTTTTCTAAAACAATTGGAAGTGCAAAAATGGCAGGTTTGATTGGCATCTTGGGTTGAATAATTAACACCAAAACCTGAATATTAGCCATGATCAATTCTTTTAAAAATAGAATAATCAATTTAATAACAGCCCACACGCGATTCATATAGAAACGTCCCGGAAAAAAACCCTTCATAATCCATAGCATGAGCATCCCTAATAAAAATCCGACGATAAACGTGGAAGCATTAAACGAGACGGACAAAAACATCCAAAGAAAGGCAATAAAAAAGTTTAGCATGATTTGAAAAGCCATCTTACGCACCCCCTAAAACAGCTTTTATATAGAGAGCGGGTTCTAGCATTACATTTGCAGCATCACTCATATAAGGAACCAACCACTCTGAGCCTACACCATATAAAACACTGATTCCTACTAAAATGACTGCAGGCATAAATAATCCGCGATAATGCTGTTTTGTAAGAGGTTGTATATGAGCCGGTTCACCCCAGAATGCATAAATGAAGATACGGACAACAGATAATAAAACAATTAAACTTGAAAGTAAAATCAAGATACTTCCCCACAAATTCCCTGCTTCAAATCCACCTTGTACAATAAGCAATTTTCCTATAAATCCACTCAAAGGTGGTATACCGGCTAAGCTAAATGCCGCTATTAAGTAAGTCCATCCAAGCATCGGATAAGTTTTAATCAGTCCACCCATTTTTCTTAAATCAGATGTGCCAGTTATAGCAATGATGACACCAATTAATAAGAACAAAGCCCCTTTAATCAATATGTCATGGATCAAATAAAATACAGAGCCCATTAGAGATGCTTCGTTCATTTGGGATGCACCAAATAAAATGACTCCTACAGCAATAATTATGTTATATATGATGATTTTCTTTACATCAAAGTAAGCTAATGCACCAATACATCCGGCAATGATCGTCAGGATTGAAAGTATCATCAGCATTTCGTGTGTAAAACCTTGATCAAACGTGAAAAACAGAGTGTATGTACGCATGATGGCGTATACGCCTACTTTGGTCAGTAATGCCCCGAATAAGGCCAATACCGGAATTGGTGGTGCTGCATATGAGCTAGGCAACCAAAAGAAAAGTGGAAATATTGCACCTTTCAATCCAAATACAAGTAGGAATAATACAGCGATGACCGTGATGATTCCCGGTTGATCGATTTGTGCGATTTTCACTGAAATATCTGCCATATTCAAGGTGCCGATGACCGAATACAAATAAGCGACAGTGACAACGAATAAAGCAGATGAAATGACATTCACCAAAATGTACTTTATGGATTCTCGTAATTGTTCTTTTTCTCCACCGAGTACAATTAACAAATAGGAAGACATAAGTAATACTTCGAAAAATACGAACATGTTGAAAATGTCGCCTGTGGTAAATGCGCCATTCACACCCGTTAACATGAACAAAATTCCAGGGTAGTAGAAATAGGATTCTCGATCCTTTCCGATTGATGAAAAGCTATACCATACAACAAAAAGGGTGATCAATGTGGAAGACAGGACGAGCAAAACGGATAACATATCCGAAACCATTGTGATTCCAAATGGCGCAGGCCAGCTACCGAGTGTTATGGCTTGAATACCATCTGTTTTCACTTTAAAAAGAAGTACAAGAGTTACCCCAAAGGTCAAGACAAGTGCAACAGAAGCGACTACTCGTTGTGCAAGTATTTTCTTTGGAAAAAGCATTAAAATCATGGCAAAGAAAAAAGGAAGCAAGATGGGGAACAAAAGCAAATTAATCATGATCTTCAGTTCCTCTCATTAAATTCATATTATCAGTGCCTAATTCCTGATAAGCTCGGTATGCAAGTACCAAGAAAAATGCAGTCACACCGAAACTAATGACAATAGCAGTCAGGATAAGTGCTTGAGGCAAAGGATCTGCATAATCTGTCACGCCAGGGGAGACAACTGGAGGAGCGGAACCTCCAAGTCCACCCATGGTCAAAATCAGTAAATGCGCCCCGTGACTGAGTAAGCCGGTACCGATGATAATACGCAACAGACTTTTAGATAGCATTAAATAAACTGCGGCCATAAATAGAAAACCGATGACAAAACACATGATAATTTCCATCAATCATCAGCTCCAATCGATTGAATTATGGTCATCGTAACACCGACGACTACTAAATATACACCAGTATCAAACAACATGGCCGTATGTAACGATTGTTTTCCCAACAATGGAAGTTCGAAATAATCAAAGGCATGTGTAAAGAACGGAACATTGAAGAAAATAGATCCTGCAGCTGTGCTTAATGCCAATAGTAATCCGATTGCGGTCATTACTGTATAGTTGATCGGCAAAGCAGTGGTGACGGTTTTCAAATCAAAAGCAAGCAGTAGCAAAACGATACCACTTGCAGTCAATAAACCGCCTACAAACCCACCACCGGGTGTATAATGACCAGCAAAGAAAATGTGAATCGAAAAGAGAAAAATGATAAAGAAGATGATCTTTGTAGTTGTTTGTAAAATGACATCATTGGTCTTCAATTCGATTCACCTCTTTCTTTTTCGTCAGTCTCAATCTAATCATCGCAATAATTCCAAGGGACGCGATTGCGAGAACCGCAATTTCAAATAAAGTATCAAATCCACGATAGTCAACTAAAATTACATTTACAATATTTCCGCCACCGGCTTCTGTATAGACCGTTTTTTCATAATAAGATGAAATGGAACTAACAAGTTTTTGTGAATGGGCAGATAGTGCAACAATGGTAACAGTAACGCCTACCCCGATTGCAACCAGTGCATTAGCCAGTCGGAATTTCATCCGGTTTTCGTGTCGATTTAATTTTGGTAAATGATAAAAAGCTAATAGGAACAGGGCAACGGAAACTGTTTCAATGACTAATTGGGTTAGTGCCAGGTCTGGCGCATTAAAGATGACAAAGAATAGAGCAACAGAATAGCCTACTGCACCCAACGCTATGATGGAGGTCAGTCGGGACTTAGCAAACAAAATGGTCAATGTCCCAGCGATCAATACAAGGACGATAACCAATTCGTAAAAATGTATCGGTGCCACAGTGGCAAAACTGACCTCAAAAGCATCCTTAATGAAAACGGTACCAATTGTCAGAAGTACAATTCCCGTAAACATATACACTAAATATGAGCGTATGAAACCAGTCATATAAATTCTTGACAGACGGTTTGTCCCAACTTCACTTAAAAACATCATGAAGTCATACAGGCGATTTAAAGTGAAACCTTGTGGGAACTTATTGTACAGTGGTTGCCATTTGGACAATGTTGCATAAAGAAGATAACCCAAAGCTACAATGCCAATTGTCATCCATAATTCAGCATTCGGCCCATGCCAAGCTGCGATGTGAATGTCTACATCTTCTGGGACAGAGTAAAGAAATGGTTGTATTGCCACGACAGCTGGTTTTACCAGAACGTCACCAATGAGATTAGGGATGAAGAATATAGCTACTACAAGTGACCCTAAAATAGCTGGTGAAATGAGCATACCAATAGGTGCTTCATGTGCTTGTTTTGGTAAAAGGTCCGGTTTGTGTTTCCCGGTAAACGTGCGGAATACAAAATAAAAGCTATACACAAATGTGAACACACTTGCAATCCATGCAATGATAGGGAACAACATCCCCCAAGTATCAAAAGCAAAAAAATCAAACTCTGGAATGGAGAGCATTCCAGAAAGGAACATCTCCTTACTCAAGAAACCGTTAAATGGAGGGAGGCCAGCCATTGAAAAACTTCCAATAAGAGCAATGGTGAAACTGATTGGCATTAAACTCATTAGGCCACCAAGTTTTCGAATATCTCGTGTACCTGTCTCATGGTCGACGATGCCCGCAATCATGAACAGACTGCCTTTAAATGTGGCGTGATTCACTAAATGGAAAATGGCCGCAAAAGCAGCATATTTAAAGATGGAATTATCATCTTCAATTCCTGTGTGTAATGAAATCGCTCCTGCTCCAAGTAAAGACATAATCAGTCCGAGTTGGCTTACTGTGGAGAATGCCAAAATGCCTTTTAGGTCTGTTTGTTTCAAAGCGAAGAATGATCCCCATAACAAGGTTAATAATCCTATTCCAGTCACAAGCCAAATCCACCATTCAGAACTTGCATAAATCGGCGTGAAACGAGCAACTAAATAAAGGCCAGCTTTAACCATTGTGGCTGAGTGTAAGTAAGCACTGACGGGAGTTGGGGCTTCCATTGCATCCGGTAACCAAATGTAGAATGGAAACTGTGCAGACTTGGTAAAAGCACCAAGTAATACGAGAATAAGCGACCATACAAACCATTCGTGATTAGCGAGCTCTGGAGCCGAAGCAATCAATTCTCTGATTGAGTAAGTGTCACCCATAATTGAGAGAAGAACGAAACCACCCAGCATCATCAATCCGCCAAATACGGTAATCATCATGGATTTTAATGCACCAAAGCGCGAACGATCTCGTTTATACCAATACCCAATTAATAAAAATGAAGAAATTGATGTCAATTCCCAGAAAAAGTACAAACTTATTAGATGATCTGATTGAACAACGCCCAGCATTGCTGTCATGAAAAGCAGCAAATAAACGTAGAAATTGTGTAATTGCTCACGTGTTTTATCCAAGTAGAATATTGAGTAAAGCACAACCAATGTACCGATACCTGTAATGAGCAAAGAGAATAACAAACTCAAACCGTCTATGTATGATGTAACAGATATGTTCAAAGAAGGGATCCAGTCAAAAGTGGATGTAAATGATTCTCCATTCTTAACCTTTGAGAGAAAGGTCGTATAAAGACCAAATAATATGGCTGGTACTGCTAAAACAAACCAACCGGTATGAATGCCAGGAACTTTTTTATATAAAAAAGGAATCACTAGTGCGGCAAGCATTGGGATGAAAATAAGATAGACAAAAGACAAGTTAATCCTCCTTTTTTGAAAAATCACAAATTCTCACTATAAAGTCAATTATAACGTACATATGTAGTGTTTGCATGGGATACTCTTGCCAACTCAGTGAGTTTGCTCCTAACTTTACCACCAATGATAAATAGGAAGAAACGCCTTAAAAAATTCAAAAAAAAAAGCGTTCCTCATGATAGAGAAACGCTAAGCTTGTTGACAAAAGAATAATAATTAATAAAAAAGTATAAAAATTGAGTTCTTATTTGCACTCTATCGAAAAATTTTATGGTCGGCTATTTCTTTCGCTTTCCGCGGACGAAACGCTAGCCTCCTCGGCTCAGCTGTCAATGACAGCTGAGCCTGTGGGGTCTAGCTTATTTCGTTTTTCCGCAGGAGTCTTCAGAAATAGCCGACCATCTAACTAATGAAATAATATGAAGAGATAAGCAAAAAGAAGCGAAATCCGTTGATTGGAGTGGAGGCGGCGACAAAAGCCGTGCCCGCGAAACGCGTCGCCGCAATGGAAATTAACATTTTCTTGCATAGGCTCTTTTTCAGTTATATTCACTCATATTTTTCTTTGTCTACAGTCTGAAGCGTTCCTCATGATAGAGAAACGCTAGGCTTGTTGATGTGCTTCTTCATTGAGTAACACCTTTTCAAAATCTTGTTCTGGTTTTTTCCGTGTCGATGTCAAAACTAAGTAAGATACAAGGAATAATGCGCCTGTCACGAAAAAGACAGAAGATATCCCAATATATCCACTAACCAGTCCTCCGAACATCGGACCGATTATATTCCCGAAAAATCGGAAACTCGTATTGTATCCCATCATTTCGCCTTGAATCTCTATTGGTGATTCACGTCTGACGAGAGCAGTAGTAATTGGAACCAGTCCACCTACGGCAATCCCGAATAATAGACGCAACCCAATCAATTGCCAAAGTTCGGTTACAAAAGCCTGAGGAATGATAAACAGGAAAGCCAGTATAAGCAACATGCTTAACACTTTCTCATAGCCGATTGAATCCCCCAGTTGCCCCCATTTCCGTGCAAATAATAAGTTTCCGATTCCTGCGGCACTAAACGTGATGCCCGCAAGTAATGCTACATCTGAAGAATCGGATAAACTTGATACGTAAAGTGAAAGAAGCGGCTGGATGCTAAAGTTCCCAATTTGAATTAATGCAGTGATAATCATGACATTAAGCACCAGTCTATGATGAATGATGCCTGACATTACGGTTTTTCTTGAGTAAACATGTGCATTGACTGTAGCAATTTTTTTCGTTTCGCTTATGCCAAACATAACCAGAATGGCTGCAAAAGCTATAACTGCGGAAGTAATGACAAATGTGTACTGAAAACCGAATGAATCAGCAAGTAATCCACCAAGAACAGGACCGAATAACGTACCAGAAACACTTCCCATTTGAAGAGTTCCAAGTGTTTTCCCTGCTACTTCTTTGGCTGTTTGCGAACTGATGAAAGCCAATGAGGTTGGAATAAATCCGGTCACTACACCCATGAACAATCGTAGTAGGAAGAAAGCTTCAACTGAGTGTACAAACCCCATGAGTAGAATACTAATAGATATACCAAACCCCGTAATGATTAAAATTGGCTTATAACCGAATCGATCTGCGATGCGCCCCCATATTGGTGACATGAGGAAGGCTGAGACGAAGGTGATGCCGAAAACAAATCCAGCCCATTTTTGTACGTATGCATCCGAAAAGTTACCCATTGTGTCTATATAAAGTGACAGGAAAGGCATAATCATTGTTGCGGTTCCTGCAACTAAAAAATTTGAGATCCAGATAATATAGAAATTTCTTTTTTGATTGGCCAATTAATCTCCTTCTTTCAATTTTTGAACATTTTAGTGTCCCATATAGATTAATTATATAACATTTCGCTTTACGAAGGAAGTGGTGCGACTTATTTACTGAAATTGTTAACAGAATATGATAGACTAATTTAGGGTGAAATGAACATGAAAAAACGAGGATGGCTGTTATTAATTAGTTTGATTGTCCTGTTAGCAGGATGCGGCACAAATGAAAGTGTCGAACAAGAAAAGACAGAAAAACCAAAAAAAGAAACGCAACAAACTACTACAACAACTGAAGGAGAGAGTGCAATGTATCCACAATTATCAACAGAAGTTGCTTCAAACGAAGCATTAGTCGTAATGAACACAACTATGGGTGCGATTAAAATTAAACTTTTCCCTGAAATCGCTCCTAAAACAGTAGAAAACTTTATTACTCATGCCGAAAATGGATATTATGATGGCATCATTTTCCACCGAATTATTTCTGATTTCATGATTCAAGGTGGCGATCCTACTGGAACTGGTATGGGTGGAGAAAGCATTTACGGACCTAAATTTGAAGATGAGTTCTCGGATAAAGCATTTAACTTACGTGGTGCATTATCAATGGCCAATGCTGGTCCTGGAACAAACGGTAGTCAATTCTTTATCGTTCAAAAAAGCGATATGGACTCAAGCATGTTGAGCCAAATGAAAAAAGCGGGATACCCTGAAGAAATCGTTGAAGCATATGCAACTAATGGTGGTACACCTTGGTTAGATAACAAACACACAGTTTTTGGACAAGTTATTGAAGGTATGGATGTTGTGGACGCGATGACTAAGGTTAAAAGGAATTCAAGCGACAAACCACTTGAAGACATCAAAATCGAATCAATCGAAGTTCTTCAAAAATAAGTTAGGAAGTGATCCAAATGAATGTATGGATTTTCAACTTTCTATACTTTCCAGAAGATAAGTCTGCCTATATCCCAGCGGCCTTTCAATTCTTGATTTTTGCAATCATTTGCGTCCTCACTTTTCGATGGATTATTAAGCTTTCAAAAAAACAAGAACTAAAGACGAAGGAATTAGAAGAACGTATTTTACGTGAACGTCAATCAGAAAATCAAAAAGAACAACAATAAATAAAAGGCTAAACCAATTCAATTGGTTTAGCCTTTTTCTTATTAATATTGCTATGTGTTAACTTTCATGGGAGACCAACAAGGATGTGATTTTCATACTTGTTGGCTCATGCGGAACGTGCGGCCAGCGCAAATGTACGTCAAAAAAACAAACAGTTTTAACAGAGTAGTTAAATTTAGTTTAAGTTAAAGCCTTTATAAAACGGGCAACCCCATCTTCAAGAATCGAGCGAGGACAAGCGACATTCATTCTGAAAAAGCCTGTTCCGGCTTGTCCATATTTAGAACCAGGCTCCAAAGCAAGCTTTCCTTTGGTCAACAGTAAATTCATTATCTCTTTTTCAGATAGACCGGTATCGCGAGTATCGATCCATAACAGGTATGTTCCATTCGGCTTAGCAATTTTCACGGCAGGAACAGCTTTGGTTATTTCAGCAATGGCATAGTCCATATGTGAAGAAAAGACAGTCAGCAATTCTTCTAACCAAGGTTCACCATGTTCGTAAGCGGCTGTTAAAGCAGTTGCCGCAAATGGACTCAATTCCATTTGTCCATTAGCAAGCGCGTTTTCTTTTAGTTGTTCCCGTTTCTCTTCGTCTGTCACAATCATGACGGCAGCTTGTATACCAGCCAAGTTAAAGGTTTTTGTGGGAGCAACACAAGTAATAATGCGATGTTCTTCACCATTTGCAACCGTGACAAGTGGAATATGTCGATGTGGGGCAAAAACCAGGTCACTATGTATTTCATCAGATAAAATCAAGGTATCATATTTAGCACACAACCGAACGATTTCTTCTAAAGTTTCTTTTGACCACACCATACCACCAGGATTGTGGGGATTACATAAAATGTAAAGTTTCACGCCTTGAGCCAACTGGTTTTCAAAACTATCCAAATCAAATTCATAAACGCCATTTTTTTCAATTAGGAAATTCTCAACAAGTTGTCTTCCTTGTTTTTCGGGAATTGAGAAAAACGGGGGATAGACAGGAGATGAGATCAGGATGCTGTCTCCTTTTTGAGTAAATGTTTCAATAACCGTCGCTATGGCAGGAACTACACCATGATGAAAAAGCATCCATTCACTTTGTGTTTGCCATCCGTGACGTTGAAGAAGCCAATTTTGCACGGCAGTTCTACATCCTTCACACATGTAGGAGTAGCCAAAGATCGGGTGTTTGAGTCGTTCTTGAAGTGCATCAATGACGGCTTGAGGAGCTGCAAAATCCATGTCTGCTACCCACATTGGCAAAATATCCGAAGCATCTTCAATCCCATATATTATCTCCATTAAATCCCATTTTACTGAGCGAGTACTGCGTCTATCGATTACTTGTTCAAACGAAGTCAAAGCAATTCCTTCTTTCCTTTTTTTATTAATATGTTATCATAGCTTTTATTAAAGAAAAGTAAATAGGTGAAAAATGATGGAAAATATTGAAATGAATCGCAAGGCAGTGAAATTGCTTCAGTTATGGGATCCTTTCAAAATGGGTACTGATGCATATGATACAGAAACAGCTGATGTAGTGGCGGCCCTTCAAGGAATCGACCATCCAACTGAACTGGCAAAACGCATTCAAGAAGTTTATGAACATTCATATGAACAATGGATCCCTATTGACCAATGTGTTCAAATTGCCTATAAATTAATAGCGGTAAAATACGAGGCGAAATGCATCGTCTAAGCCCCATTCACAAAAAAGAGCTTACACCAATTTTGGTGTAAGCTCTTTTCATGTTTTATGAACTAACTTGAAGTCCATCCAACAAATTAGAGGCTGGAACTTCGAGTGCGTTGGATAATTTCAAAATGGTCTGTACGGAAGGGACTTCTGTACCAGCTTCATATTGTTCTAATTTCCCCGCACCAACTCGTGTTTTTAATGATAAATCTTCTAAAGACATATTACGTTCTTCACGCAATAAGCGAAGTTGAGTGTGAAATTCTTGTTTCATCTTCATGCACTCCTTTCCATCATACATCGTATGCTTGCAACTATCTTATCATACCTCATAGATATAGATTTTGTGAAATAAGTCGTTTTACAGACAGTTCTCAACCTTTAAAGGCTGAAAACATGGCATTTAGGAAAATCAAAATAATCGCAATTGGGGCAAGGTATCGAACAACGAAGCGCCAAATGTTAAAAGCTAAAGAAGACATATTCAATTCCTCAAACGTTTCTTGTTTCTTCAAAACGTAACCTGCAAAAATCGAAATCATTAAAGCCCCTAAAGGTAAACCAAAGTTATTTGTCAGGAAGTCAGCAAAATCGAAGAAAGATTTTCCGAATATCTTCACATCCGAAAATACCCCAAACGATAGCGCACTTGGAATACCCACAAGGAAAATAAGCAATCCATAAATCCATGAAGAGCGTTTCCGTTTATCATATGCATTTTTAATCCCCATGGACACGACGGTCTCAAGCATCGCAATGGAAGACGTCAAAGTTGCAAATAACATCAAAATAAAGAACAACAGCATAAAGAAAGCACCGAAAGGAATTTGTTCAAAGACTGCAGGTAAAATGATAAAAACTAGTCCCGGCCCTTCGTTAGGCGAATATCCTAATGCAAAAACGGCTGGGAATATAACCAGACCCGCCATTAGTGAAATGCCGATATTTAACATGGAAACACTAACAGCAGAATTCCCTAATTTTTGTTCCTTAGGCAAGTAAGAGGCATATGTCATCATTCCAGCTACACCGACACTAAGGGAGAAGAACGCTTGACCCAATGCCAACAGCAAGGTTTGTGCATTAAAGTAAGACCAATCTGGCACGAACATAAATTTAACACCTTCCATTGCGCCCTCCAGTGTCAATGAACGAATAACCAGAACAACAAAGAAGATTAATAGTGCTGGCATCATAATTCGGCTGGCACGTTCAATCCCTGCCTCAATCCCACCTTGTACAATCATAATCGTCAATAACATAAAGACGGCTTGACCAATCAATACTTCCCAGGGGTTCGAGATGATGCTATTGAATAAGTTCGCGTAAGAACTTTCTCCAGTATTATTAAGGCTGAACAGTAAAGCTCTTCCTAAATAGGATAAAATCCATCCACCCACAACACTGTAGAATGACAAAATAATAAATGAAAAAAAGAACCCTGACCAACCAATTAAATACCATTTCTTGCCCGGTGCCAGCTTTTTTAGTCCTGTAATTGCATCAGCTTGTCCTTTACGTCCAATGACGAATTCTGCAAGTAGAATTGGTAAACCAATTAACAATGTACTGATGATAAACATCAAGACAAATACGCTTCCACCGTTTGTTCCTGCCATATATGGAAACTTCCATATTGCCCCCAGCCCTATTGCACTCCCTGCAGCTGCAAGGACGAAGCCAATCTTAGATGCAAAATGATCGCGCTTTGCCATGTACTCCAACTCCTTCAATCTTTAAAGATTTTTCTAATTCTACACGAGAGCCTTTGAAATTAATATAATTTTTTGAAACAATTTAAGGAAAACGTTCGTATAACAAGTAATACATAGAGAGTGAGGGGGCCTCATGAACGAACTGGTTTTAATTGAAAGGGCACAAAAAGGAGACAGGGCGGCCTACGGTGATTTAATGAATCTTCATCATAGAACCGTTGAGAAATTTGCCTACCAGTGTGGTGTCAAAGCAGATGATGTGCAAGATGTGACCCAGGAAGTATTTATTAAACTGTATAGATTCCTCCATCAATTTCAGCGTGACCGATTTACGACATGGTTATACAAAATTACGTTAAATGCAGCGAGAGATTATTATCGAAAAGAACAACGAGAAAAAGATAAAGAAGATAAAGCCCAGGATAACGAAAACTTCGGAACGAGTGTAAGATCTGCAGAATCGAAAATTCTGGTCTTTGAAGAAGACAGAGAATTGCATGCGGCCATTCAGATGCTTGATGAAAAATATCGAATTCCCATCGTATTATTTTATTTTCAGGAACTCACATATGACCAAATCGGTGATGTCATGAACATTCCACTGGCAACGGTTAAGACACGGTTGCTAAGAGCAAAAGAACAACTCAAATCCGCACTTGCATTAAAAGGAGGGGCCGAATATGGACGATAAGCAATTTGAGCAACAAATGAAATTACTTAACAAATCTTATAATCGCGTTCCATCTAAATTTAATGCGGACGATGTATTAAGCAAAATAGAAGCAGAAAATCAAAAACAACATGAAGTGCCTGTTGTGAATGCTGTTAAACCATCGAAATGGCAAAGAGTCAGTGTTTGGGCTGTCAGCTTGGCAAGTGTTTTCTTAATCGGAATTTTGAGTGCTTCATTCATGAATGATCATGATGATCAAAAGAACAACGCGGCAGCCGAATATGATCAGAAGGAAATAGAAGAACTCAAAAAAGATTATCAAAAGGAACGTGAGAAAAGACAGAAAATGTTGGGCTTGACGAGTGAGCAGTACAATCAAATGGGCTTTGTAAAGTTTGCGGATATTGAATTTGCACGCATCACACATCCCGACACTATAAAGAACTCGACAGTTTCCTTGAAAGTAGCCTATGGAGAAACGATTAAGTATTTACGACTGCCTTCAGAAATGGTGGCAACCCTTCAAGTTGGAGATCAATTGAATGAAGAAATGAGTATGCTGTTTGTGGATGAATTAAGCAATAGAATGGACGATTTGAAAATGGTCTATGACCAGATCTTGGTCGAACATAAGGAAGTTTTGAATACTGCCAAAATGAACGGGAAACTTGACGTGGACTATTTGTATAGCAAGCAAAAAGATTTGCCTGAACCAGTGCAACATATGATTTCGAATTCTTCTCATGAAGGTATTAAAATTAAAGTGGCTGCAAATCAAAAAGAGTATGTAACGGATTATCAAAGGAATGAATTATTCCCCGGCCTTGAAGGGAAACTTGCTTATCCTGCTTTGAATTTATTGTATATGAAATCAATGGAACCCTTCACAAATGCAGGGGAATTGGTTTACAGTCCAAAAGAATCTGCGTCAATTATTGAGTCAATGGAATATTCCCTGATGGGTGTCAAGCAACCAGGTGGATTGTACGCAGTAATAAAATCTTATTATGAAGACCTTGCATATACATTGATTTTTGGATCTCCCCAGACTGCCGTTTTTGAGAATGGAAAAATTAAAGAGGAATATCAATCTGCATGGAATTATTTCCTTTCAATTCAAGGGACTTCACCAATGAAATATTTCATGAAACCCGTAGTAGATTCACTCAGTGCGAATAATTGGGAAGTGAACGATACTTACAAATTTCTTGATTTCAATAGATTGAAGGAAGCACTCTGGCTTGCAGAAACGGGTGAGCTCGCAAAATTAATGCCGGCTGAGGAATTAGCGGACTCTGTAGAAGTGGTTGAATGGCCAAACTCAGAACTACAACAAAAAATTCATGGCTATCTTAAAAATCTAGGCTACAAAAATCCTGATTATTCCTTATCGAATTTGTCACCGATTGAGTCTGTGCTGTTATTTTCCTATGCCCAGCAATTAGATATCCCAAAAGTTATGTTGGATTTAGCACTTCCATTCCAAGGCATGGAATCGGTAACGGATTTACATGCCTTTCTAGGGGATGAAAATATCCTTCCAGAAGAAGAAATTACACTTACGTATGATGACCGATTAACCACCTATCAAAATGATGAATATTTTGGCAATGTTGAAGTCCAAACGAAGGAAACTATTAAGGTAATACCGGTCGTGAAAAACCGAGAAGGTGTATGGCAACTCGATTTAGGCATTTCAGTTATAAGTGAGAACTATTTTGAACCGATTAATTTGCATTACACGAAAAGAGTTCAAAAAATTTACAAAGAATTCCAAAAAGCATATGACTACGACATCATTAAATGGGAAAATCCAGATATTATTGCGGGAATTTATCTGGAAGCACTTTATTCCGGAGATGCTGAAACCCAATATGCATTGCTGTTGGATGACGAGAACTATTCAAGACCTACCCGCGAAGAATATATAGGTGATTACTCTCGTTCTGCCGACGTGATGGATTGGAAAACTCTATACGAATCAGTAGAATATCAACCAGAAGTATTGGAAGATGATTATGATCATGATCAAGTGATTTATTATAATTTAAAAGCAGAGTATCGAACGGATAATGAAAAACAGAAAGGATTCCAATTGCGTAAGACGAGTGAAGGATGGCGCGTTCACTTCATGCCGATGCAGTGAGTCTTTTGAGTAAAACTCTTGTTTATGGTATAATCTTCTATGGCCTTAAGGTAGATAGGTATATATCCAAGACTAGGAGCGATTATTATGACTAAGAAGTACGAAGTTGGGGAAGTAATCTCAGGAAAAGTAACAGGCGTACAGCCATATGGCGCGTTTGTAGCATTAGACGAAGAAACCCAAGGATTAGTGCATATTTCGGAAATCACATATGGTTATGTGAAAGACGTAAGCGAATTCTTGTCTGTTGGGCAAGAAATCGATGTGAAAGTACTTGAAGTGGACGAAGAAGCAGGAAAAATCAGCCTTTCTATCCGTGCATTACAAGAACGCCCACCGGTTTTACGTAAAGAAGACAAACCGAAAAAATCATTGCAAGCACGCGTTGACGAGCATGATGCAGAAGGTTTCAACTCTTTAAAAGACAAATTACAAGATTGGATCAAACAATCCGGTCAATGAGAAAAGTAGAAAGCGAGCCAACTCCTTGTGAGCCGGCTCGCTTTTTCTATTAATAATGCGTTTAAACACCGTTTACAGTAGGGTTGCATATGTTATTTTCTTATCTTCCTTAAACGATATTGCAGGTTCTGCCTGCTCATTCCTAAAGCAACTGCAGCTTTTGTGACATTTCCTTCAAACATGCCCATCACTTTCTGCAAATAGTACATTTCCGCTTCACGTAAATAATCTTCCAGTGGCAGTAACTCACGATCAGATTGGACAACGAAATCTTCTGCTCGTTTAAGAGGTTCCCGCAATTCCTGCATTTTTAATTTGAAATGCAGAGGCAACATTTCGAACGTCACCATTTCTTCTACAGTAAGCATCGAAGCGATCTCATCCAGTAAGATTTCCACTTCTTTTAAATTACCTGGCCAGTCGTACGAATGAAAAATGTCACGTACTTCTTCTGTCAGGCCAATGATTGCTGAACCGAAGCGAACCCGATGTCGTGCAAAATAATCGTGTATAAATGGATCAATATCTTCTCGTCGTTCACGCAAGGGAGGGACGACAATCGTCATGGAGGCGAAGAAGTAATAAAGCTCTTTTAATAATTCTCCCGAAGCAATCAAATCCACAGGGTCTGCCCCTACACTTGCTAAAAATAAGTGGTCCCCTAGCGTAGAGTCATTAACCATTTCCAGTAGTTGTTGTTGCATACCCAAAGTCAAAAGGTCAATTCGTTCACAAAATATCGTGCTCGCTTCAAGCGCAATCATGTCTTCTCTTAATTTATTGAGAATCGTCGGATCGGAGTTGTGGCAATATAACGTATAAAAATGGGACAAAGGTGGCGATAATTCATAATGAATGCCTTCAGCGACCAAGTCTTTTCCGGTTCCAGCTTCACCAACAAGCAAGACAGATAAACGTGCCATCGCCGCTTTTTTGGCGGTTGAGATAACGTGTTTCATCGATTCGGAAACAGCCGTAATTACTGAAAATGTTATTGGTTCCCCATATCGGCGCAAAGGTTGATAAACTAAGCGTTCCAATGTGGTAACGTCACGTGCTAGCTCAACAGCCCCGATTAATTCTCCATTATCAAAAACAGGATGGGTATCGTTGATGGTTGTAATTTCATGGCCATTGCGATTCCAATAGGTTTGTTTGACATTCAACACGTGTTCGCCGCTTTGCAGAACTTTCAAAAGGGTACTTTCCTGTTGGTCGAATTGAAATAATTCAAGAAGGGAGCGGTCAGCGACATCCTGTAAATCAAGGCCTTCAATGTTTTTCATTTTTTCGTTGTATAAAATGGTCCGCCCATTCCGGTCAATTGCGTGGATTCCCACTGAAATATGATCACTTGCAAAACGGTAAAACGGCAATAATTGAAGATCTTTATCGTTCACGGGAGGCTCACTCCTAAAGTTTTTTACGAAAATAAGAAATATCACTTGAAAAACGCAACAATCTTTTGCATTATTATAGATGTAAACGAAATAAAAGCGCAAATTAATTTTGCACTAAAATAAAAAATAGGAGGATTCACATGATTCCTTATAAACATGAAGCATTTACAGATTTCACTAAAGAAGAAAACAAAAAAGCCATCCAAGATGGTTATAAAACAGTAGCAGGTTATATGGGTCAAGACTTCCCACTTATCATTGGTGGCGAACGCATTACAACTGAAGACAAAATTGTTTCTTACAATCCAGCTAACAAAACTGAAGTTGTAGGTTCTGTATCTAAAGCAAACCAAGAATTAGCTTCTAAAGCTATGGATATCGCTGATGCTACATTCAATACATGGAAAAAAGTAAAACCTGAAATTCGTGCTGATGTATTATTCAAAGCGGCAGCAATTATGCGTCGTCGTAAATTTGAATTCTCTGCATTACTTTCTAAAGAAGCTGGTAAAACATGGGTTGAAGCTGACGTTGAAGCAGCTGAAGCAATCGATTTCCTAGAATACTACGGTCGTCAAATGCTTCGTTTGAAAGATGGTCAACCAGTTGAAAGCCGTCCAGGTGAGTATAACCGTTATGACTACATTCCAATGGGTGTGGCAGTTGTTATTTCTCCTTGGAACTTCCCATTCGCTATCATGGCGGGTACTGCAGTTGCGGCAATGGTTACTGGTAACACAGTATTACTGAAGCCTGCTTCTACAACACCAGTTGTTGCATATAAATTTATGGAAGTATTAGAAGAAGCAGGTATGCCTGCAGGAGTGGTAAACTTCATTCCAGGTTCTGGTGCTGAAGTTGGGGACTTTATGGTTGATCACCCACGCACACGTTTAATCAGTTTCACTGGTTCACGTGACGTTGGTCTTCGTATCTTCGAACGTTCTTCTAAATTAACTGAAGGTCAAATTTGGATTAAACGTGTAATCGCTGAAATGGGCGGTAAAGACACAATCGTTGTTGATAAAGAAGCTGATTTAGAATTAGCTGCTCAATCAATCGTGAAATCTGCATTCGGTTTCAGTGGACAAAAATGTTCAGCATGTTCACGCGCTGTAATCGTTGAAGATGTATACGATCAAGTAGTAAACCGCGTTGAAGAATTAACTAAGGCTCTATCAGTTGGTGTTCCAGATCAAGATGAGCATTTCGTAGGTCCAGTTATCGATGGCGCTGCATTCAAAAAAATCATGAGCTACATTGAAATTGGTAAAGGTGAAGGTCGTCTAGTTTCTGGTGGTACTGGTGACGATTCTAAAGGATTCTTCATTCAACCAACTGTAATCGCTGACTTAGATCCTAAAGCTCGCATCATGCAAGAAGAAATCTTTGGACCAGTTGTAGGTATCTGTAAAGCTAAAGATTTCGACGAAGCTCTTGAAATTGCAAACAACACAGAATACGGCTTAACTGGTGCGGTAATTACAAACAACCGTATGAACCAAGAAAAAGCACGTGAAGACTTCCATGTGGGTAACTTGTACTTCAACCGCGGATGTACTGGCGCTATCGTTGGATACCAACCATTCGGTGGATTCAACATGTCAGGTACAGACTCTAAAGCAGGCGGTCCTGACTACCTGACTTTACACTTACAAGCAAAAACAACATCTGAAATGTTATAAGAAAAGCGTAGAAGCCCATGCTAGCTCGACACCGGCGCTGGAAGGCTCGAATCGAAAGCTTGCTTTCGCTTGAGAGTCTGAAGCTTAGGTACGAGCTGGGCTTCGAAGCTAGACATTAAGCCTAGCGGGAAGCTCGTAGAATGGCTGACGCCGGCGCTGGAAAGACCGAATCGGAAACCTGTTTCCGAATGAGGGCTTGAAGCTTAGGCGCAGCCTGCCCTGCGGAACTAGACATTACGGCTAGCGGGAAACCCTAAAGTAGCTCGAGAAGGCTCGAATCGAAAGCTTGCTTTCGAATAAGTTTCGGAAGGAAGGCTAAGAATGCCGCGTCCTGCTCCTGCGATTACTCGTCGCAAAATGCAGGAAAAAGTTATTTTGCGGCAACGCCTTCATGACCTACATCCTGTAGGTCTAAGCTTAGGTACGAGCTGGGCTTTGAAGCTAGACATTAAGAAAAGCGACATTAAATATAGGCAGGCACATCAGAAGATGCGTCTGCTTTTTTTTGAAAATTGAGGAGGCGAAACATTATGACAGTTTCACAAAACGTTATTGCGCAAACAGAAAAATTTGGTGCGCCAAACTATCATCCACTTCCGATTGTTATTTCTGAAGCACAAGGTGTATGGGTTAAGGATCCAGAAGGTAACAAATACATGGATATGTTATCTGCTTATTCGGCAGTAAACCAAGGGCATCGTCACCCGAAAATTATCCAAGCGCTTAAAGATCAAGCTGACCGTGTAACTTTGACGTCACGTGCATTCCATAACGATCAGTTAGGACCTTGGTATGAAATGATTTGTGAGTTATCTGGAAAAGATATGGCACTTCCTATGAATACAGGGGCTGAAGCTGTTGAAACAGCTATTAAGGCAGCTCGTCGATGGGCTTATGATGTAAAAGGTATTGCTGAAAACCAAGCAGAAGTCATTGCTTGTAACGGAAACTTCCACGGACGTACGATGGCGGCAGTTTCTTTATCTTCAGATCCTGATTACAAACGTGGCTTCGGACCAATGCTTCCAGGTATCAATTTGATTCCTTACGGAGACATTGAATCGTTAAAATCAGCAATCACACCGAATACAGCGGCATTCTTGATTGAACCAATTCAAGGGGAAGCAGGCATTGTCATTCCTCCAGCCGGATTCATGAAAGCTGCTCGTGAACTTTGTCGCGAAAACAACGTCCTATTTATTGCAGATGAAATTCAAGCAGGACTATGTCGTACTGGTAAAATGTTCGCATGTGAATGGGAAGATGTTGATCCAGATATGTACATTTTGGGTAAAGCACTTGGCGGAGGAGTATTCCCAATCTCTTGCGTAGTAGCCAACAAAGAAATTCTTGAAGTATTTAACCCTGGATCTCATGGTTCAACTTTTGGTGGGAACCCAATGGCTTGTGCAGTATCGATTGCTTCTTTGAACGTATTGACAGAAGAGAAGTTAGCAGAACGCTCTGAAGAACTAGGAAACTATTTCAAAGATGCACTGTCAAAAATCGAACATTCTTCTATTAAAGAAGTACGTGGTCGCGGA
This sequence comes from Paenisporosarcina sp. FSL H8-0542, assembly GCF_038632915.1. Taxonomy (NCBI): domain Bacteria; kingdom Bacillati; phylum Bacillota; class Bacilli; order Caryophanales; family Caryophanaceae; genus Paenisporosarcina; species Paenisporosarcina sp. FSL H8-0542. Next base: position 1,076,296 of record NZ_CP152050.1, read on the forward strand.
TTATTTATCGGAATGGAACTAAATACAGAAGCTCGTCCTTATTGTGAGGAATTGAAAGAGCTTGGACTTTTATGTAAAGAAACGCATGATACGGTCATTCGTTTTGCTCCTCCATTGGTTATTACAAAAGAAGAATTGGACTGGGCAATCGAAAAAATTCAAAAAGTATTCAATAAATAATATTTAGTGTTAAAAAATAAAAATAATTATGTTACAATGATTGCGACGTAATCATTATGAATAAAGAGGCGAAACTAAAAAATGGCTGAAAATCTAAACCTGTTCACATCAACACAAGATGTTATTCAGGACGCTCTTAACAAACTTGGATATGATGAAGGAATGTTTGAACTTTTAAAAGAACCATTGCGTATGCTTGAAGTGCGTATTCCAATTAAAATGGATGATGGTAAAGTAAAAGTATTCACGGGTTATCGTGCTCAACATAACGACGCTGTAGGACCTACTAAAGGTGGCGTACGTTTCCACCCGGAGGTTTCTGAAGATGAAGTGAAAGCATTATCAATGTGGATGACATTGAAATGCGGAATCGTTGATTTACCTTATGGTGGTGGTAAGGGCGGAATTATTTGCGACCCTCGAAAAATGTCAATGAACGAAATTGAAAAACTTAGTCGTGGCTATGTTCGCGCGATTAGTCAATTTGTGGGACCAACTAAAGATATTCCAGCTCCAGATGTATTTACAAATTCACAAATTATGGCTTGGATGATGGATGAATATAGCCGTATTGATGAATTTAACTCACCAGGTTTCATTACTGGTAAACCAATTGTTCTTGGAGGTTCTCAAGGACGTGAACGCGCTACTGCCCAAGGTGTAACAATCTGTGTGGAAGAAGCTGCAAAAAAACGCGGCATCGATATGAATGGGGCACGTGTGGTCATTCAAGGTTTCGGTAATGCTGGTAGTTTCTTAGCTAAGTTTATGAGTGATGCAGGAGCTAAAGTAATCGGAATCTCAGATGCATACGGAGCTTTACATGATCCGAATGGTTTAGATATTGATTATTTACTGGATCGCCGTGATAGTTTTGGAACGGTAACAACATTGTTCGAAAATACAATCTCTAATAAAGAATTACTTGAATTAGATTGCGATATTTTAGTACCGGCAGCAATTGAAAATCAAATTACTTCTGAAAACGCACACAACATTCGTGCGAGCATCGTAGTAGAAGCTGCAAATGGCCCGACTACTACTGAAGCTACAAAAATACTAACTGATCGAGGCATTTTACTTGTTCCTGACGTACTTGCTAGCGCAGGTGGTGTTACAGTATCTTATTTTGAATGGGTTCAAAATAATCAAGGTTATTACTGGACAGAAGAAGAAGTAAACGAAAAACTTTATAAAAAAATGGTGGACGCATTTGAAAATGTTTACACTGTTTCAACAACACGCAACATCAATATGCGATTAGCAGCATATATGGTTGGTGTTCGTAAAACTGCAGAAGCTTCTCGCTTCCGTGGCTGGGTATAAAAATAAACGCGTCTTGTCTCTTTAGGGACAAGGCGTTTTTTTATTTATTTTAGACTTTTTCCTTTGATTTCACGGGCGATTATGTACATAATACTCAATAGAGGAGCGTGATAAAAATGAATGCATTTTCATTTTATAACCCTGTTAAATTGATTTTTGGTAAAGGCCAACTTGAACAGATCAAACAAGAATTACCTACATACGGCAAAAAAGTACTGCTCGTTTATGGTGGCGGAAGTATTAAGAAAAATGGTCTCTATGAAGAAGTAATGACCACTTTAAAAGCGGCGGATTTGGAAGTATTTGAATTGAGTGGAGTGGACCCGAATCCACGAATCTCAAGCGTCCGAAGAGGCGTAGAAATTTGTAAGAACGAAAATATCGACGTTTTACTTGCGGTAGGGGGCGGCTCTGTCATTGATTGTACGAAGCTAATTGCTGCTGGTGCAAAATATGATGGGGATGCTTGGGACTTTGTCAGTCGTAAAGCAGTACCTGAAACGGCATTGCCTTTTGGTACAGTATTGACATTGGCTGCAACTGGTTCTGAAATGAATGCGGGATCGGTTATTACTAATGAAGAGACACAGGAAAAATACGGATGGGGTAGCCCATTGGTATACCCTAAATTCTCTATATTAGATCCTACATACACTTTCTCAGTTCCGCAAGATCAAACTGTTTATGGAATTGTGGATATGATGTCTCATATTTTTGAGCAATATTTCAATAACGCTACGAGTACACCGGTTCAAGATGAAATGTGTGAAGGCGTATTGCGTGCCATTATGGAAACTGCACCAAAACTACTGAACAATTTACACTCGTATGAACATCGTGAAACCATTCTTTTCTCCGGAACAATTGCTTTAAACGGCATGTTGCAAATGGGGTACCAAGGAGACTGGGCAACTCACAATATTGAGCATGCAGTATCAGCAATTTATGATATTCCCCATGCAGGTGGACTAGCAATTCTATTCCCACATTGGATGCGTCATAATATCAAAGTTGATCCAGAACGTTTTGCCAGATTGGCGGTTTATGTATTTGGCGTAGAGCCTGAAGGCAAGACGGTTGATGAAATAGCAAATGAAGGAATCGATAACTTGCGTGCTTTTTGGACTTCACTAGGAGCACCCGAGACACTTGCCGACTATAACATCGACGATTCTAAAATTGAATCGATGGTTGAAAAAGCTATGGTTTACGGTCCATTCGGAAACTTCGTACCATTAGAAGCAGGCGATGTACGCGCCATTTTAAAAGCTTCACTTTAATAAATGAAGTAAACTGCACTCGTGATTGATGTTTTCTTTTCCAGTTACGAATAAAACCATACTCCTCCTGTCCATTCTAATAGAAGACGGGAGGTTTTTTATTTGATAGAACTTAATTCTTCAATAGAAGGAAGACGTTTTGAAAAAGGTCACCTAGAAGAGTTTTTAACAAGTCATGGATTTACGGTAGGTGGAGGTTGGGATTACGACCATGCCTATTTTGATTATGTTTTTCAAAAGACACCATATTACGATGTCTTACGAATTCCGGTAACTGTGAAAAGTGGAGATTTTGAACAGGCATCGGCCAAATTGGAATGTGGCGTTCCTTTCTTATTAAGACATTGTTATCAGTATGGCATTGATGACGAAAAAGATGCCCTTTTTGGAGTTGGCGGAGGAGTAATGAATCAATTCCAAAAACCGACCAATAAAGATGCACCGATCAGCAATAAACTTGTCGTTCAGGGCGTGGAATTACTAAAAACTCTAGATAGTCGTTTACAATAGGAAAGCCCCGTTCAATGAGCAACATTGAACGGGGCTTTCTTCATATAAATCATTGTGGAGGTAAAATTTCCGGTCGATTACTGACATGCTTCCAGTGAGTGACCCCATCGTCTTCATCGAATGAAATAGTTACATCTTGAACACCTTGTTGATGAAGAATTAAATCTACAAGATGATCTCGAATGTCATCAGCCTCTGCAAAAGAGATTGAAGGGTCCACTTCAGCAACTAGTTCAACATGTAAAAACTCGCCTTCTTTAATTACTGCAAGCTTTTGAATATCTTTAACGTCTTTATGTTCAAATACGAGATGCGCAATATGGTTCAACATTTGTTCGTCCGTTTCCCCGATTGCTCCACGTGCATTTTCCAGGAAAACGCGACCAACAACGTAGAACATCATTAAACC
>NZ_CP152050.1:3185000-3342500 GCF_038632915.1 Paenisporosarcina sp. FSL H8-0542
CATGGTTCATTCTTCAAGAGCAAGAAAGCCAATTCTATCTTGGGAACCATTACAGGTATTTTGACATTGTTTGCTTATGAAAAATGGAAACGCGATCACTCGATTCACCATGCAACAAGCAGTAACTTGGATAAACGCGGAACTGGCGATGTTTGGGTTATGACGGTTGATGAATATATCGAAGCAACACCTGGTCGTCGTTTTGCTTATCGTCTATATCGCAATCCACTAGTAATGTTCGGTTTAGGACCGTTATTCTTATACTTGGTATCAAATCGTTTCAATCGTAAAGATGCACGTAAGAAAGAGCGCAACAACACATACTTCATCAACGTTGCAATCGTTGCCTTGTATGCTTTTATGATTTGGTTGGTAGGCATCCAAGCGTTCGCAATTATTCAAGGAACGATCTTGATTGTTGCCGGTTCTTTTGGAATCTGGTTGTTCTACGTACAGCATCAATTTGAAGATTCTTATTTCGAAGATGAAGATCAATGGGATTATGTAAAAGCAGCAGTTGATGGCAGTTCATTCTACAAATTACCTAAAGTGCTTCAATGGTTAACAGGAAACATCGGTTACCACCATGTGCATCATTTAAGCCCACGAGTACCTAACTATTTGTTGGAGCAAGCACATGAATCGACACCACCTCTTCATAAAGCAACGACCATTACATTGAAAACAAGTTTACAATCGATTCACTTCCGCCTATATGACGAAACGAAAAAAACGTTTGTGAGCTTCAATGAAATTAAACATTTACTGAACGACACGAAAACTTCCATGCAAATGCAAGCTAAACGTTCAAGCATTCAAGAGAAATAGTCAGATAGAAAACCATTCCGCATAGGGAATGGTTTTTCTGTCTGTTATAATTAACTCAAGACAAAAGCACCTAATTTATGGAGGCACTTATGCAAAGTTGGTATCAAATTTTCCCTAAAAACCCTTATGTCAGTATTTACATATGGATTATTTTTTGTATTTTGCCGTTATTTTATATATTCAAATCGTATTCTCCATCGGAAAGTTTCCTTGGACTGCTGTTAGTTTTAGGGTTCTTTTTAACGTATCGCCGATCGTTCATGTCAAAAGGATGGCGTATGTATGTGTGGATTGCTTTTCAAATTGCCATCAGCATAACGTTGATTATATTATTTGGTTATCTTTATTTTTCATTGTTCCTGGCATTTTTTATAGGTAACATTCGCAACAAAGCTGGATTCATCACGATGTACGTCGTTCATCTTGTAACCACGATGGTGTCTGTCAGCATTGGGTTCTTCACACAGTATGACCTACTTGTATCTCAATTTCCGTTCATTCTAATCGGCATCATCGGTGTGATTTTATTGCCTTTCAATTCGTACAATCGCAATAAACAGGAAAAGCTCGAAGGCCAGCTGGAGGATGCCAACAAACGCATTTCGCAATTGCTTGTCATGCAGGAACGCCAACGAATTGCACGTGATTTACACGATACATTGGGTCAAAAGCTTTCTTTAATTGGACTGAAAAGCGATTTAGCCAGTAAAGTAATCGAAAAAGACCCCGTTCGGGCTAAAAACGAGCTTCATGATATCAATCACACTGCTCGTATAGCGTTAAAAGAAGTACGAGAACTAGTTTCAAATATGCGATCAGGCAAGCTAGTGGATGAACTTTTACGTGTCCAGCAAATCTTGAAAGCTGCAGAAATCGACTTCCGAGTAAAAGGGAATTCAGTGCTAAAAGATACTCCATTACTCGTTGAAAATGTTTTAAGTATGTGTTTAAAAGAAGCGGTAACCAATGTTGTCAAACACAGTCAGGCCACGTTTTGTCACGTGTTAATTAAACAATCACAGACTGAATTGTTTCTTCAAGTACAAGATAATGGCATTGGGTTTGAAGGAGATAAACAATTTACAGATGGCAATGGCTTGCGTGGAATGAAAGAACGTCTAGAATTCGTCAACGGAATCATTGAAATATTAAGCATCGAAGGAACGACCCTTAATATCCGGATCCCACACGTCATCTTACAATCAGTTGAGGAGGAAAATTCATGATTCGTATTGTCATTGCTGAAGATCAACGCATGTTACTAGGAGCTCTTGGTTCATTACTCGATTTGGAGGATGATATGGAGGTTGTCGGTAAAGCACATAATGGGGAAGAAGTATTGTCTTTAGTCAACCAATTGAACCCCGATGTATGCATTATGGATATTGAAATGCCTTCGAAAACTGGTTTGGACGCTGCTGAAGAACTGAAAGATCACGATTGTAAAGTAATCATTCTTACGACATTTGCCCGATCAGGTTATTTTGAAAGAGCTCGAAAAGCAAATGTCATGGGATATCTCTTGAAAGACAGCCCGAGTGAAGATCTAGCCAACTCTATTCGCAGTATCATGGAAGGACGACGCGTATACGCACCGGAGCTCATCGACCTTGCGTATAGTGGCGACGAAAACCCTTTAACTGATCGGGAACATCAAGTACTCGAATTGATAGCTAACGGTAAAAACACAAAAGAGATTGCGAGTCAGCTATACATTACAACCGGTACGGTCAGAAACTATATTTCCGTAATCTTAGACAAACTGGACGTAACCAATCGAATTGAGGCCATTTCACGTTTTAAAGAAAAAGGCTGGTTTAAGTAAAAACTCTACAAAATAAAACACGCTTAGTTGCATTTCCTAAGCGTGTTTTATTTCTTATTAGATTCCTGGTATTGTTCTGAGATGATGAAATCATCTTCCATTAGAACATAAGGATGGGTTTCCATCAAAATCTTTTTAATATAGTCTGGCATTCTCTTTCCTTCGTACGCACAAATTAATGGAAACGACAGCTGATTTACAGCTTCGTCTACTATTTTCTCAAAATCTTCTATGAGATGCAGGGGCTCTTCCATAGTTGCCCACTCCACATGCGCCCACGAACGGAAGGAGATATTATTGTCCACGTAGGGCTGTACTGTTTTATTAAAGTAATCCGTGATTGCAGGAGGATGATAACTGCCACTAGAAAAATAAAAATCGAAGCTGTTTACAAAGTGAATGAACTCCATTTGTTCTTTCGTTAACTGTCTGCTCAGCTCTTTGTGAATAATAGGGTAAAGACGGGCATTTTCAATAATAATTATGTAATCTCCTGCCGCAATACCATCTAGTATAAAATTCAAAATCTGTTTATGGTAATTATCCATGCCATTGTATGAATACAGTACATGCACATTCCTTTGGTCCTCAAACAACTGATTCATTTTACTTTTCATGTAATCATTCCTTCTCTTCTGTATCTCCTTAATTATACTAGAATTATGTAAATGAGGTATATCAAGAATTTCCAGTTACATTCACGAGGACCATTCGTCTAGGTACGTTAGATTGATTTATTCAATGTACATTGTTTCTGTCTTTATCTCCTGCAATCTTCAGGTACTGAACGTGCCATTCTTCAGTCACCGTGCTTATACTTACACCAATAAATCCTTCGTTTAAAAGTCGTTGCTGCGTGGCGGTGTCTGACATCGGAATCAACCTCTCTTCAGACGACTGAACATCATTTTGCTCATCTTTGAACGTTTTCATAAACACATATCGAAGTTTGCCACCATATTTTTGGCTCATGGCCACAATATGAAGACCCAGTACAAATTTATCCTTTAGGCTAGGAATGTTAAACGGCGCAACTGTTGAACAAACATAATCGTATCGAGAGCGATCGATGGCGCCCATTACAATCTTCCCCATTTGAAGCTGAAGACCTTTTCCACGATAGTCTGGGTGAACGATGGATAGTTCCAAATAAATGACTCGACTTAATGCCCCCAATGATAGACCCGCATCTAACCCTAAGTGGTCTCCATCAATGAATGGCATCAGCAACGCGCGGAAAGCAACCAGTTTTTGTCCTTCAAACAACCCAACTATTAACCCGTTACCATTCAAAATAAATTCAAATTCAGATCGAGATAATGGTTGTAGCGTATCTGAAGAAGCCATATGTTTTTTTGCAAGTAGCTGCAGCTCCAACATGTTTGGCAAGTCATGATGCTCCAAGACTTTAGGTGAGAATACCATTGAATCTATAATGATTGGTTCCATTAGTTGATCACCGCTTTCTTTTGAGTTGAACTAAAATTTATTCCTGAATTAGCTATATTCATTGTTTATGTGCTTGCCCCAATACCGCATGGTACGATGTAGACACAATTAATAAGATTAGTATTATCTTTCTTAAAGGAGATTTGAAATGATGGACCAAAAAACTATGACCGACTACATCATCCAAAAATATCAAGAAGACGAACATGTGATGATTCAACTATTTGTGCAATGGTGTCAAAACTATGAGATTGACCCTTTATCTTTATATCAAAAAGCATACCCTACCCAAGGTGCCAATGAAACTTTGAAATCAATCATCGAAAACAACGAACCAATAGATTTGGACATTGATTCAGGCACACTTATTGAGATTCTTCAAATGTTTGGGAACGATGATCTCGCATTTATGGTGTCTGAAGAGGCTAATAAGCTTAAAAAGTGAAAGTGATGCAAGAAATTACCAAATATTTTACCATTCTAACTAACCTCCCTCTTTTTCCAACTAAAGAAGTGTATCCTTCAATTGTAAAAACGAAAAACCCCGTTCATCCAGAGATGTACGGGATTCTATCTTACTTATCGAATCATTTTCGAAGGGTCTACAATTCGATCGAACTCTTCTTCCGTCAGTAGTCCACTTTGAAGCGCGGCTTCTTTCAGCGTACTGCCAGATTCATGTGCCTGCTTGGCAATTTTCGCTGCGTTTTCATAGCCAATATGCGGATTAAGAGCAGTGACCAACATCAACGAATTGCTCACATGGTGGGAAAGCTGTTCCACATTTGGCTGAATGCCAACTACGCAATGGTCATGGAAGCTTCTCACACTGTCACTAAGCAATCTCACGGATTGCATAAAGTTATAGAAAATGACGGGTTTAAAAACATTCAACTCAAAGTTACCTTGGCTTGCTGCGAAACCAATTGTCGCATCATTACCCATTACTTGTGTAGTAACCATCGTTAGCGCTTCACTTTGTGTCGGGTTCACTTTACCAGGCATAATCGAACTTCCCGGTTCGTTAGCAGGAATGGTAATTTCACCGATTCCGCTACGAGGTCCACTTGCTAACCAACGAACGTCATTCGCAATCTTCATTAGATCTGCAGCCAGTGCCTTAAGTGCGCCATGCGCATACACAAGTTGATCATGACTGGTCAAGGCGTGGAATTTATTCGCTGACGACACAAAATTCAAACCAGTCTCCCCGCTCACTTCAGTCGCCACACGTTCACCGAATTCCGCATGTGCATTGATGCCAGTTCCGACGGCTGTCCCTCCTATGGCAAGCTCGCCCACATGAACAATGCTTTCACGAATCATCTCTTCGCTTTTAACGACCATGTGTTTCCACCCACTGATTTCCTGACCTAAGGTTAATGGTGTGGCATCTTGCAAATGCGTTCTGCCGATTTTAATAATATCTTTAAATTCATTTTCTTGTTTCTCGAAGGTTTGTTTTAAACGAGCTATTTCTGGTAATAACATGGTCTGCAGTACTTCCACTGCCGCAATATGCATAGCTGTCGGGAAGGTGTCATTCGAGCTTTGCGATTTGTTCACATCATCATTTGGATGGAGTAATTCTTCACTACCGGTTTCTTTCAACAACTGATTCCCTCGATGGGCAATCACTTCATTCACATTCATATTCGATTGTGTACCGCTCCCAGTCTGCCAAACGACTAATGGAAAATGTTCATCCCACTTACCTTCCCGTATTTCTGAAGCTGCACGAGAAATCGCCTGCATCTTCCCTTCACTCAAGGTGCCTAAATCAAAATTAACTTTTGCAGCTGCTTTCTTCAATACGGCAAATGCATAAATTAATTCAATGGGCATCAATTCGGTGCCAATCGCAAAATTCTCTTTGCTGCGTTGCGTCTGTGCACCCCACATTTTATCAACGGGTACTTGAATTTCCCCAATGGAATCGTGCTCTATTCGAAATTTAGTCATGTTGAATACTCCTCCTTTGAGTAAGTTTAAAGAAAAAGGATTTAAAAATTCAAATATTTCAACTTAAAGCATTCGCATATTCTCTACAATACATACGCTTTTCTTAACATGAATAATAGTTTGTCACACGAAATGAACTAAAATTATTAAGTTCAGTAGATGATGTGTTTTGGAACAGTACTAGTTCCTATCTTTATTAAATAATCTAATGGAGCAAAATTAGCATTATGCAATTAAAAAGACATCCAATTAAATTGTCTAATTGGATGTCTTTTTTCGTTGGGATCAATTTATTGTAGCAAGTTCAGGAATTGACTTGTCCGTCCTTCTTTTGGATTTGAGAACATGTCTATTGGTTTGCTACGCCTAGTCAGTCCAATGAGATGAGCGTTTCAAGTATGAAGGTAAAATTGTTTCTTTGTCACCTTTAGCAGAGTTAATTTGCATTTGCGTTAGAAACATACTTGTTGAAAGATTCGCACCACTTAAATCTGCATCACGTAAATCAGTACCAATGAAATCGACACCTCTTAAATCCGTATTTTGCAAATCTGCTGCAATTAAATATGCTCCCCTCAAATCAGTCGCTCTTAAATCTTTTCCTTTTAACTTTTTCCCAATCCAATCGATTCCTCTAAAGTCATGTTTTCGTGTATTCTTAGCACCGAAAAACTTTAATATTAATTCATTCCTAATATACTTACTAGATTCTAAAAGTAATTCATTTACAGGCAGTCGATAAGTATTTATATCTAATAATAATAATGCATCAGCATCAAGCCGCGTTAAACTCTCTAATTGAACTAATTGTAAATTCAGTTTAACTGTTAACGTATGTGAAACCTTGTAGGATAATGCTTCTGCAATATACGCAATCATTTCGTACAGTTGCTCCATAATTGGAAATACACGAAACATTTTCTCGCCAACTTCAGGATTTTCTCGCCAGTCTATTCCATTGAAAGTATCTTGAGAAACCTTTTGTCCAGCTCCTAAGCAATCGAATACTGTACACCCTTTAAATCCATTTTCTCTAAGACTACTGTGAATTTGACAACGGTAATCTGACTTTAAATTAGGGCAAGGTATTCCAGATGCTTTATTAATTGCAAAATCACTTGATGCAATAATATTTAGAGCTGTGCAACATAGACCAAAACAGTTTGTACAATCTGCTTGCAGACTCTCTCTAATTTCTTTAGCCGTTGCTAATCTTTTATCTCCAGACATTTCTCACACCTCGTAATTTTTATATCTTCCACACCAACATTTTATAGACAAGTAACTGATTAAAAATAGATTGCATTCTCTTAGTGGTTAGCAAGATTTTCAATGGAATTTCACTATAATTTAACATTATTTTCTTAAAATGAGTAGCCTCTATTTAAAAACGGATTGAAAGATTTTTAACAAAGTTCATTATTATAAAAAAGACATCCAATTAGACTGTCTAATTGGATGTCTTTTTACGTTGAATCAATCTCTTTTATTGAAGCAAGTTCAGGAATTGTCTTGTCCGTTCTTCTTTTGGATTTGTAAACATGTCGATTGGTTTGCTGCGCTCGATAATTTTACCTTGATCCATAAAGATGACTTCGTCCGCCACGTCGTTGGCAAATCGCATTTCATGAGTTACTACTACCATTGTGATGCCTTCGCCAGCTAAATCTTTCATCACTTGCAATACTTCCCCAACTAACTCGGGATCCAGTGCAGAGGTCGGTTCATCAAACAGCATCACTTTCGGTTCGAGCGCCAGCGCTCTGGCGATACCTACACGTTGCTGTTGACCACCTGAAAGTTGATGGGGATAGAAATCAAGCTTGTCCCCTAGACCCACCTTAATCAATAACTGCTCTGCCTTTTTACGCGCTTCTGCTTTTGACAGTTTCTTCACAGTAACGGGACCTTCCATTACGTTTTGAATGGCTGTCATATGTGGAAACAAGTTATAGTGCTGGAAAACCATCGCTGACTTTCTTCTAAATAGATCAATCGTTCTTTTAGGGACAGATTTCGAGAAATCCGCCGTCTGGTCATCGATTGTAATACTGCCTGAAGTCGGAACTTCCAATATATTTAAGCATCGAAGCAATGTCGTCTTGCCTGATCCAGAAGGGCCAATAACCACAATAACTTCGCCTTTATTAACTTGCAGGTCGATTCCTTTTAAAACTTCTAGATCGCCAAATTGTTTTTTTAATCCATTTATTGAAATCATCTCTTACTCCTTTCTTCATCCTTTTGTTATCTCGATACATAGCGATCGAAGCGATGTTCCAGTCGACCTTGGATAAGCGAAAGGAAGAAACAAATAATCCAATAAAGAATCGCTACTTCTGTATATAACAGTAAAACTTCATAATTTGTTGCCGCAATTTCCTGGGCTCTTCTGAACATTTCCGTTACGAGAATCAGAGATGCCAATGATGTATCTTTTACCAAACTGATGAATGTATTCGACAGTGGTGGAATGGACACACGGGTTGCTTGTGGCAAAATCACGCGCTTCAAAGTTTGAGAGTAAGACATCCCAATCATATGTGCAGCTTCCCACTGACCTTTAGGTATAGAGAGAATGGCCGCACGAATTACTTCTGAAGCATAGGCGCCAACGTTTAAGGAAAATCCGATTACCGCTGCTGGAAATGGATCAATGACAATTCCTACAGAACCCAATCCATAAAATAAAATGAACAACTGTACCAATAATGGCGTACCGCGAATCGCAGACACGTAAAAACGGGCAATCCATTGAAACGGCTTAACGGTCGAGATTCTCCCCAATGCCGTCAGTATGGCTAACGCAAGTCCTAATATAAAGGAGATTAAAGACAATGGAAGCGTATATACAACAGCCCCCTCCAGCAAAGGCAGGAGGGATGATTGCGCGATATCTAGATAGCGCTCCATTTTTTCAGGGTCGACGAAAAAACTATTCCAAGACATTTTCGCCGAACCATTTTTCCGAGATTTCGTCGTACGTGCCGTCTTCAATCATTTCGTTCAAGGCTTTGTTTACAGCCTCCACTAAAGTTTCATTACCTTTGCGGAACATTAATCCACTTTGAGCCACGTCGTCTGCTTCATCTACAATTTGAATTTTTGCATTCGGTTTTTGTTTTTGGAAATCCAAAACGGAAAGTTTATCATTAATCGTTGCATCTACACGTTGAGAGTTCAACAATTCAATTGCTTGGTTAAATCCATCTATGCCTACCAATTCTGCACCATAAGATTTAGCGAGTTCAGCATAGTTACTTGTTAATGACTGCGCTGATTTCAGCCCTTTAAGATCTTCAAAGCTTTTTACTTCTTTGTTATCTGCATGTGTCACTAGTACAGCTGCTGAAGAAATATACGGCTCCGAGAAATCATATTTCGCTAGTCGTTCTTCTTTAATTCCTACTTGGTTAGCTATCATGTCAAAACGTTTAGAATCTAAACCTGCGAACATTGCATCCCACTGTGTTTCCATGAATTTCGGTTCCACGCCTAGACGTGATGCGATTTCTTCAGCAATTTCTACGTCAAATCCAGTTAACTTACCACTTTCATCATGGTATGTGAATGGTGGGTAAGTTCCTTCAGTACCAATTAATAATTCCCCATCTTTTTTCACTTTCGCTAACAAATCGCTTTCAGATGAACTTGTGTTCTTTTCATCTTTAGATGCGTTATCGTCCTTCGAACCGCAAGCTGATAGCATAAAGACTGCCGTAAGTAGCAGTGCTAATAATGTAGTTAATTTCTTCATTTTTATTAATTCCTCCTAATTCATATAGACTTACTTGGTATTACTAATCTTATAACATCGGATTAATTGCGTCAAAACAAAAATCTCAGTGCATTAAAACGCGAATAATTAAGAATTATCTCATTAATTCTGTCTCTTACTATGATGATGGAAATGAACCATTTCTATCCTGCTTTTTTGGTATTTTTTTTGATCATATACACTTGTTATCCCCGTTTACATATTGATGAAACTTAATCTTTTAAAGACATACGGTGAACAGAGCTTAAAAAATTCAGGGTTTAGGAAATCTATTAATTCCATTTAATTTTTCAAACAATAAAACTTTATAAAAAGAGTGAATTTTTCAATAAATAAAGATATAATAGTTTTTAGTTCGACATCCGTGATAAAAGGGAGAGATGAAAATGGTTCAAAGTTTACCTGCACGTTCAGATGTCAAAAGAGAAGAAACGTGGAATTTACAAGATTTGTTCACTTCAGAAGAAGCTTATCAAGATGCAATTGTCGCGCTTGAAAAAGAAGTGGATGCTTTCCATCAACAATTCAAAGGTCAGATTAAAGATGCACATTCTGCTGAAGAAGCATTAAAAGGATATGAAAGCTTATATAAAATGTTCGTTCCACTTGGCACCTATGCCGGCCTTGCATACAGTACTGATCAAACAGACAGTGATGCACAAATGCGTTCTGCTCGATTCGGTTCAGTGTCAGCGAGCTTAAGCAGTAAATTATCTTTTGTGGATAGTGAATTACTGGAGTTGCCTGTGGAAGTTTTGGAAGAAGCAATGAAAAACGCAACTGAATTCGGACATTATTTGAAGACATTGATTCGCAAAAAACCACATCAGCTTCATCCTGAAGTGGAAAAAACATTGGCTGCATACTCTTCTTCATTTGATGGTCCTTACGAGTTGTATAATACGACGAAAATGGTCGATTTATCCTTTGAAGATTTTGAAGTGAATGGTAAAAAATATCCGTTAAGCTATGTGCTTTTTGAAGGCGATTGGGAAGCGGAGACAGATACCGATGTTCGCCGTGCTGCATTTAAAGCATTTTCAAATCAACTGAAAAACTATCAGCATACAACAGCAAAAACGTACGATATGAATTTACAAATCGAAAAAACAACGTCTGATTTACGTGGCTATGACAATATTTTTGATTATTTGTTGTTTGGTCAGGAAGTGGATAAGTCATTGTTTGACCGTCAAATCGACTTGATTATGACTGAGCTTGCACCACATATGCGTAAGTATGCGAAATTGCTTCAAGATGTTCACGGATTGGAAGAAATGACTTTTGCGGACTTGAAGATTCCATTGGATCCTTCATATGAACCAAAAATCACGATCGAAGAATCCAAGAAATATATGAACGATGCACTTGCGATACTGGGTGATGACTATTTGGACATGGTCAACCGTTCATTCGATGAACGCTGGATTGACTTTGCACAAAATAAAGGGAAATCTACTGGTGCTTTCTGCTCCAGCCCGTACGGTTTCCATCCTTACATTTTAATTTCATGGTCAAGCCGTATGAATGAAGTATTCGTGTTAGCACATGAACTGGGACATGCAGGTCATTTCTACAATGCCCATAAAAATCAAAATGTCTTTAACTCCCGACCATCCTTATACTTCATTGAAGCACCATCGACGATGAATGAAATGCTGATGGCGAACCATTTGCTGGAAAACTCGGACGATCCGAAGTTCAAGCGATGGGTCATTTCTTCTATCGTGGCACGCACTTACTACCACAACTTCGTGACACATTTACTTGAAGCTGCTTATCAACGTAAAGTCTATGAACGCGTGGATGCAGGTAAAAACGTCAATGCGGGGATTTTGAATGAAATCAAACGAGGTGTACTGGAAGAATTCTGGGGAGATGCAGTTGAAATCACGCCAGGAGCTGAATTGACATGGATGCGCCAACCTCATTATTATATGGGCTTGTATCCATACACTTACAGCGCTGGACTGACAATTTCTACACAAGTTTCAAAACGGATTTTAGAAGAAGGCGAACCGGCTGTAGCTCAGTGGTTGGAAGTTCTTCAAGCAGGCGGTACGAAGTCGCCAGTTGAACTTGCTCAAATGGCAGGCGTTGACATTACAACAGAACAACCGCTTCGTGACACAATTGCCTACATCGGCGAATTAATTGATGAATTGGTGAAACTGACAAAAGAAATCGAAGCAGTACCAGCAAAATAAATTGAGCATAAAAAACGAACCTTGGTCTATATTTGACCAAGGTTCGTTTTGCTTCTGACATTTCAATTATTTTCTAACGATAGCGACCTGGACACTCTTTTTCCCAAACAGCTGGAATTTTCCTAGGAACGGCTTCGCTTTAAAATATGTAAACAATAAGCAACCCGTGATAACTATCAAACTTCCCATTCCTTGTATCCAAGTCATACGTTCCCCTAGTAAAAGATAAGCAAGAATGGCGGTGAAAATCGGATTAAAATTCAGGAAAATGCCTGACGTCGTTGCACCTATTTTTTGAACAGCTATGTTCCATAACAACATACAGATTACCGTAGAGACGACCCCGGTATAAAGAACTGATTGAATGAAAGGTGTATCCATGTTGCTAATAGCAAAGTCCTTCATATTAAATGGGATTAACATCATTACGCCAAAAACCCCAGAATACAATGTAGCTTTCAAAGGTGTTGTATATTTCATCGCCCACTTACTGATAACCGAATACACCCCCCACATACATACCGCAGCCATCATTAATAAGTCGCCTTTATTGAAACCTATGGAAAAAAGTACTTCGACATGTCCTTTTGTAAGAACCAACAATACACCCGTGAAAGAAATAAACATAGAACCTATCTGGAATCTGTTGATTTTCTCCTTTAAAAACACGAATGAAAACAAGGCAATGGAAAACATATTAAATGTTGAAATCAATCCTACATTTGTTGCAGACGTGAAATTCAAAGACAGGAATTGAAAAAGGTTAAATAAAACAACTCCTGTTGCCCCCATTAATACGAGTGGCAAGACGGCTTTTCGGGAAAGCACGAGACTCTTCTCTTTCCACCACACAATTGGAATCAGGCAGATAACAGCGATTAACCATCTCAATGTCGTTAACGTTACTGGAGAAGCATGGTCCACTAATGATTTCCCTACAACAAAATTGCCACCCCACAACAAGCTTGTAAACAACAACAATAGATAATAAATGTGTGGTATATCATCCACCCCCTCTTCCTATTAAATTAATTTTAGCACCTTTATAGTTTTTACAATATATTATTTTGTCATATCCGTTGAATTCAAAATAAACAAAAGAATATACTATAGATACTTAATATTATTCCATTAAACACTTAACCAAGAGGCTTTTTTGGAATAAAAAAGAAAGAGGTAAAATCCATGGAATCATTGATTAGTAAAGTACTCGATCCAATTGATATTCAAATTCTCGATATTCTGCAAAGACAAGCGAATATCAGCAACGCAGAGCTCGGTCGACGTGTCAGTCTGTCCCCCCCTGCTACGCATGCGCGCATAAGAAGGCTGGAAACCGAAGGATATATCAATAGACAAGTCGCCATTCTCGATCAGCAAAAACTCGGTTTCGACCTCTTGTGCTACATCTTTATCAGCACCGATATCCATCAGGCAGAGAAACTTGAAATTTTGGAAAAGAATTTGGAAGCCCTCCCCGCTGTTTTGGAATGTCATTGCCTGACTGGCGAATACGATTATTTATTAAAAGTAGCGAACAGGAACCGCCATGAACTCGAACAATTCATTCGCAAACTGAATAAACTAGGCATCTCTCGAATCCAGACCAGTCTTGCCTTACGGGAAATCAAACACTCCACCGTTTTGCCCATCAATAATCTATAAATAATTTAAATTTTCATTTCATATAAAAAAGCGGCAGTTAAAAATCTGCCGCTCGCTGCATAATAAATATTAATATTATTTATCCGATTTTCGATGATGACAACTGATGCGGAATCAGATGTTTTTTATAGAAGAAAGCTAATGTGTTCATAACGCCAGCCGGAATTTTTTTCGGAAAGAATCGCTTCGTATAAAATTGTAGATATACCGCTTTTAAATCATTCCATTGGGAACAATCTTTTGTTTGCCTGAAACGAGCGACATCAATTAGCTTGATGTCGTTATTTGCAGTAATAATAATATTCCTTAAGTGAATATCTGAAGGATTCAGCCCCTTCTTTAATGCCATTGATAAAGCCCGATCAATCTCATCAATATGGCCGGAAGTAATGGGAATGCCTTGATTAACACATTTAAAAAGAGTACGTCCTTCTATATAATCCATAACAATATAGTTCTGTCCGGTATCATAAATGCTCGGGAAATACGAAATACCATGCAGTTCTTTATAGATATCCGCCTCTTCTTTTGCAATGTATGTGAATTCCGGAAAAAAGATTTTAATGGCTTTACTGGAAGACTTAATCCGAAAGACAAAAGCACTTCTTCCGGTACCTACGAGTGTCAATGTATTGTCATAACTGAGAAGTCGATTTTTTTTTGCGGAAATGACGACTGAATTTGCAAGTTCTTGATAAGTTTTCAAACTTAGACCCCCCTTTCTATTATAATCAACAAAAAGAGACGTTATAACCAAAAGACCTCACCAAATAATTGGTAAGGTCTCGCAAACAACTTAATGTTAGTTGCCATCAAAGCCGAGGAAAAATAACCTAATTAAAGTTGCGCCCTTGCTTATTGGCAATGTCATACGTCAAATCATTTAAGTTCTGTTCATTTTGGTTTGCATTGGATTGATTGTTCAATTCTTTTTCACCTTGAATATCCTGCTGTTGATTATTGCGATACTGTTCCACACGATTGTCGTGCAATTTTTGATTTTGTTTTAACTCTTTTTCGTTTTCTTCTTGCTGTTTCTGCCGTTTTTCAATTTCTATAGGCTCTGGCTCAAATTCAGGAAACTTCTCTTTTTCACTCATGATAAATGCCTCCTTTAGAATCTTCATCTTATGCTTATTATTCCCTTCAATTTGGAGGTAAAACATATGGCTTGTAAAACATATTTAATGTCCTATATATATTGTCTTATAGAAACATTTTCATACAAACAACAGGAGGTTCTTCATGGTATATACATATATTGACGGTATTCCCGAAGAAAAGTATATGATTGGCATTCAACAACTTCATCAACACGTGTTCGAAGGAGCAGAACTCTCTCTAGAGGAATTGCACAACAAGCATAACTTACTTACATGCCTTGTAGTTTCCAATGATGAAGTAATCGGTTTTAAAATGGGATATGAACTCAGCCCCGATATATTTTATAGCTGGCTTGGTGGTGTACACAGTTCTTATCGCGAACAAGGAATTGCTTCCAAACTAATGGCACTTCAACACAAGCTACTTAAGAATGCCGAATACAAAACGGTTCAAACGAAATCCAGAAATAATCGAAAAGAAATGCTGATTCTTAACATCAAACATGGTTTTAATATCATTTCCACGTATACGAGTGCTAAAGGGAAACATAAGATTATTTTGGAGAAAGATTTATAAGAACTTCACTATCCTTATCGCCATTTTACGGATAAACAATTGTAAGAGTCGTCTCATCCTTTCGACTGAAATGTGCGTGATAATGCTTATATTACCAACGGTAGTGGTAGACTCATGGTAGACACTCAATGGACAAGGGGCTCGATTAATATGAAAGTATATGATGTAACAATAATAGGCGCAGGTCCTGCTGGATTATTTACAGCTTTCTATGGCGGTATGCGTCAAATGTCAGTCAAAATAATTGAAAGTTTACCCAATGTAGGTGGCCAATTAACCGCACTCTATCCGGAAAAATACATATACGATATTGCTGGATTTCCTAAAGTGCGTGCAAAAGAATTAGTAGCCAATTTATCCGAGCAACTATCTATTTTCTCACCCACTATCGTCACAGATCAGTCCGTGGAAGATATGACAAGACTTGAAGATGGTACATGGCAACTGACAACTGAAAAAGAGAAGCACTTATCAAAATCAGTCATTTTCACTACTGGGAATGGCGCGTTTGAACCAAAGCGACTGGAACTCGAAGAAGCAGCCAAATACGAAGGTACGCAACTTCATTATTTTGTAGATGACATGGGCAAATTTGCAGGAAAAGACGTTGTATTATTTGGTGGAGGGGACTCAGCTGTCGATTGGGCACTCATGCTTGAACCCATCGCGAAAACAGTCACTCTCGTACATCGACGTGATTCTTTCCGCGCGCACGAACATAGCTTGGATTTGCTTCATCAATCATCTGTCGTCATCAAAACACCATTTGTAGTGGATCATTTTGAACCAGAAGGTGATACGTTTACGCATGTGGCAGTCCGAAAATCAGATGGTGATATTGAATTACTAAAGGCAGATTATGTCATTGTCAATTATGGATTCCGCTCACATATTGGCAACATGAAAAATTGGGGCATGGAGATGGAACGACATGCAATCAAAGTCAATTCCAGTATGGAAACGACTCTGCCGGGCGTTTACGCAGTCGGGGACAGCAACACGTATGAAGGTAAAGTTAAACTTATCGCCTGTGGATTCGGCGAAGCACCTATTGCCATTAATTCCGCGAAACACTTCGTGGATCCAGAAACAAAGAAACATATGAAGCATTCAACCGATTTATTTTCGCATTAAACTAAAAAAGAGCAGTGAATTCATGAAGAATTCACTGCTCTTTATCTATTTATACACTCTATAGCAAAACAGACTCATTACATAAACGTTCACGTAACTTCGTTACCGGTCGATAGAAGAACTGAATCATTGGACCAATCATAAGAGTCACAAAAATAGTACCCAATCCAATTGGGCCACCGAGAATGAACGCAATCACCAACACGCCAAGCTCCATCATGGTTTTAGAGACAGCCATGCTTTTGCCAGTCAAAGTTTGAATTGCCATCATCAAAGTATCCATAGGGTTACGTGCAATTTTCGACTGCAAGTAACAGGCAATTCCTACTGCAATCACTGCAATACCGCCAACCAACATGGCAAATCGAATTGGAAGAATCGGTGCCTGATAGTTAGCAAAAACAAATAACAACCAGAAATCAATCAAAAAACCAACCGTTACTACAGGGATTACTGCAGAAATATCAATTCGCTCTCTTAATAGAAGAGCATTGATTAAAATAAGTAATATCCCTACAATAAAGACCCACGCACCGACACTTAGGCCAAAAAGATTATTTAGCCCTACGTACATGGCATCCCATGCTCCAGCCCCTAAATCAGCCAATATTATTAAACTAATGCCCAAAGACAGAAAGGTTAATCCAATTAAATAAAATATAGCTACAATACTTCGATTTTTCATAAAAACTCCTTTACATTCCGCAAAAATGAATGATTGAATCATCTTATCATGAAATAAACTGTATTCCCAATTTTTCAATTCACAAAAAATAGCCTTTTCACTGTTTCAGTGAAAAAGCTATGACATTATTCAAAATAGAATAGCAGTGCACAAAATCGCATGCAGTCCTATTTATGAACCTAATTTTTCTATTAATTCTTTTACAACCATTTTGGAGTGGATTGTGGATTTTGACCTGTCATCAATTTGCCATCCACCACAGATTTCTCAGACCAATTTTGCCCCGTCTCTACTGTTGCACTGACCCGCTTTCCTTCAACCAATGGTTCGCCATTTGAAAGCGTTGCACCTACTAATCCAGCTGGACCATGACAAACTGACACTACGTATTTATCCTCTCATCACGAATAGGGATTACATCGTAGGATTATTTTTAAATGGTTTCTTACGTATGAGATTCCAAACAGCCATTCCGTCACTCGGGTTCTCCCCATGCCATATGGGAAATAGTGAAAAGAAAATGAAATAGAAAGAGAAATAAACGAATTGATACAAGAAAATGCCGGGTTCCAGTTCACGCATCAAAATCAAGCCATTCAACAGTAATATAGCGGTCAAATTAAAAAGCGATCCACCCAAGTAGACCAAAATCAGCTGCCATCTACGTCTCTTTTTAGCCAAAGAAATATATTCACACCAACCATCATAAAAGTACAACCGTCGTATATGTAGAGGTCCAATCTTCGTCAAAATTTTTCCCGATCCAATGTGCATATTTACCTTTCCTCCAAAAATGCGCGCGAAAAACATATGACCCATTTGATGAAGAATTGTCACAAGAGGCATCACCAAGAAAAATGAAAAGAAAAATTTCCACATATCATTAAATCCAAACATTATGCCACCCGCTTTCCAGTGTTGAATTGAGGTCAGTGTAAAAGATGCCAAGCATGAATACAAATATTATCCTCCAAATTCCTGTGGTAATAATGTCCACCTACGTACTCCTCAACACCTTTAGTCTGGTATTATTTATCATCTATTTAATATTACTGGAATATGATATAAATTAAAATTAATGCTAAATTCAAAGTGCAATATATCACATACAGAGTATTTGTTGTATAATGGAAGAAATCATCCATTTTTATACATATTATTTCTTGATAGGAAAGGTTGTTACCTATATGCCGATACCCACTAATCATGCCAAACCCATTCGCATCTCTGCCAAAGAGAATGCTTTTAACCAGTTGCAGCAATGGATTATTGACGGTACATTACGTCCTGAAGAAAAATTGAACGATACGGAATTGGCTCAAGCATTGGGTGTCAGCCGAACACCTATCCGAGAGTCGTTACAATTGCTTGAAGTTCAAGGTTTCGTTGAAATGTTTCCCGGAAAAGCCACGCAGGTCACAACTGTGAGAAAAGAAGACATTAAAGATCTCCTTCCTCCGTTAGCCGCGTTGCAGGCACTGTCTGCCGAATTAGCCATACCCAACTTAGATAAAAAAACGATTCATAACATGGAAGATACAAATGAACGATTTTCACATGCAATCCAAACAAAAGACTATTTTTCAGCCTTGAAAATTGATGAAGAGTTTCATCAAATTATTGTAGATGCCGCAAACAATCCCTATATCACATCGATGGTTGCTAATTTACAAGCCCATGTACTCAGACAGTTCTTCCATAATTCAATCGTTTTGACGACCCATTCTATTAAGGAGCATGCTACCATCATCGAATTATTAAAAAAACGTGATGCCGCATCCGTCTCCCAAGTGATGCGGGACAACTGGCTACGTGCAATAGAAGAATTTTATACTCGTGAAGAACTATAAAAAAACCCTCAAATCTTGATACTTTAAAAGTATCTGAGATTTGAGGGTTTTTAGGTTAAAATCATTGTGAATAAGCGAGTGAAGCTTTTCTTACGTAAGCGAGAATTCCTGTAATCACCATGACAATGAGCACAGGAATCAGCCAGCCCAGACCTTGTTCATAAAAAGGCAAGTAGTTTTCATAAAACGAAATGACTGGTTTCATCCAATCGAAATACTCCATGTTTAATGAAGTGCATAACGTTTTCAGTCCATCTATGCTGCTCACCATCAATGTAACGACCGTTGCCGAAACATAAACCATGCGCGAATGCTTAAACAACGGTGATGCGAACGTTAAGATAATCAAGACGATTGCCAACGGATACAAGAACATCAACACGGGAATCGAGTACGTAATAATGTTCGATAAGCCGAAATTGGCTATGATAAATGAAAATGTTGAAAAACCGATGATGAATAATTTATAACTCACCTTAGGGAATAGGCTATGGAAATACTCCCCACATGCCGTAATCAGACCGATACTAGTCGTTAAACAGGCAAGAAAAATAATGACAGCCATCATTAGGGTACCAAATGTTCCAAAATAATAAGCGGCTGTATTAGTAAGCACTGGTCCACCAGTATCAAATAAACCAAACATTTCCGTACTCGTCGCTCCTAAATATGCAACACCTACATAAATCACGCCAAGTAAGACAGTAGCTACTGCGCCTGATTTAGCTGTAGCCTTTAAAATTCCACGAGTGGATGTAACACCCATTTTTCGAATAATATCAATGACGATAATCCCGAATACCAGTGATGCTAGCGCATCCATCGTATTATAGCCTTCAGTGAAGCCTTTCATGAATGCACCATTGGCATATGAGTCTTGAGGTGCTTGGATCGAGCCAAGCGGATTAACGATTACCATGACAAGTAAAGTTCCTAGCAGTACTAAAATAGCTGGAGATAATAACTTCCCGATACGATCAACCATTTTCGACGGATTCAGAGATAACCAAAGTGTTATAGCAAAGAAAATGATGGTGAAGACAATTAACCCAATCTGTTCATGGCCTGCTCCTAAAAATGGAGCCACACCGATATCATAAGAAACCGCACCAGTTCTAGGAATTGCGAATAACGGTCCGATTGTCAAATACAGCAAGGCAGTGAAAATGACGCCATATACCGGATGGATACGGCTTGCAAGGTCTTGTAAACTGCGACTTCCTGAATAGCCCATTGCGAGTATGCCAAGAAACGGTAAACCAATTCCAGTTAATAAAAATCCAGCTACTGCCAACCATACATTCGTGCCTGCATTTTGACCAAGAGTTGCCGGGAATATTAAGTTTCCTGCACCAAAGAATAAAGCGAACAGCATCAATCCAATGACAGAGTATGCTGATAACGATAATTTTTTATCCATTTTGTTTACCTCCTGCAATTTAAAAACTGTAGTTTATGCAACTCCGATATATTGCATACTGAAACTATCACTGTCAGTAATCCTACTCTCTTTTTAAATGAAATGCAATATATTGCATAAAATATTTAAAATTTTTATATAATTAATGTAAAAATCCACCTAAATAATATATCTGACGCTCCTTGAGACAAAATGATGCCTTCTCTGTTGCGCATTTGGCTTGTCTAGACGAGTATGCTTGTTCAGGTTGACAGTTCGGCGATCCAGGTAGACAGAATGTGGGGTCAGGTTGCACAAAATCTTTAAACGTTCATATAAACAAAAACGTCTGCCTCCAAAAAGAAGGCAGACGTCTCATTATGATTATGTTTGATAAATTACTAGCCGTCGCCACTTCCAGCAAGCCCTGCTCCCACAACAATTACATCAACCTTCATACCAATACACCACATTGAATTAAGTTCATTTGGATACCTATTTGAGAAAATATGGACGTTATCCGTTAAAGGTTTTTTCGATATCTGGATTAAGTGGGGGGATATCGAGAATTCAGTGATGGATATCTCCATTTCACATAGGCTTATCCAGCATTCGCCATTCCTTTCTCCATTTCACCCCCACTTATCTAAAATTCACTTTTCCTACACAATTTAACAGTCTGATTTCCCTGTTAGCACTGTTCATTTCATCACTTTTATGCTATATTTATTGATTGAATTACCATAAAATTAAGGTGGTTAAATTAAAATGGAAAACAATGCTTATCAAGTCTTGTTATATTATAAATATGTATTAATAGATGAACCTGAATTATTCGCACAAACTCACTTGGCTGCGTGTAAAGAAATCGGCTTATTGGGTCGTATTCTTGTATCTCATGAAGGAATTAACGGAACCGTTTCTGGAACCATCGAACAGACCCAAGCCTACATGGATATGATGAAGAGTGATGAACGTTTTGCAGATATGATGTGGAAAATTGATGCAGCGGAAGGTCATGCGTTTAAAAAAATGCATGTACGTGCGAAAAATGAAGTGGTACATCTTGGTCTTGGAGAAGATGATATCAACCCGAACGAAATTACTGGTCAATACTTGTCCCCAACAGAATTCTACGAAAAAATGCAACAGGACGATACAATTGTCATCGATGCACGCAATGACTATGAATTCGATCTAGGTCATTTCCGTGGGGCAGTTCGTCCAGAAATTAAAAACTTCCGTGATTTGCCACAATGGATGCGCGAAAACAAAGAACAATTCGAAGGTAAAAAGATTTTGACTTACTGCACAGGCGGAATTCGTTGTGAGAAATTCTCCGGTTGGTTAGTCAAAGAAGGTTACGAAGATGTGGGTCAACTTCACGGTGGAATCCACACTTACGGTAATGACCCAGAAGTGAAAGGTCAGCTTTGGGACGGACAAATGTATGTCTTTGACGAACGCATTGCTGTGCCGATAAACAAAGTCGAGCACGTAATCGTAGGAAAAGATCATTTCGATGGTACACCTTGTGAGCGTTACGTAAACTGTGCTAACCCAGAATGTAATGATAAAATTCTTTGTTCAGAAGAAAACGAGCACTTGTATTTGCGCAGCTGTTCGGATGCTTGCCGCACGAATCCACGCAACCGTTATATCGTGGAGCATACCTTAAGCGAAGAGCAAGTTCAAGCTAGACTTGAAGAAGTTGTACGCGTAAAAAGTAACGTAATAGCATAAACAATGGAATTCATTTCCCGAATTTACAAAGAGAGACGCAATGTGATTTTGTCATTTCGCGTCTCTCTTTATCTTTACTTATCACTGTTCCAACTAACACCTCATAAAAGTCACGACTTAAATCCACGAGTTATAGTTTATGATTTATTTCCAGAAACGAGAGCATCCTTTCACTAAGAGACAATAACTGGGGAGCCCACACAACAAAAAAGTCGCCACCCCATACATAGGGATTGGCGACTTTTTACGTTATAAATATTCTTATTCTCCTAACCAAGCAAGACCGACAGTTCCTCTTCCCGTATGAGTGCCTGGCACGGGACTAAGTTCTGTTGTAGAGAAAATAATCTGAGGATGTTGCGTTTGAAGTTCTTTTTTCAATTGAGTCGCTTCTTTCAAATTATCCGCGTGGAGGACAGTCACTTCTTTTACGTGATTTTTTTCGGCTTCTAAATAGTCGGCCATTTTGGCGATGGCACGCTTATGACTTCGTACTTTATCGGACAGCACTGCACGTCCTTCATGAAATTTCAAGACGACTTTCATATTCAATAGAGTTGCAAACACGGCTTGTGAACCCGTTACACGCCCACCTTTGTGGAGTTGTTCAAGGCTGCCAGGCGTTAAGAACAGGCGACCTTTTGCAGGCAACGTCTTGATTTCAGTAACGATTTCTTCAAACGTTTTTCCTTGTTGCTCTAACGCCACAGCACGCTCCACCATTTTTCCAAGTGGAAATGATCCAATTTGAGAATCCAGAACAAACGCATCTACTCCAGCTTCTTTTGTCGCCGAGACTGCGCCACTATACGCACCAGTCAATGCACCTGTCGCATGAATGGCAATAACGTGCTTGTATTTGTTTTTTATTTCATTAAACAGCTCCAGCATTTCGCCTGGAGAAGGTTGTGAAGTTTTAGGTAAATCATTAACGGACGCAAGTTTTTTATAAAATTCGCTTGAACTGATTTCAACGTTTTCTTTGTAAGCGGTTTCTCCGAAAATAACGAATAACGGTACCACATAGATATTATGTTTTTCTATAAATTCTGTAGACAGGGTAGCAGTTGAATCCGTAACCCATGCAATATTTGATTGGTTCATGGCCATAGCTCCTTTAAATACCACTTAAGTGATTAATGAAAATGGTTAATTTAGGAAATCAACAGGATGAATGGAGACTCCTTTGAATGTATTAGTATGGTAAGAAGCAATGTTTTTCACAAGTGTAAATATCATAAGAGTAGTATGACAAACGTCATGTTTACAAAGAAATATATGCGATTGTCATTAACTGTACACATACACTTTTTAAATATCCCATTATATAGAAAAATCCAAACCAGGTAATTTCCTGATTTGGATTCTTGTTGCCAATATGCTGATTATGAAAGTTCCTGATATTTTGCTTGAAATTTTCCTTCTACTACATCAGTATGGTACATCGCTTTAAGGGCGAAATCTTTTTCAAGCTCATGTTCTTTCATGATTTGCTTTAAGCGTATCTTCAGTTCCTCATTTTCTTTTACGAGTTGCTTCATTTTCGATTTTACGAATTTCAATTAAAGGTCCTCCTTTTCCGTTTGTTTTGGTCACGTCCAATTAACCTTGTATTGCTTATACTAGCACAAAAAAGTACCTCTCAGTCATAAACCGAGAGATACTTCAGTAATTGTGGATGTTCAAAGTTAGCAGTTAGAATCAAATCACGCTCATATGTTCACTTTTTAAATCTGTGATGAACATATGACCAGGTGCGTGAGTGATCATCAATGGAGGCTTCATATGCATAGCAATTGCTTGGGGTGTCACACCACATGCCCAAAAGACGGGTACTTCTCCGTCTTTAATCGTCACTGCATCGCCAAAATCCGGATGTTGAATGTCCTTTATACCGATTGATTCTGGATTTCCGATATGTATCGGTGCACCGTGAACCGATGGAAAACGACTGGTGACTTGAACTGCCCGAATGACATCCGCTTCTTTCATTGGACGCATGCTGACGACTGTCGGTCCCGCAAATTTGCCTGCAGGCGACGTTTCAATTGATGTTTTATACATAGGCACATTAACGCCTTCTTCATTGTGTCTCATAGGAATGCCATTTTTAATTAGCGCATCTTCGAATGTGAAGCTGCAGCCAATCAGGAAACCGACCATTTCGTCAGTCCAATACTCTTTAATATCTGTAGGCTCATCCACGACTTCTCCATTACGATAGACGCGGTATCTAGGTAAATCTGTACGTAAATCAGCTTTGGGTGCAGACATTTTCGGAATATACGAACCTGCGTCTGTGACGTCAATTAGCGGACAAGATTTGGGATTTCTTTGACAGAACAATAGAAAATCAAAAGCCAAATCTTCCGGTAAAATAACCAGATTTGCTTGAATGTACTCTTCACACAACCCAGAAGTTGGTGAAGAAATCTCACCACTGCGCATCTTTCCTCTTATTTCAGATGGTTGCATCAAGTTAAACCCCCTTTCTTTTAAGGCATTATAAGAAGGATGATAAATATCGAAATAGCGCATTTGCGGCATGCATCACATCAAAGAGAGTGTTGGCTCATGCGGAACATGCCGCTAATGGAAATGTACGATTAACAGCGATTTCTATTTAAACAATTGAGGAATTCCTTCAATTAAGGTGTAAACACCCATAATCGACATCGCGATAACAATAATGATTCCAAAAATAGTCATCCACAATGGATGTTTGTAGTCACCTACAATTTTCGTTTTATACGCCGCAATAAGCATAACGCCTAACGCAATCGGTAAAATCAAACCATTTACAGATCCAACTAGTACAAGAATACTGACCGGACGACCGACGAATACAAAGACGATGGTTGAAATCGCAATAAACGCGATAATGATTTTTTGATGATGCTTTTCTAACCACGGATGGAATGTACGGATGAATGAAACGGATGTATAGGCCGCACCTACTACGGAAGTAACTGCTGCTGCCCACATTACTATCCCGAAAATTTTATAACCAAAGTTACCAGCTGCCAATTGGAAAACAGATGCAGGTGGATTAGAAGGATCAAGTTTTAACCCCTGTGACACAACACCAAGTACGGCAAGGAACAAGGCAATTCGCATAATAGCAGTAACTACAATTGCAAATACTGCACTACGGTTCACTTCAGGAAGCGAGTCTACACCTTTGACACCTGCATCAATCAATCGGTGACCTCCGGCAAAGGTGATATAACCCCCTACCGTTCCCCCTACTAATGTTACAATCGCCAAAATATCAATCTTGTCTGGAACAAAAGTTTTCACAACAGCTTCTCCTACTGGAGGCGATGCAGTAAACATGACATATACAGTTAATGCAATCATGATGAAACCTAATATTTGCGCGAATTTATCCATCGCTTTGCCCGCTTCTTTAACAACAAAAATACCGATGGCAAGAATTCCGCTGAGAATGGCTCCCGTCTGTGCAGAGATTCCGAATAAAACATTTACTCCAAGACCAGCACCTGCAATATTTCCGATATTGAATGCAAGACCACCCATAACAATTAAAATTGCAAGAAAGTAACCAAGGCCCGGCAATATATCGTTTGCAATATCCTGTGCCCGTTTTTCAGAGACGGCAATGATTCGCCAAATGTTCAACTGAGCGCCGATATCGATAATAATGGAAATCAGAATCACGAATCCGAAACTTGCAAGAAGGGATTCGGTAAAGACAGTCGTTTGAGTTAAAAATCCTGGACCTATCGCAGAAGTCGCCATCAGGAAGGCTGCACCTAGCAATAAACTCCTGTTTGTGTTTTTCAATTTGTTCTCAGTTTTCATGTGGATCCCCCTTATGATTTATTTGAACTCTGAAATTTTTTGAATATCAATTCCAGATGAATTCAAGTCTTGAGAAATACGTTGTGCAAAATCGAGTGCATGCAGCCCATCTCCATGAATACACACAGTGTCGGCTTGAATCAAAACTTCTTTTCCGCTGATACTTGTGACCTTGCCTTCTTTAACCATTCGAACGACTTGGTGAATGGCTGTTTCCGTATCCGTAATCAGTGCATTAGCTTCTTTTCGGTTCGTCAATGTTCCATCTGCTTGATAAGTACGATCGGAGAAGACTTCATTCGCAGTGCGTAAACCAATCTTCTCACCTGCTTTGACGATTTCACTACCGGATAAACCAAAGAGAACCAACTCAGGGTTCACCGCATAAACCGCTTCGGCAATTGCTTCAGATAACGACGCATCGGTAGCCGCCATGTTGAATAACGCACCATGTGGCTTGACGTGTTGCATCACGCCACCCTCCGCTTTTACAAAGCCAAACAATGCCCCAATTTGATAGACCACGATTTCATAAGCTTCCTGAGGTGTAACTGAAAAATTTCTTCTACCAAAGCCAGTCAAATCTTGAAATCCAGGATGCGCACCAATGCCTACGCCTTTTTCGAGTGCGAGTTTGACCGTTTTGCGCATCGTGGAAGGATCGCCTGCATGAAATCCACACGCGATATTTGCAGATGTCACAAAATCCAGTATCTCTTCATCGTTTCCCATTTTGTAGGCACCAAAGCTCTCACCCATATCACAATTTAAATCGACTTGATACTTCATTTTCATGTACCCTCCTTAAATTTAAGTGAAATGGATTGCGTTAATTGATCGATCAATTTTCTCTGCTCAATCATTGATTTTTGTGATTCTTCCAAAGATATTTTTTCAAAACGAATGGTTTCCCCAGGCTTCAGCTGGCTCACTTTCGGCAAATCAATAAATGCAACTTGTCCTATTTTTGGATAGCCACCAGTCGTTTGTCGGTCTGCCATCAAAATGATGGGTTGTCCATCGGGGGGCACTTGGATGGAACCAAATGACACTGCCTCTGAAAGCAATTCTTTCGGTACTTCTAATCTAAGTTCAGTTCCTTTCAATCGATAACCCATCCGATCAGAATCTGAAGTGATTTGGAAAACTTGATTAAGGAAATCATCTTTACTTTTTTTAGAGAATAAATGTGCTTGTCTTCCTTCTATGACACGCACCGTCTCATCCTTTTGATAGCTGGGAATTGCTTCGGACTTTAATGTCCATTCCACTTGCATAAATGACCTATCGTTTATTTCTTTAGAGAGCTTGTTGATAAAACCTTTAACTTGTTGTGGGGCGTCATTAACCGGAATAACATCTCCTCTTTGCAAGGCTCTTCCGTTAAACCCTCCGATACTCGCTCGTATATAGGTAGACTGACTCCCCATCACTTTAGGTACAGCAACACCTCCAGCAACCGCCATATACGTTCGGCAACCTGTTACAGGCTTTCCAAAAATCAGCTTGCAACCTTTTCTGGCAAAAATCGGGCGCCACATTTTTATGGGTACACCATCAATGACGGGTGATAGATTCGCGCCAGTTAATGCAAATAAACAGTCTTCAAGAAATGTTATATGTGGGCCCATTAATGTAATTTCGATCGTTGCTTTCGTCTCTTCATTGCCGACCAATATGTTCGCCAGACGATGTGCATAAGAATCCATAACGCCACTAACAATAACGCCATATTTTTGAAAACCATTCCTGCCAAGATCTTGAACAGTCGTTTGCAAACCTTCCTTATCAATCATCAGCATGAGTTGTCCCCTCCCATTCTGCATACTCCGATTCTGTTATTGGCTTGAAGACTATGAGATCTCCCGCTTGGAGCAAGCTTGGAACGTCTTCATGCGGAAGGAATAAATCCATCGGCGTCCGACCGATCAATTGCCAGCCACCAGGCGTCTCAATCGGATAAACACCAGTCTGCATTCCAGCAATTCCGACAGACCGTTCAGGGATACGGAGCCTAGGAGTCGAGCGACGAGGAGCAGCAATTTTTTCGGACATGCCTCCAATAAACGGGAACCCTGGGGCAAATCCAATCATATTCACTTCATATGTACCCGAAGAATGAATGGCAATCACTTCTTCAACTTTTAATTGATTATGTGACGCAACAAACTCGAGATCCGGTCCGTGCTCGCCTCCATAGCAAACGGGAATCTCAATGGTCCGTTGGTCTACTTTTTCCGAATCATTGTTATTGTGCAGTATCTTGGTTAGACAATCCTTCATATCTTCAAATTGATTGTCGGCAGACACTCTATAAAAAACAGTGACGGTCGTAAATGCAGGAATTACTTCTACAACTGAGTCAATAGAAGCTTGTTCGATTCTACGGGTGATTGACCGTACCAGGTTGGTTGCTTCTTTTGTAATTTCTTGTCCAACTTCTAAGACAATTGCTTCTTCTCCAAGTGGTGAATAGGTGATTTCCATCTTTACACTTCCAAACATTTTCTGAAATATACGATAATTATAAAGAAGAATATATGGGGATACAACCGTAAATTAATAAATATGCACATATTGTATTGAAAATACAAATATTTCAAGTTCTGTCGGAATTACAAGATTCGTATGTTTGAACATACACATTTGGGGAAATATTCAACTACAACACTTTTACTAAAATAAATCAGGAGGGTTTGATAATGAAAAGAAATACGATGGCATTGGCAGCACTTGGACTTGGAGCGGCTTTCCTAATGCGCAACAAAGATTCTCGAGAAAAACTTAAAGGGCAAGTCAACGAATTCACGAAAAATGGTAATGGTAAAGGCATGCTTGATCAAGTCATGAATGCCTTTGATAAGAAAAAAACAACGACAACGATATAAGAATTTTTAAAAAGGCACTTTACAAAATTAGTGTATAAAAAGAGGCCATTCCAACGTTGAAATTTCAACTAGGATTGGCCTCTTTTTCTATTCAGTTTAATTTATTTTTAGTTTTCTCATCTTTCTTCTTGATGCCTTTAACGCCTTCTAATCCACTTGCTTTGTCTGCTTTGTTGAACTCTTCGTTGTACAACACTTCCTGCGCAGCGGACAAACCATTATTTTCTTCAGACATTTGCTGATGTGGAGGTTTTCTTTCACTCATTTTCGAATTCTCCTCTCTTACTTATTGAAAACCTTAGTTTGTCCTTAGTGAACTTTCTTTATTCCTCCTATTTTTTTATCAAAGGCAAGTACCCGAAAACTCGGGAAAGCATTTTGTGCAACCTGGAAGGCATTTTGTGCAACCTGGAAGGCATTTCTGTCTACCTGGAGTTCCTTTCTGTCTACCTGGAACTAAAACACAGTCTCACCCTGTTGATTGATTGCGTCTCCTTAGCACGTGCTGCTTGGGGCGAACATCATATCGAAATTATTGAAGATAATTAAGAATTAGAAACACCCCCGTAGAAAAAAGTTCTACGGGGGTGTTCGTTTTTTTGTAACTCATACGGTTAGTCTATAATTGCACCTGACACATCGTACAAAGCCAAATCGATATCGACTTGTTCATCAAGCGCGAGCTTCGACAGTTGTGCACCTAGAAATGGTCCGATAGTTAATCCCGATGCCCCAAGCCCGTTGGCGAGAAGAAGTCCTTCCCAACCCGGAACCTTCCCGATGATCGGCAGAAAATTAGGTGTAAATGGACGGAAACCGACACGGGTTTCAACAAATGTACTATCTGCTAATCCAGGTGCCACGGACAACGCTTTGTGAAAGACTTCATGTAAACCGCCTGCAGTGACGCGTAAATCAAACTCTTCATGGTCTTCATGGGTGGCGCCTATTACCATTTGGCCGTTATCAAAAGCGAGAATATATTGATCATTTGGAGGCATTACAACGGGCCAATCATCCGTTTTCATATTTTCCATTTGAAGATGGACGATTTGTGCTTTTTGGGAGGAGAGCTGAAATTCAATACCCATTGGTTTTAATAATTGATCCGCCCACGCTCCGGCAGTAATGATTATCTTTTCAGCACTGTAACGTTCATTGCCGACACGAACTCCAGTGATAGCTGGATCATCAAATTCAATTTCAGCAGAGCCCTGAATGAATGTTGCTCCATGCTTTTTTGCCGAATTGATTAAGGCTTGTCGGAGCGCCCTTCCGTTGACTCGAGCAGCTCCACTAACATAAACCGCTCCAAATTCTTCAGCTAACGGAGGAAATAGAGAACCCGTTTCATTCGGCGTCAGTTGAAGAACTTCTCCAATTTCCGTTGCATCCTCTCTTCTTGTAACCGCGCGTTCTTCCATTTTGATGAGTTTGCTTTGATCTGTATGCAGACTGAGGGCTCCCACGCGTTTGTATCCCGTATCTGTTTCACCATCTTCTTCAAGTTGGGCTATCAGTCCCTCATAATAGGCCGCCCCACTTTTAGCGAGAGAGTACCATGCTTTATTACGTCTTTGTGAAATCCACGGACATATAATACCTGCTGCGGCGTCCGTTGCTTGTCCTTTATCAAAGCGATCCACGACGGTAACTGTTGCACCCGTTTTAGCTAGGTGATAAGCAGTTGAAGCCCCTAAAATTCCAGCACCGATAATGATATATTTTTTCATGAAAGCACCTTTTCCCAATTGAATTTCTACAATCATTTTACACGTTTGAACACAGAGTCTCAAAACGACTGTATCTATCTGAACAAATGTGCACTATCAAAGTATCTTAACAAGCTAAAAAACCCCTGCCGTGAGATACAGGCATTTGCGCGCCTTCCTCTTCGACAAGGGAATTTTATCGTATGACAATATTATATTGTTTCAACAGTTGAGTGTATCTAGATGAAATAGAGTATTGTGGCTTCACCCTACTTCTTGATATGGAAACATCCCTTGATATTGATTCAAGAGTTGATCCAGTTCTTGACTACAAGTCACCACCAATGAATGTGTGTAGCCTAATTGCTTAGCCTTTTTGTACATGTCTTTCTTTTTACGGTTAATTTGTTTCAATAAAAGATGTTGCTTATACACTGTCTTTGTTCTCATCTGTTTACATCCTCCAACTGGTTTAGCTTTTATTCATGAAATCACTTATTTACCAACTTAAAATTTTCACGTAAAAGTAAATTTATGTATTAATTATTTAACCAATTATTTACTGAGATAAACTTCCTTTTAAAACTTTAATCGATTAAATTATATTTTTTTTTCGAAATGACCAAATTTCTTTATTTTCTAGCAGTAATTAATTGGCGGCAGTTTTACACCTGCGGCTTTGTTTGGAGCGGAGTTGATTGATCATTTGACGGGATCGGGCACCTTTCAAATGAATTTAACAAAAAAAACAGGCCAATATCTCCCGGCCTGTTTCCTGTTTCTTATTGAAGTTCATCCATCGCTTCTTTCAGTATCTCATAAGAACGTTTTCGTGCTTCCCGATCGTAAATGTACGTCACAGCCATCAATTCGTCCACTTGGAATGTGTCCTGGAATCTTTTCAGTTGTTTCTGAATTGCATTCTTGTCACCTTTAAAGGAATATGTAGACATACTGCGGACGGCGCTTTCTTCAAATGAATTCCATAAACCGTCCATTGATTCTACCGGAGGCTTCAAGAATTCCTCTGTGCGTCTCACCACGTTTAAATAGAACCGATTAGTTGAAGTGGAAAGTTTAGTGGCTTCTTCAATCGTATCCGCCGCTACGACATTTACACAAACCATCACGTATGGCTCGCTTAAATACTCAGACGGCGTAAATTGATTGCGGTATATCTGAAGTGCTTGCTCGAGTTGAGCCGGTGCAAAATGGGCTGCAAATACATATGGCAATCCAAGTCTTGCAGCCAGCGAAGCACTTGATGTACTAGAACCGAGAATGTAGATTGGCACTTTGGCATCTACACCTGGAAATGCACGAACTTCCCCTTGCTGCTCAATGGAACTGAAATATTGTTGCAGTTCCACTACATCTTGAGGAAACGCGAAAGCAGTTTCCTGTGTTGTTCTACGAAGTGCATGCGCGGTACGCATATCTGTTCCAGGTGCTCGACCGAGACCCAAGTCTACTCGTTTCGGATATATGGCTTCTAATGTTCCGAATTGCTCTGCTACAACCAATGGTGCATGATTCGGCAACATAATTCCACCTGACCCTACTCGAATGGATTGAGTATTTTCCAACACATGTCCTATAAGAACTGACGTAGCTGAACTAATTACTGCAGGCATATTGTGATGTTCAGTTAACCAATAACGTTGATAACCAAGTTTTTCTGTATGTTGAGCTAAATTGACCAAATCGCCAATTGCTTCTTTATGTGTTTGTCCTTCAAGTACAGCAACCAAATCCAATACGGAAACTGGAATAGATTTTTCATTTAAAGTCATCATCAAAATCCTTTCGCAAAACTAATATCTTGAGTTGATAATATATCGATGAGATTTATACATCAAGCTATCTGCCTACGAGAAACTTCCTCCCTTAAACAACTCATGAGAAAGTGACTTTAAGATGTGTATGATCAGCATTTTCTATAAATAAAAATCAGTTATTTCTGATATCGTTCTGTTCTGATGTTTTTCAGATAGTATTAAAGAGTAGGTTTACGATTAAAAGGAAAGAATTTCCGTACAATCTCAATACGTTTAGTGTACATGTTCGTGAAAAAAGATTTATAATAAAACGATATCATTATACACATGATAGGATTAGTGATTTTACGGATGCAAGACAACATATAATGAATTTTTTTTAGGAGGCAAAAATCATGTTAAAAGATGTATTTATGGCTTTATCAAAAAACCAATTGCTGACGAGTGCGGCTAAAAAATATGGTTTGAAATTAGGCGCACAAACTGTTGTCGCTGGAACAAATGTTGAAGATACAATCAAAAGTATTCGTGAGTTAAACGCGTTGGGCATCAGTGCAACCGTTGATAACTTGGGCGAATTCGTTTTCGAAAGATCGGAAGCTTTGAAAGCTAAAGAAAGCATTTTGGAAGTAATCGAAGCAATTCAAGCAAATGGTGTGGACGCTCACATTTCTTTGAAACCAACTCAACTTGGTCTCGATATCGATTATGATTTCTGTTATGACAACTTACATGAAATCGTTGCTGCAGCGAGCAAGTATGACATGCACATCAACCTTGACATGGAAGATTATGGTCACCTTCAACCTTCATTTGATCTAATCGATACTCTTTCTGAACAGTACAGCAATGTCGGCACAGTAATTCAAGCTTACTTCTACCGTGCACAAGACGATATCGAAAAATATAAAGATATGCGTTTACGTATTGTAAAAGGCGCTTACAAAGAATCTGCTGAACACGCTTACCAAACAAAACAAGAAATTGATGCCAACTACATCAAACTGATTGAGTATCATTTACTGAATGGTAAATTCTCTTCAATCGCGACACATGACCACAATGTTATCAATCATGTGAAGAAGTTTGTAAAAGACAATCAAATTTCAAACGACAAATTTGAATTCCAAATGTTGTATGGTTTCCGCAAAGACATGCAAGTGGATTTAGCGAAACAAGGATACAACTTCTGCACATACGTACCATTCGGAGATGATTGGTATGGTTACTTCATGAGAAGATTAGCTGAACGTCCGCAAAACTTGAACTTGGTTGTCAAACAAGTATTCAATAAACGCACAAATACTGCTATCGGAGTCTTTGCTGGCGCTTTCGCATTGAGCCGTATTGTTTCAAAAAAGAAGAAGTAAAATAAGTGTACTGCCCTTTTTTAAGGGCAGTTTTTTTATGCCAATTCATCATTTTTTACCCATTGTACGGAGTCTTTAGACTCAAATGAAAAATCCCTCAATTTACCTGTATTTATGCAAAACTATCCATGGTAAATTAAGATGTATTTGAAAATAGTTTTATCCATTAATAGGAGGAAAGATCAATGTTTACTAGTCTTAAAAAATTTATTGCTGCTAGCTTAGTAGCTGTCCTGGCAGTATCTGCCATCGTTCCATCTGCTTCTGCAGCGGAACACCAATTTACGGATGTTAATTCAAGTTATGATGAAGCTGTCAGCTTCTTTTATGAATATGAATTAATCAAAGGAACAACTCCTACCACTTTCGGAACAGATTTAAATATCAAACGTGGAGATGCTGCTGTCATTTTGGCAAACACGCTTGGTCTTGATGTCGATAATGCACCATCTGCAGGATTCAAAGATTTAAACCCACGTGTCCAAGGTGCAGTAAATGCTTTGGCTGAAGAAGGAATTATCTCGGGAGTATCTAAAGATAAATTCGGTCCAGATCAACTGTTGAGCCGAGGCGCAATGGCGAAGTTATTGACTATTTCATTCGGACTTGAAGATTATGCAGAAACAACACCATTCACGGATGCTGTTGGGGTATTTACACCTTATATTGAAGCTTTATATGGCTCAGGAATCACAAATGGTAAAACAGCAACTTCATTTGGTACGAATGACAACATCAAACGTGGTGAATTTGCCAACCTTCTATACAATACAATTATGTTCTCTTTCTATATGCCTTTTGCAGAATCAGCTAAAATTCTGACTTCGACAACGATTGAAATCAAAATGGAAGAAGCTGCACCTAAAGAATATTCAGTTACAGAACTTGCAGAAATGTTCTTCATTGAAGCGTATTTCAAAGATGGTTCAGTAAAAGAACTTCAGTTTGTTGGAACTTCATTATCTGATGATCGTACAACTTTAGTAGTGGAACTTTCTGCAGACAGCTCATTGGCTGGCAAAAAAGGGAAAATCGAAATTGACGGATTGAATGAAATTGATTTTGATTACACAACACCTGTTGCACCACCAGTTGAAGAAACAAAATAATAAACATAACTCATCCTCAGATATTAATGAGGATGAGTTTTTTTGTGTTATTTGTCACGACCAGATGGATTTTTACACATTGTATAAGAATAAGCGTTTAATCTGTTGGAATGGTGGAAACCACTTATGAAAGACTTTTGTACATACAGATTACACGTTGACAGGAAACTCACCTTAAAGGAGAAGAAATACAATGGGAATTCATCGATTTTTTACGAGCATGAACGATTTAGAACGTATCATACGCTGTCCAGGAAAATTTAAATTTGAAGAGCATAATGTTGCCGCACATAGTTGGAAAGTGTCCCAATACGCCATGTTTTTTGCTACGATTGAAGAAAATAAAGGAGAAGTCATCGATTGGAAAGCGCTGTACGAGAAAACGATTAACCACGATTTCGCGGAAGTTTTCATTGGAGACATTAAAACACCAGTCAAACACGCCTCGCCTGAGCTGAAGCAAATGATTGCCCATGTGGAAGATAAAATGATGGAAAAATTCATATTGGAAGAAATCCCCGAAGAATTTCAACCCGTTTTCTTTCATCGTATGAAAGAGGGAAAAGATGCTACCATCGAAGGACGGATTCTTGAATTTGCCGATAAACTCGATCAGTTTTATGAGTCCTTTGCCGAATTGAAGCGAGGCAATACCGACCCAGAATTTATCCTCATGTATCAGGAAGCATTGACGAAATTAATAAAATTGCCGTTACCGGCAAGTGTTGCTTATTTCCGTGATATTATGCTCGAAGACGTGAAACGGGAAGATACGGCACTCGATGTTAAAGCATTTACTCTTAAAGTACTACAGACCCCATGACAAATTTAGCCTGTTTCATGAACATACTGGAAACGTAACTATATATTGATGTCTAGCCAACTCTGATAACCATGTTAGACTTAAAAGGTAGACGGAAGAGGATGCGCATCGTCTTTCGTCCTACAAATATTTCATATTATGTTTCAACACATAACCTACCTGTTTTGTGTTATGTGGTCTGTGGAAAAAACGTCCGGAGTGGTTGCCGGACGTTTTTTTATGTATTTTTTTACTAAGTCTTTTCAATATCCGCCTTAACGATTAAATTCATAAATATTCTCTACATAAACTTGATGCCAAACCATAAAGATAAGAATCGTCCAAAGCTTCCGGCTATTGTCTTTTTTATTGTTCACGTGATCCGCTAGTAAATTAAACACTTCCTGTTTATTGAAAATAGTTTCTGTTTGGCTGATATGTATTAAGTCCATTGCCCATTCATATAACTCATCTTTTAACCAATGACGAATGGGAACAGGGAAACCGAGCTTTTTCCGTTCCACCACATGTTCAGGCACGAGTCCTTCTGCTGCTTTTCTCAAGATGTATTTGGTTGAATGGTTTTTTATTTTCAGGTAGGTATGTAGCTTCGATGCTACTTCGAAAACGTGTTTATCTAGAAATGGAACACGCAATTCAAGTGAATGGGCCATTGTCATCTTATCTGCTTTGACTAATATATCGCCCTTTAGCCATGTGTGGATATCTATATTTTGCATTTTCGTGACCGAATCATAACTCATTGATTGTTGATAAATTGGCTTTGTGATGGTTGTATAATCCAAATTCGATTTATAGGTTCGAAGCAATTTCCTTTTCTCATTTTCTTCAAACATCTTGGCATTTCCAATATATCGTTCTTCCAACGGTGTAGTCCCGCGTTCAATGAAGCTTTTCCCTTTAAATCCTTCAGGAAATATACGACTGAGGACTTTCAATATTTCTTTAAACCGTGGAGAAATATGATTAAACATCCTTAGAGAATGCGGTTCTCGATAAATATTATAGCCACCGAATAACTCATCTGCCCCTTCTCCTGACAATACAACTTTTACATGCCTTGCCGCTTCCCTTGCCACGAAGTATAGCGGAACTAATGCCGGATCGGCCAAGGGGTCATCTAAATGCCAAACGATTTTAGGAAGTTCTTCAAGAAATTCCTGTGATGAAATCATATAGCTGATATTTTCTAATTGGAGGACATTTGCTGTTTCTTGTGCGACATTTACCTCACTGTAACCACTTTTTTCAAAACCGACCGTAAACGTTTTCAGCCGTGGATTCACTTCCTTTGCCAATGAGACAATAAAGGACGAATCAATCCCTCCTGAAAGAAATGCCCCCACCGGTACATCACTGCGCA
Organism: Paenisporosarcina sp. FSL H8-0542; assembly: GCF_038632915.1. Taxonomy (NCBI): domain Bacteria; kingdom Bacillati; phylum Bacillota; class Bacilli; order Caryophanales; family Caryophanaceae; genus Paenisporosarcina; species Paenisporosarcina sp. FSL H8-0542. Next base: position 3,222,074 of record NZ_CP152050.1, read on the forward strand.
TATGAACATGAACTGAATCGGTTAATACTTCGCGGATCTCATGGATTAGTTGATTTTCTGAAGAATGAACTTGCTGGAATTTCGGGGTCCAGAAAGAATGAATTTCCATTGGTTGCTCCGGTTTCTTAGTGAAATAATGACCAGCCGGCAACTTTTTAATCAATCTCGTCATGGTGTTGGGTTCAGGTACATATTGGAAGCTCAGATAATGATGAAGTGAATCGTCATCCAGTTCATCGGATTCGACATAAAGGATTGCTTTCTTCTCAGAAGAAAAATACGTCATTTCCTCATTTTCTAAGTAAAAGAAGGGCTTAATGCCGAAATGATCCCGAGCTCCGAATAAGTGTTGTTCCTCTTTGTCCCAAATGACAAATGCAAACATCCCTCTTAATTTGTGCACCATTTTTTCTTTAAGCTCACTATATAAGGTAAGAAGGACTTCCGTATCCGATTCACTAGAAAATTCATGACCTTTGGCTATTTGTTCTTCCCGTAGTTCAACGTGGTTATAAATTTCTCCATTAAAGATAATCCAGTAACATTCATCCTCATAAGAGAACGGTTGATGACCACCTTCGATATCTAGTATACTCAGCCTTCTAAATCCAAAGCTTACATATTCATCAACAAAACACCCTTTGTCGTCAGGCCCTCTATGGGCAAGTAATGAAATAATTTCATTCATTTCCTGCGTTCTTAGGTCACTTGTTTCTTGAGGTTGATTATACAAAAACCCTACAAATCCACACATAATAATCTCCTGCCTACGTATATTTCCAACGATAATGATTGATATGCGGGCTGCCTTTCACCTATGTTCAAAATTTGTGTACTTTTAAACAACCATCATTTCTTTCAGTGCTGTAGAGAATTCTGAGTTCTGTATTTCAATTGTGGCTTGGTTTACTAAATGTGCAAGAAACGCTTCTTCATCAAAATCTTCAATATCGATTTCGAATCGGTCCAATTCCAACTGGACTTCTTCGTTAATATTCGTTTCAATTTCAATTAAATCCGAAAAAATCAAGCCCCATCTTTTCTCTTCATATAATGTTCCAGCAATTTTTATGATAGTTGAACTGACCGTGGAAGATGGAACAGAGTAATGATTCTTAATCCAGATAGATGTCTCATCATGATTTGCAACAAATTCTAGAACTTCATATCCTAAATCAAAATTCTTCTTAAACTCTACTTTGTTCATAATCTACCTCCCCAATTTTTAATAGATTACTGTCACTATATCCATTTAATCCAGAGATTATACCAATTTACTATGTTGTTCTACTCTATTATTTTTTCTTAAATAGAGTAGAACAACATATCAACCAATGTGCTATTTTCAAACATTAAGAGTTTGGTAAACTTGATAGAATATGTTTTTGCTCACAGCTTCAAAAATTTTTGTCTTTTTCAGACTTATAATCAGCAACAACTAACACATCTAAATGTCGGACTAAACGCAATAGCTTTTGAACTACCGATCCTTTCATGATTTCTTCCACACGTGTTCTAGCTGACTGTCCAATAATGACTTGTGTTGCTTTTCTTTCATTTAGCTTTTGAACTAATTCATACACGACTTTTCTTCGATGCGATGTTTCATATATCTCAAACTCTCCGCCAAGTCTTTCTGTTAATGACTTCACTTTATTTGACATAGATTCCTCTGATTCTGAAAGAGCAGCATGATCTTTTACATAAATTACATACCACCTGGCTTTCAATCGATAAGCAATACGGAATCCCCTTCGAATTAGCCGTTCACTGTCATTCCCTAAATTTACACAAACAAATATTATTTCCTGTTTCCGCCAAGGCCCTCTTAACGTTCGACTTCTCTCCAGAGACTCCAATCTCTCGTCAACATCATCTGCTACTTCACGTAGCGCCAATTCCCGTAACGCAATCAAGTTACCTGTTCTAAAAAAATTATTTAAGGATTGTTCAATTTTCGTTGCAGCATATATATTCCCTTGCCGCATCCGTGTTCTTAAAGCTTTAGCTGAAATATCGATTAATTCTATTTCATCTGCCATTCGAAGAATATTGTCTGGAACCGTTTCGCGAACTCGCACTCCCGTAATTTGTTCAACACTATCGTTTAAACTTTCCAAGTGTTGAATGTTCATAGTAGAAATCACTGAAATACCTGACTTTATTATTTCTTCGACATCCATATATCTTTTTGAATACTTACTAGTAGGAATATTCGTATGGGCGATTTCATCGACAAGAACAACCTCAGGGTTACGCTTTAAAATAGCTTCTGTATCCATTTCTTCTAAAATGACATGTTTATACTTCACTTTTTTTCTAGGAATGAACTCAAGGGTACCAACTTGTTCCAGCGTTTCTTTTCTTCCGTGGGTTTCCAATAAGCCTATCACTACGTCAATTCCATTTCGCTTCAAGATATTTGCTTCACGAAGCATCGTGAATGTCTTACCAACTCCTGGGGCAGAGCCGATGTAAACCTTTAAGGTGCCATTTTTAATTTTATGTACCTCATTTTCAAGTTCTTTATGTGATAGTCGTCGGTATGGATCTGACGTCGGAATTTCTGATTTTTTTGCAGGTAGAATCCGTTCTCCTTCTTTTTCTGCACGATCTGCTACGATAAATAAATCTATATTTTTTGTTTTTCGTAGTATTTTGTTCAAAATTGACCCATACATCACTTCTTCCAATCTGCTACGTTTTGTTTGCCCCACGACTATACGGGTGATTTTTTTCTTCGTAGCGTAATTGTAAATTTCATCAGCTACATCCTCATTTATAATAGGACGTTCTTCAAAAGAACCACCTATTTTTCCCACAAGTTTTTTTATCTCGCGTCTGAACGATTCTTCATTTTTGGTGAGGTTTCTTTTTGATGAACGAAAACAGACAACAAGGAGTTCTGCTCCTAGTCGCTTGGCTATTTGTTGGCCTCGACGGATTAAGATGGACCCGTTCCAATGGTATTGAACGGATACCAAAATTTTTTCAGAGGCACCTGATGCTCCTAACATCCCTTGTTTTTCTCTATAAGAATCCAATACCTCATTTACTTCTTCTGCTACAAACCTTAATGAGAGCTCTCTAAGAACCGCAAGATTGTCACGCAAATATAATTTATCTCTTCCTTTTGATGTAACAATGGTTCTTTCAATTGTTCCATCATGTAATCGCTTTAGTATGGATTCAGGGGTCACATCAATGAGTTTTACTTCATCAGCTAAATCTAATGTATCTTCGGGGACACAATGATCAACCTGTACGCGAACACCTAAAGTTTCTTCAGCTACTTCTCGTACACCTTGCAAATCATAAATATTGACCGTTGTAATCACACTTATTTTTTTATTGATTAATTCTAAAACATCGTCTAATCTTGTTTTATTTTTAGCTTGTGGGGAATTTCGATGTGCTAACTCATCTACAAGAACTAATTCAGGATTTCGCGCAAGAATCGCTTCCATATCTAAATCACATTTTATTATTCCTTCATTGTTCCACTCAATCGGAGCAATATTTTCAAGCTGTCCAGTTTGTTCAACTGTTTTTGGATGGTTCGATACACTAACTAGTCCAACCACGACATCTATCCCACTCTTTTTCATTGCATTCCCTTCTAGTAACATATGATAGGTTTTACCTGACCCGCTCACTGCTCCTAAAATAATTTTCAAGTGACCTTTATTTACTTTCACTATTTCCTGAAGCAGTGCTTCAGGTGACTTCCTCCGAAATTGGTCTACCATGTATCAATCACCTTCCTTTTGCAAGGTAAAAAGAGAGAGTCATTTCACTCTCCCTTTTCTCCTACTTATCGCTATTCATCAAGAGCCAAATTGAGATTCAATACATTTACACGTGGTTCACCAAACACACCTAACTGACGTCCTTCCGTATGTTCCTTAATTATTGTTAATAATTCTTCTTCACTAACTCCCCTTTCAGCTGCAATTCGAGGAACCTGTATCTCAGCAGCTAATGGTGAAATATGTGGATCCAGTCCTGATCCAGAGTTGGTTAATAAATCTGCTGGAATATCTTTCTTTTGAATATCAGGATTATTTTTTAGAAATATGTCAATATCCGATTTAGTTCGTTCAATCATATCTTCATTCGAAGGCGCATAGTTTCCGGACCCAGAACCTGCTGCGTTATTATCTATAGAAGAAACTCTTCCAGAAAAGTACTTTGGGTCATTAAATGTTTGGCCGATTAGCTCAGATCCAACTACTTTCCCATCTTGATCCGTCAATAAGCTTCCCTCTGCTTTTGCTGGCATAATTAGTTGCGAAAAACCTGTCATCGCCAATGGGTAACCTACCCCACATATAAAAAGTAACACGAGCGTTAATCGTAAGTTTTTTAACATGATTCGTCACCTTTGCCTTCATTATTTTATGTTAAATTTATCAAAACTAGCATCAAGTCAATTATTTTTATACCAATAAAAGGAATCATAACTCCGCCAAACCCATAAATAAACAGGTTGCGGTTTAAAAGCTTAGTCGAGCTCATCGGAACATATTTTACGCCCTTCATTGCTAAAGGAATCAACAAAGGAATGATGATGGCATTGAAGATCAGTGCAGACAATATCGCACTTTGCGGTGTTGCCAAATTCATAATGTTCAGAGCAGCCATTTGAGGAATAGCTACCATGAACATCGCAGGAATGATGGCAAAGTATTTTGCTACATCGTTTGCAATACTGAAGGTTGTCAATGCTCCCCTTGTCATTAACAACTGCTTTCCGATTCCCACTACTTCAATGATTTTTGTTGGATCCGAGTCTAAATCAACCATATTAGCAGCTTCTTTAGCAGCAGTTGTTCCACTATTCATGGCAAGACCAACATCTGCTTGAGCAAGAGCTGGGGCATCGTTGGTTCCATCACCTGTCATCGCAACAAGTTTACCCTCAGATTGCTCTTTTTTTATAACAGCAATTTTATCTTCTGGTTTTGCCTCTGCAATAAAATCATCAACCCCGGCTTCGCGGGCAATAGTTGCAGCTGTTAAAGGATTATCGCCAGTACACATCACCGTTTTTATTCCCATTTTTCTTAGTTCATCAAAACGCTCTTTCATTCCTGGTTTAACTGTATCTTTTAAATAAATTAATCCTAAAATTCGGTTACCATCTGCTACGGCAAGCGGCGTACCACCTTCCATCGCAATTTCCTTCGTTTTCTCATCCAAATCACTTGGAACTGTTCCACCTTTTTTCATTACGTAATCTTTGATGGCATTGACTGCACCTTTACGGACTTGACGCCCGTTTGCAAAGTTCGTTCCACTCATTCTCGTCTCCGCTTTAAACTCTACCCCCTCAGATCCGGCTACATTTAGTTCTGATACAGAAACACCCATTTTTCTTGCTAACTCAACGACTGATCGGCCTTCTGGCGTCTCGTCATAGAGTGAAGTATGAAGAGCCACTTTATTTAATTCTTTTTGATTTACATTTTCTACTGGAATAAACGTTGCAGCCATTCGGTTACCAAATGTAATTGTTCCTGTTTTATCAAGGATGATTGTGTTAATGTCACCAGCAGCTTCTACTGCTTTACCTGACATGGCAATCACGTTAAACTGTGTAACCCGATCCATTCCTGCAATACCAATAGCTGAAAGAAGGCCCCCAATGGTTGTTGGAATTAAACAAACTAGCAAGGCAATTAGTGTTGAGATCGGAATGGTCGCATCCACATAAGATGCAATGGGTAATAATGTTGTACAAACAATTAGAAAGATTAACGTTAAACTAACGAGCAATGTATTCAGTGCAATTTCATTCGGTGTTTTTTGACGTTTCGCCCCTTCAACCAAACTAATCATTCGATCAAGGAAAGATTCACCTGGATCTGTCGTTATACGAATTTTGATGCTATCACTTATTACTCGTGTACCACCAGTTACCGAGCAGAAGTCACCGCCTGATTCTTTAATGACAGGTGCAGATTCACCAGTAATTGCTGACTCGTCAACAGAAGCAACACCTTCAATAATTTCTCCATCACTCGGGATCAATTCGTTCGCTTCAACAACAACGATGTCCCCTTTTCTTAAGTCAGTTGAGCTGACCATTTTAAAGCTTCCATCTTTTTGGAGCAGCTTTGCTTTTGTATCTTGTTTTGTTTTTTTCAAGCTGTCCGCTTGCGCTTTTCCTCTTCCTTCAGCCAAAGCTTCTGCGAAGTTGGCAAATAGAATAGTAACCAATAGGATAAAGCTGACGATTCCGTTGTAAAAGGCATTGGACTCTCCGCCAAACATCGTTGGAAAAATTGTTAGAAATAACGTAACAATAAATCCTATTTCAACGACGAACATGACTGGATTTTTCGCCATAAGTCGTGGATCAAGTTTTTTAAATGAATCAATTATTGCCCGCTTGACAATATCATTAGTCAGCGTAACTTTACGCGTTGTGTTCATTGGGGTACTCCTTTATGTTCTATTTTCTTTGCTTATCGAATAGTTAACCATTCAGCAATCGGCCCTAACGCAAGTACAGGGAAAAATGTAAGCGCACCTACGATGACAACTGTTGCCAGTAAGATGACCAGGAATGTGCTGTTGTCTGTTTTAAAAGTACCCATTGTTTCGGGAACCGGTTTTTTGGCTAGTAATGAACCAGCTACTGCAATCATCGCAATCATTGAGAAGTAACGGCCAAATAACATAACCAAACCAGTTGAGATATTCCAAAACGGCGTGTTATCTCCTAACCCCTCAAATCCAGAACCATTGTTTGCTGCCGAAGATGTAAACTCATAAACAACCTGAGAAATCCCGTGATATCCTGGATTCGAAATCGCTGATGAGCCCATCTCAGTAGCCAATGCGATTGCTGTGGGAACAAGAATAATTAACGGATGAATCAATATGGTAATCGCAATCAATTTCATTTCTTTTGCTTCGATTTTTCTTCCTAAAAACTCGGGTGTACGACCTACCATCAATCCTGCCAGGAATACGGCAAGAATAGAGTACATCATGATATTGATGAAGCCTACTCCATCTCCACCGAATACACTGTTGAACATCATTAACACTAATGGAACGAAGCCTCCTAGGGGTGTCAATGTATCGTGCATGTTATTAACTGTTCCTGTCGTCGCTGCGGTTGTAACTGTGGTAAACAAGGCACTTTGAGCAATTCCAAAACGAACCTCTTTGCCTTCCATACTTCCATTTTCTTGAGAAAGACCAATTTTCTCCAGTTCCGGATTTCCATTTGCTTCACTAAAATAAGTAAGTGATAAAAAGGCGAGGAACATGAGTCCCATGGTTGAAAATAGGATGACCCCTTGTTTACGGCTTTTAGCCATTGCTCCGAATGCAAATGGCAAAGCAGTTGGAATCAAGAACATGGCCAGAATCTCTATGACATTTGAAAATGGTGTTGGATTTTCAAAAGGATGAGCCGAGTTAACACCAAAGAATCCTCCACCGTTTGTACCTAAGTGTTTAATTGATTCCAGCGCTGCAACAGGTCCACGCGCAATTTGCTGCATCGCACCTTCAACTGTTGTCGCGGATATTGTGGCACCCATCGTTTGCGGAACACCCTGACCAACTAGAAGCAGTCCTACAACTATGGATAACGGGATTAAGATACGTGTATTTGCCCGTACTAGGTCAACATAAAAGTTCCCGACACTTTTTTGACCAGTGATTCCACGCATGAATGCCAAACATAAGGCAAGACCCGTTGCCGGTGTTGTAAACATCAAAAATATAATGACGGTCATTTGGGAGAAGTAAGATAACCCTGATTCCCCGCTATAATGCTGTAAGTTCGTATTCGTCAAGAAGCTAACTACTGTATTGAAGGCTAAGAGAGGATCCATTGCAGCAATCCCACTTGGATTGGCCGGTAATATCCCTTGCAAACGAATAATGGTGTAACAAGTGGCAAACATGACGATGTTACTAATCAATAAAGCTTTTGCATATTGTTTCCAGTTCATGCTCATTATCGAGATACCCGACATCTTATAAATGGCTTTTTCTACGCCACCAAAAACTTTATCAAGCTTTGTTTCTTCCAAAGAAAATACTTTGGCAATATAGCGCCCCATCGGAATTGCCAGTAGCACAACCAGTAGTAATACAATTCCTATTTGTAAAAAATCCATTTTTGTTTCCTCCATCTATTAAAAAATTAATACTTCTCAGGATGAATTAAGGCATCGATTAGGTAAACTGTTAGTCCTCCGACTAGAATCAATAAGAAAATCATTACTTTCCGCTTCCTTGTTCATCTACAACTTTGTCGCAAAAATGAATGAACCCCAAAAATACTGCAAAAGATGAAATAATTAATGCAATTGAAACGATATCCATACTTTATCTCCCTCTCTTTATTTGTGAATTATATTTTCTCAAGCTCCGTCTTCAAAAATCACCTCCTTTAAAATTGTCCGTACAAAACGCACATCTTTGAATGGTCTCGAGCGTTTGCCTGGAAACAAAAAATAGGCCAATGTTTACTTCTTCCCCACAGTTAAATTCAAACAAATCCATCTCAATCCACACCCCAGTGGGATGTGTCGATGAAAATTTTTGAAATTCAACTTTGTTGGAGAAAAAGTACACATTGGCCTACTTAACGCCCAGCAAGCAATAGCTCTAGCTCTCTTTGCGTTCTGTCTTCCTGTTTCCTTTTTCAAAAGTTCAGTTAAAGCGCCTTAAGAAGTTGGCACTCTAGCTAAAAATCATATATTAATAAACATATAAAAAGACCTACTACAGTCCCCGAGCTTCCTTTTCCGCCTAAAAAAGGCAACAAAAAAAGACTCCCGAAATCAAGGTGGTCTTGTGACCTCCTCCGCTTTAGCCGACGAAGTTAGCTGACGGGTAGGATGGCGAAAGAGCATCTCATCCTTTCTACAGACAAATGTAGAATTAACCCCAAAAAATTGGTTCCTCCGTTCCTGATTGCTCAGGACTAAGCCGATATGTTATTTTCTGTTAATAAAATGTATATTACTCTTGACCCTTTTTTATGTATACAGGTAATTAGAACTATTTTAGACTTTTGAATGTTCAATATCAATCGGAAAATTCAAAGTTCCTATTATTCAGGAATTTTTACGTTTGTATTTTAACTGTGTGACTATAAAAATAAATTCATATTGACAACTTTAACAACACCTCAGTAAGATAAGTCGTTAAGAAGATGTAAAATATAGTCCACCGGAGGAAATACAGTTGCCAATCTCACAGAAGAAAAAGTTAGAAGCTGATTTAAGTGAAGCATTTATAAAGCTGCAACGAGAATTACTCGGTCGTGGCCCACAAGAAACGAAGACCTATATTGTAGGAGATATGGTGATTGCACGATTTAAAGGGGTTCTTACCGTGGAAGAAAAACATCTTGTTTCTCATGACAACGGACGGAAACTGGTTAAACAGATGCGACAAGTCCTGCGCGAAATGTACAGTAAGGATTTTGAGGGCATAGTTGAAAAATGTACAGGTTGTAAGGTACTCTCAAGCCATGCAGATATAAGTACCAAGATGGGTGAACGAATTGAAGTTTTTATTGTGGACAAGGACTTGGAGAAATCTTTAGATTAAATACGATAAAAAAATAATAAGATTCATGTTTCAAACCTATTCATTTGTATGTGATTTTTCGACGATTACTTTTCCACATTTTACCAATACCTCACTATGGCAAAGGATGGTTTCTGACCAAACTCTTTTGTTTTTATTCTCCTTCCTTGAATCCTCTTGCCAGCTTGTCGTGGGAGAATTATTCAGTTTAGATGCTGCCTCCCAACGATTTCGAAAATAGAAAAGAATCCAGCAAATTACTTACATGCTGGATTCTATTATCTAATTTAGTGATAGAAATAAGAAAATACGAATTTCAATCAAGCTTTTGATTTTTCATGAAATGACTGCAAAACCTGCTTTAACGCATCTCTGAACTCAGGTTCTGTAAACTTTTTAATGCTTATGAACTGTCTTTTATCCATACGATGACGATATTCAGACAAATAGCCAACAAATAAATAACCATTTCCCGATAAATGCAATTCTTGTAATACATTCTCTTTGCGAATTGGACTATTGGGATAATAATAGGTCGAGCGATTATTCGAGACTTCTTTACGCTTTAACTCTGGAAACTCATCTAAGACATTTACTACCTGTTCATAAGACATCGGCATGTTTTAGCTCTCCCTTGTTCAGAGTATTATTTCTTTCCTCTCATTTCGAAATATGCCCCTAAATAAGATTTTTCATCCTGACAAGTAATGCTGTAATTAAAAGTTACTAGAAGTCTATACACATAATGAAAAGTTCAGCCTCCCTCGCTAGCCTTATCATTGTAAATAGACCGAAAATTCCACGAATGGTGTCCCATTCATGAGTTCGTAATTATTTTCTGACAACTTTCATATACTACTTCTAAAAAACTATATTAGGGGAGTATTTGACGATGAAACCTGAATATGTGAGTCAAAAGGAAATGGAATTACGTCAAAATCAAGATTTTATTGCTTCTCAAAATATGGTCGCTGAAGGTGCACCCATTTATCATCTGGATAAAGACGATACAGGAGTTGAAAAAGATGATACACTTTAATTCTCGGGCACCAATAATCTTCATAAAATAATAATCAAAAAACCCAGTAACTATTAGAGTCACTGGATTTCTTTTTTATTGGCTCTTTAAAATTTTATTGTTGTTTATCCTACATTTGCGCTTTTTGGAGAAGTACCGAAAAAATAACGAACTCGTTTAATCATTATAAGTAAGGGGTATCATTTCATGGAGAATTGCTGTCCAATTTTCGGATGATTTTCGTCGTAAGGAACCATAAAACTTTAAATAAGGAGGTTAGGGTCATAACAGAATTGAAATGGGATGGAAAAGTCACCGCAGATGTAGATCAAGCTACGTTTACTTTTACAGTTAAAAATAATAGTGAGCAGCCAATAATTCTAGAATTCCCAACGAGTCAGTCTTATGACTATTCAGTGTATAATGCCCAAGGAGAACGAGTGTATCATTTTAGTAAAGGGAAAATGTTTCTCCAAGCACTTCAATATAAAACGTTAAACAAAGGAGAACAAATTCAATTTGAAAGTATCTGGAATTACAAAACGAATGAAGCGGAGAGAGTGCCGGCAGGAATGTATACAGTAAACGCAATATTGACCATTCGGAAAATAAATGACACACTCGTTCATTCACAGCCTTCTACTACGTTTGAATTTTATATTCCGGCTGAAAATACTGCTTTCAAATAGTGTAAATTGAGGGAAAGTGTAAACTAATACAATATAAGTTGAGAGCTCTTTGTTTTCGATTGAACGGGAGTTAAAATAAGTATCAATGGGTTAATAGCAACACTAAAGGACTGACGATGAATATCGTCAGTCCTTTAGTGTTGCTGGTAAAATATCACATAAATTAGATGCGCTTTTCTAGAAATATGGGATGAATATTAAAGTACTCTTTGTGCCCACATGAAGTGTTTTTGTGTCCATGGTCCCCAGACAGAAAAAGTTTTTACACTGTTTGCCGTGTTTAGATTGCTGATCCATTGTCCATTCCCCATATAAATCCCTACATGAGAAATAGTTTTGCCGTTGCTCGCAAAGAACATTAAATCCCCTTTTTTCATATTCTTAAATGAAATTGACGTTCCGATATGTGATTGCTCACGGCTAGTTCTAGGCAAGTTCACGCCAAATTTAGCATAGACATGTTTAGTCCAGCTACTACAATCTGCTTTGTAAGGTGCTAGGCTATAATCTGCTCCGTACACGTATTTTGTTTGTGTTTTAAGAACCTTTGCATAGTCAACAAGATCAGATGGTTTGTCCGGTGTTCTAACAACAATAGATTGACCAATATTAAGTTGATGAGGATTTTTGATTTGCGGATTTAATGATCGCAAATCCTGATAGCCCATTCTGTATTTATAAGCAATGCCGTTTAATGTATCACCTTTATGCACTGAATATGTTGCACCTGCGACTCCTGAAAATGAAAACGCTAACATAAATGATAGAATCAAAATTCTTGTAAGCTTTTTAATAGAAGTTCATCTCCTCGTGAATAATTAGTTGGTATTTTTTTCTTACACTTGGTACAAATTTTGAAATATGTTTTGGTAAGGTCTACTATGTAAAAATATGTAGGTAGAGCGCTTGCAAACTGTTGGCTCATTGATTTAAAGCTACAGTACGAAGGGTCGTTATGTATTTGGCTTAACTTTTTTTTGAGTATAGCATGCAAATTATATAGGAAGTGGTGGTAATTATTACCGAACATTATTTCCCCTACAACTGTCCACACTTCCAATATTTACTGGCAGGTAAACTTTAAAGATTTCAATTAAACTATTGGCTAGAAATTAAATTTTCTTTAATAAATCAAGTATTTTTACATACAAAAAACCAGTATCTCGATGAGGTACTGGTTTTAGATCTGTAGTTTTATTCAAGGAAGTTGTTCTGCTAACAATCAGACAACCACCATCCGAAACACGAGTTTAATCACTTAATAACAAATCGTGTCTCGCTATAGCCTTCTTTCGACTTTCTCACTTCCAATATCGCTGGAATAGCTGTTTTCAATTCCTGAACATGAGAAATGACGCCAATCATACGACCTGATTTTTGCAAGTCGATTAGTGTGTCGATTGATTTGTTCAATGATTCTTCGTCTAGCGATCCAAATCCTTCATCAATGAACATCGTATCGATGGAAACATTGCCTTGGAAGCTTTGAATGACATCGGCCATACCTAACGCTAAGCACAATGAGGCGTTAAATTTCTCTCCTCCGGAAAGCGTTTTGACATCGCGTGTTTGTCCCGTATAGGCATCATAAACATCTAGTCCCAAACCACTTTGTCTTCCTCTTGCTTCTTGACGTTCACTTCGAATCAAATGGAACTGTCCATTCGATAAGTTCTTCAATCGTTCATTCGCCGACACAATAATTTGTTCAAGGTATTCAATCTGCAAGTAGCGTTCAAATGAAATCTTCATTCCATTTTGGCCTCTGATCACGTCATACAAGTCGGTGATTTGATTGAATTCCTGTTCTTTCGCAATGGCTTTTTTACTGGATAACACTATGCTACTGATTAGATTGTTCGCTGCTTTTTTAAAGTCATTTGATTGATTTACTTCCTGTAAAGCCTTTTCATAAACTACTTTCAAAGAAGCCAGTTCATTTTGCAAATCGTTTAAATCGACTTTCGTTTTGTTAGTAAGTTTTATGGACAATTCAGCCACTTGTTCAATCAGTGTATGTCGAGATTGTTTAAACTCCAGAATCTGCTCTTTCAATGAAGTTCTCTCTGAATCTCTTAACTTCGCTTGTTGATAAGGTTCATCTGATTCAAAAGCCGAGGACTCGAGGGCCTTCTTAAATGCAACATTTGCCTTATCTAGTTTAGCCTGTGTCTCTTGCAAAGCTTGTTCGGTATGTGCAATCGTCAAAATAGAAGAAGCATGTTGTTCCCTAGCTTCTTGACGAAGTTGTTGCACCGCTTTCCATGCATTTTCAAGATTGGTTTTGCGTTCACTTGTTTCACGTACTTGTTGTTCTAATTGAGACAAGATGCGCACTTCGGCTGGAATCGATTGTAATTTATCTTCATAAATCGCTTTGCTTTTTTCGTAAATAGATTGTGCTTCTTGATGATTTTTTGTTATCTCAACTTTTTTAACATCCAACTCTTGTACAGCTAGTGACAGCTCTTGGTGTTGTTGTTTTATTTTTCGAAGCACGTCTTTATCTTTTCGCATTTGACTCACTTCAACATCAAATTTAAGACGAGATTCATCCAAAGTTTCATAGACCTTATCAGAATGCGTTAAATCAACACCGAACCCAGCTACTTCTTGCCCTTTAATCGAGAGTTGCTCCATCATAGCGTTTTGTTTGGCTGAAGCATTTCGATAGGAACTGTCTACTTGATTCAAAGTCAATTTTACTTGATCCAGTTGTTCCTTCGAAGGAGCAATAGTTTGATCTTGCTCGTTCTTATTTGGATGCTCCACACTGCCACATACTGGACATGCATCTCCGTCATGTAAATGAGCCGCTAAAACTCGAGCTTGATTAGCAAACCATTCATTTTCAAGCGTCGTGTACTCTGTTTTCACCGTATTATAGCGTGTTTCTTTATCAAGAGTTTCAGTTTCTAGTGTTTTCATTGATTGCTGAATGGACAGAAACTCTTTTAACACTCGGCATTGTTCATTTAACTCGCTAAGTTTTTGTAACTTATCATCAAATGGAATCAACTGATTTTCGAGCCGATCCATATCAAGCTTTATAGCTGTAACAGCTTCATTTTTAGAGTTTATTTGTTCCTCGATTTCCTTGACGTTTACTGATAATTTATCGACTTCATTCTCCATAACTTTTAACTCGGACTCTTTCGAAGTCATATCTTTTACTATTGGCAAGAAATCATATAAACGGACAAGTGACTCGCTTAATTTTTCACGAATCTCCTGCTTGTTCTCTTCTTCAATATATTGAAGGTTCATCTGCTCTAACTTTTCCTTCGCTTTTGCCTCTGAAGTAACCGCTCCATCCCAAAGCTGCTGTTTCTCCAGTACTTCTTTTTGAAGTTCTTTATAGTTTCGTTCGATCCCTTCGATTACGCTTGCTCGTTCTGCCTGTTCAAGCTGCTTTTCTTTGCCTTCAAATAAAGGTAACTGGTCCGTCAACGCCTGCAGCTTCTGTTCTTTTGTTTCCCATTCCTCAAATCGTTCATTTAAGCTTTTGGCTTCATGGAATTCACCTGACTTACTTGTATGGTTCTGGTAAGCATCTTCGTATTTAAAGTGATCTTGGCGAATTTTCTCTTCATAGAAAGAAGCCTCTTCTTCCAATCCCGAAATGACTTGGTGAATATTGTAGTGTTCCTGAGCAAGCACCTCAAATATGGTGGATTCGCGTTTCGGAAACGATGCAGCGATATTTTGAATGTAACTGTTAATCGTGCGTTGCTCAATTTTCAATTCTTCTTCAGCAAGTGCTTTCTTTGTCTTAAGTCGTTCACTAATCATTTTATAAGGCTCGGTTTTAAAGATTTTCCGTAGAATATCTTCTTTGTTTTCTGTCTCAGAAGTTAGTAATTTTCGAAACTCGCCTTGTGGCAGCATCACAATCTGGATGAACTGATTTTTTGTTAGCCCAATAATTTCATCGACTTTATCATTAATTTCTGACACGATTTGCCGTTCAACACATGGAACTTCACGGTCTATTAGCTTTTCATAAAACTCATATTTTTCACCCGTCGCTCCTTTATTGCCTTTTTTCACATGCCCTATTTGGCGTAGGATTCGATACGTTCGCTGATGCATTTCAAATACCAGCTCTACAGATGTATGGACATGGTCCTCTGCAAAGTCACTGCGCATTATACGTGATTCACTTCGATCCGAACCACTTGCCGAACCATATAAGGCAAAGCAAATCCCATCAAAGATGGTTGTCTTGCCCGCTCCGGTGCTGCCGGATACGACAAATAATTGGTTGCCTTTAAGTTCTTTGAAATCAATAATTTCGGTATGTTTATAAGGACCAAAAGCGGTCATCTTTAAGGTAATGGGTCTCATATTTTCAGCCCTTCTTTCTTACCTGGGCTAGTGATTTCCTGTTGCTCCAGTAAGAACTCTTGAAGCACTTCTTTAAAAATATCCTCAGTTTCTTCCGATGCAGGTACCCCTTTTACTTCTTCGTAAAAAGCGTTAAATAACGCTAAGTCATCCATTTTACGACGTGAACCTACCGTGGTTTCTTCATTATCTTTTACAGCAGACAATAGTTTACGTTCTACATGCATTGCATTTGGGTAAACCGAGCGAATCTTTTCCATAGGGAATAAAATCGGTGTTTCATCCAGCAATTTCACAAACACATAATCGTGATTCATTTCATGCTGTAAAATGTCTTCCATTTTCCCTTCAACGGTGCGAATGTCACGTTTAGGTTTGAGTAAACGCTTTTCTACACTGACATTTCCAAGCTCGTCCATCTGAACAATATGGAAACCTTTTTGATGATGCTCTTCAGAAATCGAATATTTCAGTGGAGATCCCGAATAGCGGACCGTCTCATTCAAAACATAATGTGCTTGATGCAAATGTCCAAGTGCCGTGTAGTGGAACTTTTTGAAGTGTGAAGCACTTACATACTCCGCTCCACCAATTGCAAGCGGCCGCTCCGAATCACTCGTGTTTTGATCTTCTTCCCCGTGAGGTGTCACAAAGGCGTGTCCTACCAGCACATGTCTCTTAGATAAATCCATCGAAGACTCAATATGTGCAACCATTTTCTTCATGGCATCATCATGTGTGCGGATCTCTTCATCTTCTAATACATGCCGAACTTGAGAAGGATCAGCATACGGAACTAGATGGAAATGAACTTCTCCGTGTGCATCCTGTAGCACAATCGGCTCTAATTCTTTCTTCAATTGACCCGTAATATAAAAACCATTCGATTTCATCATACGGCTACCAAAGTTCAAACGCCCCGGGCTATCATGGTTCCCCGAAACGGCAATGACAGGTGTTTTCAGTTTCAATACAATCGTTTCAAGTACTTCGTCCAACAAATTCACCGCGTCCGTCGGCGGTACTGCCCGGTCGTATAAGTCTCCCGCGATAATAACGGCATCCGGTTTTTCTTCGGCAATCGCCTCAGTAAATTGTCGTAACACGTATCGTTGTTCGTCCGTCATTGAAACTCCTTGTACTAACTTACCTAAATGCCAATCGGCTGTGTGGAAAAATTTCATCATGTGCTCCTTTCATCATTCATCTGGATTATTATTCTCAGTAGTTTCTCTACATTTATCTTACCTATATATTAAGCCAACAAGATTTCCAAAATAAGTATTATTATACATGATTACGATCAAGTTCTTGGAATCAAAAGAAAAAACACCAGTAAGATATGAATCTTACCAGTGTCTATGCTGTTTCCAATTTTTGAAGCTTGCGATCGAATATGATATTGCCAAACGGAATGAAGGCAACAATCACAGCGATAACACTATAAATAAACGGCCATCTTACGATAAAAGTCATGTACGCAATTACCAGGCAATAGCTGACAAACAGAAACCCGTGGATTGAACCAACGACTCTCACAGCTTCTGGCATTCCAAAGAAATATTTTAATGGCATCGCCAGGAATAATAAGATTAATAGAGAACTGCCTTCCAATAATCCCATGAATCGAAATCGCTTAAGTGGTTTTTCAGACATTATAACCCCTCCTGCTTTCTACACCCCTCATTATAGAGAGGCGTGGGGTAGAGTGTACAGTCATACCGTCCTAATCAAGTGATTTTAATCGAAAGGGTCTTCAAAGATTTGTCACAGTTATGGTCTACTTATTTACGACAGGAATCCAGATCTCTGAATAATAATCCGCCTGACTGGCATCTTCGATCGAATAAACTTCCATTTCAGCCGAACCGCTTGGGCGATAAGAGCTCGACGGGAACCATTCGCTGTAGATTTTCTCCCACATTGATTGAATTGCTTGAGGCATCGGGCCTACTACTTCAAAAACAGCATAAGTCGCCGCGGGGATTTCCATACGGTCATAACGTGCTGGAATCTCTTCTCCATCATAAGCAGTAGCAATCCAATACTCTAAAGTACTTGCAGCTGTATCAATCATGCGACAGACTCCAAGCATTCCTTGCACTGCGCCATTATTCAACGCGACCAATTCGTCATCCACTCCGTTTTGATGAACTTCTTGCCACATTTTTGGAATCTCTCGTGTATTTTCCCCGTTTTCACACGAGAACTCTCTTTTCACACCAATAATCGGAAATGCCTCTTTTTCTTCTATTCGTACCTTCATCGGTAACGCCCCTTTCAATTGTACAGAGATGACCAAACGATTGTAGGAAGTGAATCCTTTGTTCGAAGATCGAGCTTCCGATGGCGACAACCCATGCTGCCGCTTGAATGCCTTCGCAAAAGATTCCGGCGTCTCATACCCGTATTTCAATGCTACATCGATGACTCGCGCATCCGTCAAAGCAAGCTCCTCCGCAGCAAGAGTCAATCGGCGGCGACGCACATACTCCATTACACTCATGTCTGTCAGAACCATGAAAATTCTTTGAAAATGAAATACAGATACATTCGCCTCTGCAGCGGCATCCTCCATTTTGAAAGCAGTCTCTAAATGATTCTCCAAATAATCTATTGAGCGTTGCAGTGCTTCTATCCAACTCATTCCATCACCTCGTAAATTTATCTTATTCCTATTTCGACATTGAATCCTGTCTTTTCCTGCTCGATTCGGACAGGTGGATGATTTTCGCCATATTTATCGGACTCTCGGTCTGATTTTTTGGCGTTGATGTCTGAAAAACCTTCATTTGATCTAAAAAATCTCCCTCTAAAAAACGAGAGAGATTACATATTAGATATTGGTTAACTTGTAGTCTTATAAAATATCGTCAATCTGGATAACTTAGCTACTCGCATCAAGAGCTTGATGAATAAGAATCCAACCGCCGCACCAATCGTATTGAGAATAATGTCGTCAATATCAAATTGGCCAATTTGAAGAATAAACTGTAACACTTCAATAGTAAACGCTATGAACATGCTACCCACAAACACTTGAGTGAATGATTGATATTTTTTAAATAAGATGGGAAGGAAAATGCCCAGAGGGATAAAAATCAACACATTCCCTAACGTATTGTTGATGATAATGTCCACATTGAATTTATCCGCACCCATTAAATATTCAAAAGTATTTCCAAATGGGATCAAATTCGAATTTTGTTGCCATGTGGCTAAATCAAAGAATCCATTAGATTCTGGCGAGATATAAAAGTATTTATTGAAATCACTTTTGTAATTAATGATTATCGATAATATCCTCAAGAAAAGTAAGTTACTTAGAACAATTAAAGAATAGATGCCAAATAAAAGCCAATTAATCTTTCTGAACATTTTATAGTATGGAAATATAGAGTGTTGGAATCCTTCTTCTATACTTTTCTCATCCCCAAAGCTTTGCAATGCTTTTTGTGTGGATTCTGAATCCGAATATCCCTGCTCCAGAAATTCCTGTTTCAATAAAAGGATATGCCCTGTCATTTCTTCAGTCATTTCACTTTTTTCATGTTCATCGCAATTAAGATCACTTACGATCTTCCTAATGTAGGCTTCAATGGTTTGATCCACGCTATTCCCTCCGAACATACTTTGATTAAGTCACTTATCTTCTCCCATTCTTGTAACTTCCGAGCCAACTCTTTTTTCCCCGAATCTGTAATACGATAATATTTCCTTCTGGCACCGACCTCTGGATTATCCCAATAAGATTCAAGCCATTTTTTGTTTTCCAAACGTTTCAAAGCTGGATATAATGTTCCCTCACCCATGTTGTAAAGTTCTCCACTATTATGTTTTAATGTCTTCACCATTTCATAACCGTACATGTCTCTTGTATTTACAATGGACAGAAGTAATATATCGATACTGCCTTTCATGATTTCCTTATCCATTAACACCCCACCTTATGATTAATAACTTTTTACATCGTAACACGATGTATGTTGTTCTACAATGTTTATCAAGAATATTTTTCCATAATTATTTTTAAGTGAATGACTTCCTTTAATTAGTATGGTTAAATGACTTCAATAGCGCTAAAAAGGAGAATACCAATGATCATTCACGGACATCTAGTAAAAGGGAATGATGTCGATAACGAAACACGTTGCCTTCATTACCATTCAGAAATCGATCGAATCGCCATCAAGTTTTATTGTTGCGATACCTATTATCCTTGTTTCTCCTGCCACGAAGAGGTTGGATGCGATTCTCCTCAAGTTTGGCCAATTGAACAGTTCAATCAAAAAGCTATATTGTGTGGCGCTTGCGGACATGAATTGACCATTGATGAGTATCTGTCTTGTAACTCCACTTGTCCTTCATGTCATAGTGCATTCAATCCGGGATGTAGCCTTCATAAGCATCTATATTTCGAGACGTAAATGAAAGAACGTAAGGAACTTCCTAAACAAGACGTTCCTCTTTTTATACGATTCCCTTTATATTTCAGTCATTTGACGGAGGGGAACGAAGAACCATTGGATGAAAGTGCACGATTATAATAAAGACCATTATTTTGCCACACTCAGAAATGCAAATTAAATAGAAACCAAAAAGGACCATTCTATGATTAGAAAAGGTCCTTTTTCTATGATTAGGAAACTGTAGTCCCCAAAACTATGAGTTCTAACAATTACTAGTTCTTTTGCTCGGTTAAATAGTAGTGTTGTGCACCTTACACTAGCGCTAAACGCACGTTTCGAATGAGACAGCAAATATGAAAACCACCTGCTTGATGGTCTCAAAATTCACGCTCATATTGTAGCATAGAGCAAATGAACTCTCTCGCTTTTCACTCTTTAACATAGCCATTTATACTCTATTTCTATTTCAAAATTAAATAGATTCTTTTATTCTATTAGCCCACTCACTTTTCTATCATTTTTATACTCTATTAACAAAGGAGGTGAAAATATTGCCTTATAAAAAACATCATGCACCACATTGTAGCAAGTGTCCGAAACGACCTGGAAATGATCGCTTTAAAGTCTTAACGTTTGAAAACTGTGCCCCTTTCGCTGGTACCTCGAACACAGTTGCTAACATCATTTTTGACGTAGAACCAAATTCCTTGCCCGTTGTTTTGGCTGGAACAATTGAGAACTTCAGCAATGACGGAATTAACGTCATTTTTGAAAGAAGCTCTGGAAATATCACGCGTACTATTTTAGCCCATTCATCTTTGTCATTTATTTATGACGACGTAACGCGTATCTCAGTCTTCGGTTTCGGTCAAGCGTACACTGGATCTTTCAAGTTCCAAGCTACGTATACGTTTGAAGTTGAATAACTTCATTCAAGAACAGGCATGTCTATTTTTCTTTTATGCTCTATTTCAATTGATCTATTTATAGAATCTTTTTTCTATTAGCCCTTACATTACTATCTCGCACTAAAAACGAAAGTAGACAACGATTGTAAAGAAGGATAATTCTTTACGGCTTCTTCCAACAAATTCACTTCGGATTTGATTAGCTCTTTTAATTTCAATGGCATATGGTTAATTTCCTCGAGTTCTTTTTGGTAATCACTTAAAGTCATATCAACTTCCCATTTCCCATCTTGGAGCTTTGTAGAAGATATGGATTGCTCATCGTTAATCGTCCAACCAGCACTCTCAGCAATAGTCGTTAAATCTTTTGGTGTGAACAATGTCCGTACATTTGAGAAGCTGTTCTCTTTGAAGCACTCGTATTGAGCTTGAATATGCACCGCTAAAAAATGAGGATATTGCTCAATGTTTTGAAGTCGTGGATCCCATTCAGCAAAACACAATTGTTTCGCCCATTTCTTCGTTTTCTCCAACAATGCTTGTAATTCATCTGCCGATTTCAAATACCAGGAACAATGCGACAGAACAACGTAATCAAATGAGTTTTCAGGAAAATCGACTTCTGAAGCTAACACATCCAATTCAAACTCCATGCGTATTTGTTTTCCGAGCTTTGACTTCATTAAATATTCTGCTGCGTCTCCAACAGTTATTGGACTTCCATAACTAGGTGGAGCAATGTCCACTCCGTGCACAAAGCCTCTATCCCCTACTAAATACGCAAGAACCGCCGTCGTATCACCTTGTCCACAGCCTATCTCAAGTACACGACTACCTTCTCGAATTCCCCAAAACTCTACAAGCTTCAGGCGGTGTTCAGTTTGCACGAACTGTACGTCTCTCATATGTACATTCGTCGCCATACAGTCCACTATGTGTCGAGTTTTTTCAATGCTCATCGGACACCTCTTTTTTGTTTTATCATATCATTCCATCTTTAATTCGGTTGATTATCCATTGGAGAATGTAGGTCAAAAATCCTTTTTATTCAATTTTCTATCTTTTCCCGTAACTCTTTTTGCTTTCTCACGGTCTAATTAGTATTAATGAAAGGTGGTTTTAAAGATGAAAAATATGCTGAAAGTGACTTCAACAGCAATCGTCCTCATCGCATTGGGAGGCTGTGGAACATCTGCAAATACAAGTGATTCAGAAGAAGGAAACACAGGCTCTGGAAATGAAAATAACGAAATCGTCGCTGGCTCCGTTGTGCCAAGTCTGTCAGAAGAAAGTACAGATGGCGCCCACCAATTTGTTTTCCAGTTGAGGAATGACAAAGAGGAAGACGTTAAATTATCGATGAATAGTTCGCAGTTGTTTGATTATCAACTAATCGATAGCTCAGATACAGTTGTTTACAAGGATTCCGATAACAAGATGTACGCACAAATGTTGCAGGAAAAAATCTTGAAACCCGGTGAAATTCTTGAGATGAAGTTTGATGCAACGGAAGGTCTCTCTAAGTTGCCTGCTGGAAAATACACACTTGAGGTTTGGTCAACTGCCAATGAAGCTGAAGATTGGAAGGCCTCCACAGAAGTAAGTTGGGATGGCACTGGTTCTTCATCTGCTGGAGATAAATTGAAGGTTGAAGAAACATCAGTTACTTATGTGGGACTCCAGGATGTGAACTCCATCGAAGTGAAAAACGAACAAAATGAAGCGGAAGCAATGAGATTGTCTGAAACAGCGAAACCATTCTTTGCTGAATTGGAAGAAGGCGCAAAAATTAAAGTATTCTACGTGATCATTGATGGACAAAAAGTCATTCAATCTGCAGAAAAAGAATAAACCACTGCAAAAAAATTAGGACCGAATCAGTCTTTTTGAACTGATTCGGTCCTTTTTGTTGGTGCGAAAATCATTTTGTGCAACCTGGCGAGGCATTCTGTCTACCTGGACCCTTAATCTGTCTACCTGGACCCTGATTTCTCGATTTTCTTCTACCATAGTGGAAAATCTTTATGAAACTCATTCTTAGTGAGATTTCAAACTGAATAAAATCAAAAGAATTCCACTGAAGAGACAAATCATTTTGGTTAACGGGATTTTATCGGCTAGTCCAACTAATCCAATTCCTGTGGTAAGGATTAAAATAGTAGGCCCCACTAAAGCGAGTAGAGTATTAATATAAAACGCTTTCTCCAAGTCATTGAATTTGAGCATTAATAAAGCCGCTGTTACTTCTACACTTCCCCCAATAAGTCGTAATACTATCATGAAAAGAAGTGCCTTCTCAATATGATTGATCTTGATCACCTTCTCCCGGGTAAACGTTTTCTATGTAATATCAACCTGCTTTCTACTATATGTATGCACGACCGTAAATATTGAAAATTAACTTTTTAAATTGAAGTATCCTTCTCTACCACCTACAACCCTTCGTATAAATATGCATTTTTTTATACATAAAAAAGAGAAATACATAAAACATTAGCACTCACAACTCCTCTTAATGCCTTTACCACAACTTTTTACCTATAAAGTTCTGAAAAATTAAATTTTTAATTTTTGAATAAAAATGCTTCACAACTTATAAATATCGTGATAAACTCCATTTAACACAAAACTATATATTAACGGGAGTGATTATACATGATGAAAAAATGGAGTTTAATTGGAACACTTACACTTGGAGCAATGCTTATGAGCGCGTGTGGAGACACCGCTTCGAATGATACAGGAAATGATACGGCAGGTTCTGGTGATAAAAAAGTATTGGAAATGGCTACATCTGCAGACTTCCCTCCTTTTGAATCACGAAATACAGCGGGTGAATTCGAAGGATTTGATATTGATTTGGCCAACTACATTGCAGACGAACTAGGATATGAGCTTAAAATTAATGACATGAAGTTTGATGGTTTAATTGGCGCTTTGCAAAGCGATCGAATCGATATGGTACTATCCGGTATGTCTGCAACTGAGGACCGTAAAAAAAATGTTGATTTTTCTACTGAATATAACCAATCTGGCGAAATGTTCGTTACATTAAAGGATTCGGATATTAAAACAATTGAAGATTTGGAAGGCAAGAAACTTGGTGTCCAACTTGGTACTATCCAAGAAGACGGCGCTAACAAAATCAAAAAAGATACAGTCGACTTTGAAATCAAAGCTGTCGATAGTGCCAACGTATTAAT
Source organism: Paenisporosarcina sp. FSL H8-0542 (assembly GCF_038632915.1). Taxonomy (NCBI): domain Bacteria; kingdom Bacillati; phylum Bacillota; class Bacilli; order Caryophanales; family Caryophanaceae; genus Paenisporosarcina; species Paenisporosarcina sp. FSL H8-0542. The sequence continues at coordinate 3,246,215 of NZ_CP152050.1, forward strand.
TCAGGAATTGTTGTCAAACCGAATTGATGTTGCTTACATGGATAAAGCGGTCGCTGAAGGATTTATTGCTGAACAGAATCTGGTTGGTTTTGACGACACTACGTCAAGCTCTCCAGGGATGGCAGTGGCTTTCCCTAAAGGAAGCGAACTGACTGAAAAAGTGAATGAGGTTCTAAAAGAAGCGGAAGAAAACGGAAAACTACAGGAATTAAAAGACAAGTGGTTGTCTGAAGAATAAAAAGTCAATAAAGACTTACTGAATCAAACAAAAAGAGAAAAATAGAAATGAGGTGTAAGGCATGAATTTGGACTTTACGCAAATCACGCCTTATATTCCTTTTATGTTAGAAGGAATTTGGGTAACGTTAAAATTTGTCGCCGTCGCATTAATCGTTGGATTTATCCTCGGAACGATATTGGCATTGTTCAAAATTAGTCACATTAAGCCATTAAATTGGTTTGCTCGTGCGTATACTTCGATTTTCAGAGGAACGCCATTAATTCTACAGTTGATGACATTTTATTTTGCCGTCCCTCAACTGACAGGCTATGATATCTCTCCATTTTTATCAGCCGTTTTGGCTTTTGGATTGAATTCTGCTGCCTACATTTCTGAAATCATCCGTGCCGGTATTCAGGCAGTGGATCGAGGACAGACAGAAGCCGCTATGGCATTGGGTGTTCCATACAGACAAATGATGAAAGACATTATTTTACCGCAAGCAATGAAAAACATTCTACCGGCACTCATGAATGAAGTCATCACTCTGACGAAAGAGTCCGCGCTTGTTTCAACGATTTCCGTATTGGATTTAATGCGTCGTGCACAAGTAGTTGGTGCGGATATTTACCGTAATTTCGAACCGCTGCTGTTCGTCGGCTTTATCTATTGGATCATGGTCGTTGGTCTATCGACAATCGGTCGAATGATTGAAAGGAGGTTGAAGGTCAGTGATCAAAATTGAGAAACTATCTAAAAAATTCGGCAACAACGAAGTACTGCATGATATTTCCACTGAGATTGCCAAAGGAGAAGTTGTTTCCATTATCGGACCTTCAGGCTCTGGAAAATCAACGTTTCTACGTTGCATGAATATGTTGGAAACACCAACGTCAGGTAAGATACTGATTGAAAACCAAGACCTAACCGATTCAAAAACGCCGATTCATAAGTTGAGACAACAAATTGGCATGGTTTTTCAACACTTCCACTTGTTTCCTCACCTTACCGTTCTTGAGAATTTAACGTATGCACCAATGAAAGCTAAAGGCGTTAAAAAGCCAGATGCTGAGGAAAAGGCACGACAACTGCTGAAAAAAGTAGGCTTATCCGAGAAAGAAAAGGCTTATCCAGGTAGTCTTTCAGGGGGTCAGAAACAACGTGTCGCTATCGCCCGTGCGCTTGCCATGGAACCTGAGCTCATGTTGTTCGATGAACCTACATCAGCTCTTGATCCAGAAATGGTGAAAGAAGTATTGGATGTCATGAAAGATCTTGCCAAGTCTGGGATGACGATGGTCGTGGTCACACATGAAATGGGCTTTGCCCGCGAAGTTGCTGACCGCATTCTGTTCCTTGATCATGGTGTTTTACTAGAAGAAGGCAAACCAGCTGAATTTTTTACTCAGCCACAAACGGCGAGAGCAAAAGAATTTCTGGATAAGATCTTATAATTAATGATATTGAGTAAAACGCTTAATGGTCGGAAATTACTTGTGACTGGACAATAACGTCGGTTGAGTGGTCAAAAAATAAGACTGAATGGACAATAACCCGCTCCGACTGGTCGAAAACCTAAGCTGAATGGTCAAAATCTAAAAATGCATGTAAAACCAGTAGGCATATGCTCTACTGGTTTTTTCTTGATATATTATTAATCTTGTTGGAACTGCTCTGCTTCAGTAGAACCGGTTAACGCAGTCGTCGACGATGTGCCTCCTGAAATAACAAGCGATACCTCATCAAAGTAACCTGTTCCCACCTCGCGTTGGTGACGGGTAGCCGTGTAACCACTTTCTTCAGCCGCAAACTCAGCTTCCTGCAACTCAGAATAAGCAGCCATTCCCCGCTCCTTGTACCCTTTTGCTAGCTCAAACATCCCGTAATTCAGAACATGGAATCCAGCAAGTGTGACGAATTGAAATTTGTACCCCATCTTACCTAGCTCTTGCTGGAAGTTGGCAATCGTTTCTTCATCCAATTTCTTTTTCCAGTTAAACGATGGCGAGCAGTTGTATGCCAGAAGTTTCCCGGGAAATTTATCGTGAATTGCTTCTGCAAACTTCCTTGCTTCATCCAAGTTTGGCTCGGACGTTTCGCACCAGATTAAGTCGGCATATGGAGCATACGCAAGTCCCCTAGCGATTGCCTGGTCAATTCCATCGTTTGTATGGTAAAAACCTTCCGGCGTCCGCTCACCCGTAATGAATGGATGATCATATGGATCCACATCACTCGTAATCAAATTTGCCGCATTCGCATCCGTCCGCGCAATGATAACCGTTGGAACACCCATCACGTCAGCAGCCAAACGGGCAGCAATGAGATTGCGGACGGCTGTTTGTGTTGGAAGTAATACTTTCCCACCCAAGTGACCACATTTCTTTTCTGAGGATAATTGGTCTTCCAAATGCACACCACCGGCCCCAGCTTCGATCATTGATTTGGTCAACTCAAATACATTCAATGTTCCGCCAAAACCTGCTTCCATATCCGCTACAATGGGGGCGTACCAATATGTATCGCCCTTTCCTTCAGCTTGCTGAATTTGATCAGCACGTTGTAACGCCTGATTAATTCTTTTCACTACCTGAGGTACGCTGTTGCTCGGATATAAACTTTGATCGGGATACATGTGCCCAGAGAGATTGGCATCTGCAGCCACTTGCCAACCACTTAAGTAGATTGCCTTCAACCCCGCCTTTACCTGCTGCATCGCCTGGTTTCCTGTCAGCGCGCCTAGTGCATTGACGTAGTCCTCCGTATTGACAAGCTCCCAGAGACGCTTAGCACCTAAAGTTGCAAGTGTCTGTTCAATGACGATGGACCCTCTTAACTTTACGACATCTTCCGTGCTATATGGTCGTTCCACTCCTTGCCAGCGGCTGGAACTCCAACTCTCCTTTAATTGGTCAGCTTGTTGTTTCCGGTTTATCATGTCACAATCTCCTCTTTCATTCATTTTATTATCAAATGGTTTTAAAACAGTTGACTGGAAAAATTAGTCCAAATCTGCGCAACATTGAATCGACTCTTTGAAACTATCAAATTCCTGTCCGCAAGCGAGGCAAATATTCAATGGTTTTCTATCCATTTTGGATTGATACATAACAGTTGGTGTAATCTCGTTTGTATTGATATCCGGTTGATTTTCAAACACGAGGTTTCCTCCTTTTCATTTTTCTTTACTCAAAAGTTTGCTATTTTCACTAGAATTTTGCGCTTTATATTGCAGTCTTCTGCGATGCAATATTGGCTCCGTATACCCACTCGGCTGGTCTTTCCCGTCAAAAATAAGTTCACAAGCTGCTTGAAAAGCAATAGATACATCAAAATCAGCAGACATTGGATGATACATCGGGTCCTCCCCGTTTTGCTCATCTACTATTTTGGCCATTCGCTTTAAAGTCTCCAAAACTTGCTCTTTTGTACAAATTCCGTGTTGTAGCCAATTTGCCAAATGCTGACTTGATATGCGCAATGTTGCACGGTCTTCCATCAATCCTACGTTATGAATGTCAGGCACTTTCGAACAGCCCACTCCCTGCTCCACCCAACGCACCACATAGCCAAGCAGTCCTTGTGCATTGTTATCCAGTTCTTGTTGAATTGTATGTGATGACCATTCTTCCTTAGCTAAAGGAAGGGTTAAAATATCGGTCGTTCTGTCTTGAATCTCATGTTTCAGCCTATCTTGAACCTTCGTCACACAGACTTGGTGGTAATGTAGTGCATGCAAAGTTGCGGCTGTTGGAGAAGGTACCCAGGCCGTATTTCCTCCCGCTTCCAAATGACCGATTTTCAGCTCCATCATTTCCTTCATACGATCAGGCATCGCCCACATGCCTTTCCCGATTTGAGCGCGTCCCGGAAAACCACAAACCAATCCATTATCAACATTGGATTTCTCATATGACTGTAGCCATGATGAATATTTCATGTCATTTTTTTGAATGACGGGACCTGCGAGCATCGATGTATGGATTTCATCACCCGTTCGGTCCAAGAAGCCTGTATTAATAAAGACAATCCGTTCTTTTACTTCACGTATACAATTTTCAAGATTAAGAGAAGTTCTTCGCTCTTCATCCATCACGCCTATCTTTAACGTATAGCGTTCCATTCCCAGCAAATCTTCCACCTTATTAAACAGTTCATTTGCAAAGGCAACTTCAGCCGAGCCGTGCATTTTCGGCTTCACGATATAAACTGAACCTTGCTCGGAATTACGGAAACTCGCTGTTTTCAAAAGATCATGTTTTGCAAGTAAACTGGATATCACAGTATCGATTATTCCTTCCGGTACTTCCTGATTACGTTCATCAAGTACCATATTGGAAGTCATTAAGTGACCAACATTTCGTACAATCATTAGGGAACGACCGCGTAACATTCGTTCTTCTCCAGTTGGCGTCAAGTACGAACGGTCGATGTTCAACTCCCTTACTACTTCTCGTTGCCCCTTTTTGAAAGTTGCTTTCAAAGTTCCTTTCATGAGACCAAGCCAATTTCGATACACGAGCACTTTGTCTTCCGCATCAACTGCCGCCACCGAATCTTCAAAATCCATAATGGTCGATAAAGCCGATTCGATGAATAAATCCTTTACTCCTGCAGGGTCAGCCTTACCGATTGGATGCTGTCGATCGATTTGAATTTCCAAATGGAGACCATTGTTTCGCAGGAAAATGGATGACGGCAACGCTTTATCTCCCGTGAATCCAATAAATTTGGATGGATCCTGCAAAGCTGAATATTCGCTTCCCAAATCAACGATCAGTTGATTCTTTTCGATGCGATATCCAGTCGATTGCGTGTGAGATCCTTTTTCAAGAGGTATAATTTGGTCCAATAACTTACGGGCATACAAAACTACATGCTGTCCACGTAGTGGATTATACATAGTCCCTCGTTGTGCACCATTTTGTTCATCGACGACATCCGATCCGTATAGCGCATCATAAAGACTTCCCCACCTCGCATTGGCCGCATTTATTGCATACCGGGCATTATTGACCGGTACGACAAGCTGAGGTCCCGCAAGCTTTGCAATCTCGTCATCAACTTGAGTTGTTGTAATCTGAAAAGGCTCTCCCCTTGGTTCCAAATAACCTATCTCTTTTAATAAAGCTTCATATTGCTCCCGATTCTCAAACCAATTGTGTTTGGTGTGCCAATCATTAATTTTTGCCTGCAACTGTTCTCGAACAGTCAACAGTATCCGATTGTTTGGAGCCATATCATGGATAAGCTGGCTGAATCCTTCCCAAAACCTGTCGCTTAAAACTTCACTCCCTGGCAATGCTTCCTCCTCAACAAACCGATAAAATTCATTCGCAATTTTTAAACGGTTACGCTCAATCACATATCCGCCTCCCATTGTTATAGTACAGCTGATTTTTATTATTCTATTACATAACAAATACTTTCGTGCAGTCCTTTTCATCCTTTTTTATTAGTTAGTTAATTTTATTCCTTTACAATTTGACGCTTTGACGTTTACTGATTTCACAGTGGTTTTAAAGTGAAACAAATCCCTTGCTTCAATAGTTTGCAGATGTTTCTTTTTATAAAAAACCGTGGGAATAATCGCTAAAGCGAGTCTATTCTTTATTGTGAATCCAACTAACAACAATACTTAGATGACATGCACCATACACCTAAACCTATTATTTTCTATCACATAGATTATGTATAAAAACTAAAAGAGGCTTTGATATGAATAACACTAAACACGTAATAACGATATTGGGCAGTGCAGGCGGTGTAGCGAACGGGATACTATCAATTCTAGATACCTCCGTGCAGGATAAGCAGGATCCATTAAATGAAGTAGTGAATAATTGCTGTATTCATTTAATTGATCATGAACAGAAAGAAGCATCTCACTTTGCTCTCTCTTATCCACACTTACAGGATAAATTTGAATATCATGAATTCAATTTGAGAGACACCGAGCAATTTATGGCTCATTTAAGAAACACCCAGACATCTGTTGTCATTGACCTTTCTTGGGCGGATACAGTTGATATGTTGCACTGTTGTGATCAGCTCGGTGTAAGCTATGTGAATACTGCATTGGAGAATACCATGATTGATGAGAACGAAGAATTATATGAAGGGTTTGGCTTGATTGAACGATTTAGGCATTTGGAAAAACATAAAAATAAACTCCTGAACCACACAGCTATTATTAGTTCTGGTATGAATCCAGGTATCGTTCAGTGGATGGCTCTGGAACTTCTAAAGAAAGATTCATCAGAAAATCAGCCAATCGGCTGTTACATCGTAGAGCATGACAACTCGTTTTATAAAAATCCTAAACTAGCCAAAAAGAATGTGATTTACACCACATGGTCAACCGAATGTTTCCTCGACGAGGCTATTCTTAGCCATCCCATGTTCATAAAGCACCATAACCCCCTCTTCTTATATGAGAAAGTCTATGATCTTGAATTCAAGGTAACGTTGGGAAAAAAACGATTTTGGGGCTGTTTAATGCCCCATGAAGAAGTTTGTTCACTTGGTAAGCTATATGATATGGAATTTGGATTCTTGTACAAGGTGAATGACCATACCACGAACTTGATTCGTGAAAATATAGAAGACGTGGATAAATTGTGGAATCATGAGATGAAGGTTCTCGACCCTCGAGACGCAGCATTAACTGGCGAAGATTTAGTAGGTGTCTTGCTTGTTTATCCGGACAAAGAACGGTACATGTATAATGTATTGAACAATGAAGCCATCTTTTCTAAGTACAAAACAAATGCAACTTATTTCCAAGTAGCCTGTGGAGTCTATGCCTCCCTAAGCGTGTTGCTCTTGGATCAAATACCTAAAGGAGCATATTATGTAGATGAATTAATATTGAATACCGAGAACAATTACGGAAAATATTTATCGCATTATATGACCGAGTTTATTACAGGAGAAAACAAACAGTCAGACGGCCTGTTACACCAACGAATGCAAAACCTTCGAAAATCAAATACGGAAGACATTTGACCTCGCTTACTGTTCATTAATAAAATTTCTTACTCATTGAAAGAGCCCTTGCCTCCAAAAAGGGAAGGACGTCATTTCATGTATAATCATTTTCGTGACTAATCACCCTATTTTCTATAGTGAAATTTTGTCGTTAATTATTTTATCTTCCGGAGTGTTAATAAATCCGTGTTAGAAATCACATCAATTTGATGATTGCCTTTTATGTAATAAACCGAGGAGCCTTCGCTTTCTCCTTTTTCCCACCCATTTACTTTTAGCACAAGTTCGTATGCTACCGGTATTCCATGCTCTTCGGATGCATGAGACCACTCGTACGTCTTACAATTTGTATTTTCTTCAATAAGTTCGGCATGTTTAGGTACAGGGAAGTTAAACAACTCTTTCGAAGAGTGATAGGCAAATACGGTTGTTGAATATAAACCAACCCCAATAAATACTAAGACGGCAAGCACCCACCCAAAAATCTTCATCATAAAGCTTTCCCCTTCCTCATTAAACACCCTCGAAAATTTGTAAATTATACCCATTATAATAACACACGACATATTGATTCGTTAGCATTATTTTACAATTACGAGGAAACCATGTTGGGAATATTTGATAAAGTTATCAATTTGACACAAAAAGATGGCTGAAAATAAATTTCCAGCCACCTTAACTATATTTGATTCCTTATTCACGTATTTGTTTTATAAGGATTTTTCCATTCATCAAAAATGCATGATGTTGGGACTGCTCATCATTCAAATAAATTGGTATCAGACAAACTGTCATGCGCACACACCTAAGTATAAATGTGATGACTGGATCTTTAATTCCCCAGCTACCACTCTTTCCATATGTTACTGTTTTCTCTACGTCACCATTGGAAATTCAATCGTAAATATTGTGAAATTGCCGAGCTCACTCTCCACATGAATTTCCCCACCCATCCCTTTAATCAGACTGAACGATACCATCATTCCTAGTCCTGTACCGTTGTCTTTCATCGTGAAATAAGGTTCGCCAAGACGATTGATTTGCTGTTGCGTCATGCCTTTTCCTTCATCACTTATCGCGATGCGGACTTTAGGATATTCTACAACTGTATAAATTTCCAATTCCCCGCCTTTCTGCATGGATTCAATTCCATTTTTCACAATATTAATCAAGGATTGTTCCAGTTTTTTTCGATCACCTGAAATATTGGCATGCCCACTTTGATCTGGGTGGTAAAAAATTTGGACATCCTGCATATTTGCCAAAGGTGTAAGAATGTTCAAGACATTTTGAACCGCTTCATTTACGAAGACTTTTTCTACCTTATCTGGAACAGGTTTCGCAAAAGTCAAGTAATCATTAATAATATCCGATGCTCGATCGAGTTCCTGTAAAGCAGTACCGAGGTATTGTTTGATTTCTGGTGATCGTTCTTCATCATAGGATAATTGCAAAAATCCTTTGCAAGTTGTCAGCGGGTTTCTCACTTCATGGGAAATGCTCGCTGCAAGATGGCTGACTACCTCCAATTTCTCTGCTTTCATGAGCTTTTCCAACAGATCCGAGTTCATTCGGATTACTTCAATTAGTAGAGTAACAATCACTGTTCCTAAAAAAGTGATGAAAAAAAACTGAAGCCACATATTCACACTCACGATTACATTGAAAAATAGGGATACCACAATAAATGTGATGACCGTCGACAATAACACTAATGAACTGCTCGTCAATACCTTTTGCTCCAGCGTCATTTTCAGATAATAGCGGGAGACAAAACTGACGGTAACCGCCAAAAGAGTGAACGTAATAATGGTTATATAAAACCCATCATTTACTCCCAACATAAAATAACGCGCTACAATCACGAATATGAGCAGTAAGAACCCATTTTTCGGCCCGCCATATAAAACACCTATAACGAATGGTATTCTCCTCAAATCCCAGATAAGACCATCCCCTACTGGAAAAGGAAATAACATGCAAAGAAAAATGGAGAACAGGGAGAGAACCGTAAAGAGATTTTCTTTCATTTTTTCAATTCGATAAACGAACTTTAACAAATAAAACATTTGCAGTAATAATAATGGAAGAAGAATGAATAGAAAATTGATAAGTAAATCTTTCGTGATAATCTCCATTTATTCACCGATCCTTCTAATTATTTTGCTGCTATAATATTTGAATATTCTAACTTAGATTATCTAAAATTCCCTTGCTTAGCAATATTAATAATGATTTTCTTTCAATTCGTTTATTCTTTTTGAAAAAGAAATTAAATCTTTTAGCAATACATTCCGACTCTCAAATGTTATAATATTCTAACTATTGTATTTTTTTAAATATAATTCAAATATTTTACATGAAAAGGGAATGAACTTATTGTTTAAAATGGGGAACAAACTAAAAGAATTAAGAACGAAAAAATGTATCACATCTGAACAGTTAGCTGAAAATCTGGATGTTGCAAAAAGCATTATCTGGAGTTACGAACTAAATAAAAAAGAGCCAAGCAATAGTCATTTAATTAAAATTGCTGATTTTTTTGATGTCTCGGTGGATTATTTATTGGGTCGGGAACAGAAGAACAATACGGTTAATTTTCAGTATCCTTTCGATGACATCATCGATAAATACACTTTCCTGATCGACAATCATCCGATAGGCAAAGAAGAATTGTTGGATTCAATTGCTTTTATTAAAGCCAAACGAATCATGATAGCTCAAAATCTAGTTAAATAGATAACACCAATACATGGAGAATTTAATGGAGGCTACAAGGCATGTGGGACCAACAACACGTTGAAACAGCTAGGGGAACTTTTGAGATTTTCATAAAAGGAAATGGCGCACCCATCTGTGTGACTCATTTGTATAGCGCCTATAATGCAAACGGAAATACATTTGCAAATGCATTTACTGATTATTACACTGTTTATCTCGTTAACTTGCGTGGCGCAGGCAAATCAGCCAAATACATACGTGATGAAGATTTAAGCATAAAAGAGTCCATCGGCGATTTGGAAGCCATTCGAGAGGCGCTTCATTTCGAAAAATGGGCATTTGCTGGCCATTCCACGGGAGGTATGCTTGGGCTCGTGTATGCCATACAAACACCACGTTCATTAACGAAAATCGTCATTGGAGGAGCTTCAGCATCTAAAGAATATATGAATCATCCAGGAAGTATTTACTGTAAAGACAATCCGAATAACAAACGTCTGCTTGAAATACTCAGTATACTAAACTCACCCACTAGCGCTAATGAAATAAAGAGGGCTGCAGGACGGGAGTGGACCGAAATGTCCATTTACCACCCGGAGAAATACGAGGAGTATTTCAACACCCCAAATAGTGGAAGTGTAGTACCTGCGCGACTCAATTATTATTCCTACTCTGAACTGCCTAACTATGACCTTGTGCCTCACTTAAAGACGATCACTGTACCGACAACAGTTTACTGTGGTTCGTATGATGCTCAGTGTCCTTATTTGTTTTCTGAACAAATCGCACATACCATCCCAAATGCAAACTTATTTACATTTAGAGAAAGCAACCATTTCCCTTTCACTGAAGAACCCCAAAAATTCTTGGACATGATTGCGAGGACTATTTAATTAAACGAATGCTAACAATTCTTGTGAATAGGTTAATATTCACGATTATTTGGCTATCTTTCCTTCAGATCATCCAGTTTAGTCATTTGTCTGTTGTGTAAACCGTTCAAAATAAGGATGGATAAAATGGCACCTAAAAAGGCACACGACATATCCCATTGCGCGTCCCACTGATCTCCTTGCATGCCTAAAAAGTCTTTGGCTACTTTTTTGGCATTTGGCAATTTTGTACTCAACCATTCAACGATTTCATACAAAGCTGCAAGGGCAAGTACCATACTGATGGATATGCCTGTCAGCCAGCTCCCTTTAAATAACGGGGTTTTCCTCACTAAAATTTCCCTAATAACAATAACTGATAGCCCTTTTAGAAAATGTCCAAATCGATCGTAATGATTGCGAGCTAAATGAAACTCTTCTTTTAGCCAATTAAATAGAGGAACCTCGGCATAGGTATAGTGACCACCGATAAATGTAAGGATGGACAAGAGTGCGATAATGAAATAAGAAAGGTTTGTCAGGCGAAACTTATTGTATGTCGCCACTACTACAATTAATGCGACCACCGCTGGCCCCACTTCTGCTACCCATGTCATAAAAACGGCCGGTTTGATAACAGACCACACTAAAACAGCTATAACCAATATAAATAGAAATATATGTACCTTTGTCTCCTTACTAAAACCCACCATTTTCACGTCCTTCCACTCAACAGTATGCGAAAAAACAGATTGGTATATACTAGTCGCCAGACCTATTGAAAGAAAGTAACGCTTAACTCTTCAGTTTATGTGTTAACCTGCATTAAAAATAGGTTGACTAATAAACTCTATTTTTCTATACTGATGCTATATTGAGTTTTGGGAGGGTTACCAAACATGACAAGTAGCACAGCAACAAGAACAGTCAATCATTCACGCACTTTACAGTTGGTACAAACAGCGATGTTTGCCGCATTAATGATGATTGGAGCCAACATATCTTCATTTCTAATAATCGGCGGTGTCCCAATCACTCTTCAAACGTTTTTCGCTATACTTGCTGGTCTCTTATTAGGAAAACGCACTGGCGCTATCGCCATGCTTGTATATGCATTGATTGGTTTGGCAGGGTTACCTGTATTCGCAAACTTTTCCGGTGGATTTGACACAATTCTAAGCCCAACGTTTGGCTTTATTGTTTCCTTCATTTTTGTAGCATATTTCGCAGGTCTCATTGTTGAAAAGTTCCCAACGAAAGTTGGTTTTGTAATTGCTGCATTGGTCGGAACTGCAGTCAACTACCTATTAGGAACGAATTGGATGTACGCTGCATATAAACTTTGGTTTGCAGCACCAGAAGGCTTTTCATACCAAATGGCTTGGGCTTGGATGGCCGTACCATTGCCAAAAGATCTCCTGCTAGCGGTACTTGCCGGTTTGTTCGGCTATCGTTTAAAACCGATTATTCAAAAACAAAAATAAATGTGGTCACACAAACACCCACACCAATCAGGTTAATCTCCGATTGGTATGGGTGTTTTTCTAAACAATAACAAAAGCCTTCTTGTGATGTTAATCATTTTATAAAATTGTCTTTGTTCTTCTGATAGTCGATTTAAAATCGATTTAGTAATTTGAGATTGCATAAGATTTTTGTTGCGGCAATGTAAAAGATGTAAGAAAACTTGATGCTAATAATTTCGAAGTTTTTTCTTCTTTCGAAATTTCATCCATCAACACTCTCCTTATAATAAAATAGCAAAATAACATTTACTGGTAGTAAAATGGTTGGATATTCCATAGTAGTTCCTTAGTACATTGCATTCCTCCCGAAAGAAGGATAGTGTAATATAAGAATGCAAATAATTTGAAAACTCCATTAATTTATATTATACTTAAGCATTTATGTAAGGAAATTGTTCATCAATTTGCTCATATTTCAAAGCAATGTATATTAAAATATTAAATTTTACAGAAAATATCACCATAACTTGGGGGGAATCTGGGTTTTCTATTACTCGAACACGTTAAATAATATTTGTTAAATAATATTTTTCTAAAAGGAGAATTTCCTTATGATTGAGGGGAAAATCATTAAATATTATCGCGAAAAAAACAAATTAACTCAAGAGCAATTAGGAAAAGGGATTTGTTCTGGTACACATCTTAGTAAAATTGAGCGTTTACACACTGAATATGCACCTGAAATTATTACTCTTTTATCAGAACGTCTAGGTATAAATATTGAATCCGAAATAACAAAACTAAATAATATAAAAAACCTCTTAAATGATTGGCAAGATGTTATTATCATGCAATTGTTTGATGAAATGGATCTTATCAATCAAGAACTTGAGCAAGAAGACTTAATTCAAATCTCAGATTATAAAAATCTTTATAAATTACTTCGGGTTAGATATTTACTTATGCATAATTTAACTGAGGATGCATTATACATCATCTATGAAATACAAAAGAATGAAGATAAATTATCATCCTACGAAGCTAATCTATTAAAACACGTATTAGGTATTTACTATTTAGCCAAACATGAACATCTTAAAGCAATACAAGCGTTAAAATCAATTAATGAAACAGATTATAATAACAAAGAGTATACATACCATTTAGCAGCCGCATATCATTCCATCGAATCACCAGTCATGGCTTATTTTTACGCAGATAAATCACGTGAATTTTTTAAAGAAATTAATAACTATCTCAGAGTAATTGATGCAGAAATGCTAATGCTGATTCAAGTAAAAGGTGATGGAGATTTTAATGAATCCATTCAAAGGTTCGAAAAGTTAATCAAAAGCTGCGAACTTTGTAATTCACCTGTTCGGAAAGCAAGGTTATTACACAACTTAGCTTTTGAATACTATAGAAGAAATAATTTTGAACTAGCAAGTAAGTACTATAAAGATTCAATGAGTATGAAAGATAATGAATCTAACCCTTATTTACTTTCTTTAGAGGGTTATATTCGAAGTTTATTAAATGGGAGCATACTTCCACGTGATAAATTATTGCAGATAGCAAAAGAGGGACTTGAAACTGCTATTAAGAAAAATGAAAAGATATATATAAATTTATTTAACCTACTTTGTTATTTAATTCAAGATAAGGAACAAGAATACCATCAATTCTTACGTGATCATGCATTACCTACGTTTAAACAATTTGGTATTGTCTATTGGATCAATCGCTCAAAAAAAGAATTGTTTAACTATTACATTAAAATAGAGCAAACTAATAAAGCTTTAAAAATGGCGGAATTACTAATCAATCATGAATAAAAGGCGTGTCACTTATCATAAGTGATATGCCTTTTTTTACCACCACAAATCAACCAACCAGCAAAAGCACCTAGAATAGCTAATAGTAAACTCTTCACAAATTCCCGGCCTCTACAAAATTCTATTTAGTTAAATAAAAAGTGCATTTCTCTTTCTGAAGAAAGCGCCCGATTGTTGAAGACATTTAAAATGTACCCTTATGGAACTGATGCTTTTGGAACGCAGAGAGATTGATTTCAAAAGTAATTAAAAAACCTTAACCCAATAAAATACAGGGCTAAGGTTTCTTAAAATCCTATTTTATTACTGTCTATTCTGGTTCTTCATTTGATTATAGAAACTAGCTTAGGATTATTTTAATCCTAACTGATTTAACACAGTATCTAATGTAGAACCTTTATACTTAGTTTTCGCTTTAGGTGCATTCGGAACTGTACTATTTTGTAATCCATAGTTTTTAATAAGAAGATCCATATCCTTTTTATCAACAACTCCATCGAAGTTCAAATCTGCACCTGATTTATTTGTTCCCCAATTTGTTTGTAGATATAATGCATCCATTATATCGATTACATTATCTTTATTTGCATCCCCAGCTTTTGCTCGAGCAAGTGCAGAACCATATCTATTTCCGATTGCTTCTCCTCGAACGTCATAAGATAGTACTAACGACTTATACATCGTAAAATGACCTGGTACATCTACTTTTAATGTAGAAGCATTTTTATCAGCTTTTATTCCATCTGCAATGTAGCTTCCATTTTTTATTGGAGCAGCCTCAATAACAGTTTTACCATCATAAGACGTTACAGTCACTTTTGCACCAAGTTTGGTTTGATCTAACGCGAAATTCTGTTGGCCAGTTAAAGGATCAGTCGTTCCTTCTAAATTCAAGGTACCCTGTATCCTTGAATATGTGTTTTTCATTTTAACACTTTCCATACTAGTATATACATTATTTGTTACTACATTTGATTGATCAACTGTAGTTCCAGTCATTTCCATGTCAAACCAGTCGACAGAGAAATTTGTATTTGGCGTATAATGTTTAACTGTATTTAAATCGAAATTAACTAATTGCATATCTTCTGGTAATGCTTTATTTCCTAAATAGTTAAAAGTAATTGTATAAGTCGTCTCAATATCATCAGATGTTGATGTTACAGATACTTGTGCATCCCCATATTGCTTAACTGCATCACTTACAACAACATTATTAATTGTAGCTAAGTCACCATTGTCTTTTGCTACTGGAATTGTAATCTTTGATGTTTTTAGGTTTTTAATATTATTCGAACTAATAGAATAATTTATAGTATCTCCGGTAGAAGCGGCTTGTTTATTTGCTTTTAAGTAATAGTAAGGGTAAGTATTAGAAACAAAAGCTACCCTTAGCATTGACGTAGCATCTGAAGTAAAGTTTCTTGCAGCATCATAAGCATAAAACTGAACCTTTAAAGGTTGCGTTCTTTTTTTAACTAAAATTTGATCATTGTAATTTCCCTTTTTATCAGTGTTAATTGGTAATGCTGAATATGCACTATCGTAAAATGAAACCACTGCATTGCTAGATTGATCAATTGGAATTCCAACACGATTAGCGTCAGCCACTTCAGGATCATTTACATTAATATTGAAATCATATAAATATTCTCCATTTGAATCAAATTGACTGTCTTTATATTCAATAACCTTTTGATCTAACGAATCAAAGCTTGAAGACATTGTTGGTGCGCCTTTTTCATAGATGAAATCAGCTGATTTTGAGAATGTTTTCCCTTGATCATTTGTTCCAATCATTTTTAATTTATAGTTACCTGTTTTTGCATAAACATAATTACTGTTAATCGGATTTTTCGGATCACCAGTGAATGGGAAATAACCCCCTGTAAATGCATATGGAATCCCGTAAACTGTGTTTTCATTTACTCCAAAACCATTGAAAGTTCCAAGGTATCCAATATCTTCACCAGTTGTTGCATCTTGGACTACCACGTCAATAGTTTTCATGTGCGATCTTACTGAAAAACTAAATGACATGCCTGGAGCTGCTTGTTCTGGCCAACGTGTATCACCAGAATACATTGGATTAGCAATGGTTAGTGTATCAAAACCTTCACTTACTACACGACTACCAAATGGAATTTGATACGTTTCAGTTGGATCTGCATTATTTGTAAAGACGATATATCCCTCATATGTTCCTTTTTCGGCTGTTTTCGGAATGTTCAAGTCAAATTTAATTGATTTTTGATTAATTCCATTTACTTTAACTGAAGTTGGACCTGTTAAGGTCACTCCATTTTGAGCTGCATCTTTGGAACCTCTTAATCCTGTTTGGAAATTAACATTTACACTAAATGTTTTTGCTTGTTCACTTCTATTTTTCACTGTAATCTTACGTGAATCATAAATATCTTGGTCATCAAATCCATATGAACCAAAACTGATTCCGCCCGTTAATTCTTTGATTAACTTTTGTTTTCCATTGATACTTGTAGGTGTTTCATCTACTACTTCCAATTCAACATTCGAATGAATTGCTTCATATGCATCAACACGACCACTTCCTACTTCAAACACACTATAATCTTTTGCTAATGGATCAGCTGTATTCATTAAAATCGCTTTTACATCAGCTGGCTCAAGATCTTTATTCGATTGAAGTAATAATGCTGAAACACCTGCCACATAAGGTGTTGCCATCGATGTACCTGATAATCGTTGATAAGCATACTTGTAGTCTTCAGCTTTTGATCCATCAACAGTTTTATCATTTACATAAAATGGAACGGTTGAAAGGATTGATACTCCAGGTGCGACAACCTCTGGTTTAATATCATAATTTACACGAGAAGGACCTCTTGAACTAAATGGTGCTAACTCATCGGATGCTGTTTGTATCTTAGTAAAATCGCCAAATGTGAAATCAGTTTTACCAGTTTTTAATGCTTCCAAGATCGTTAATCCTTCTTCATTTGAAACAGAGAATGAAGGAATCGAATTAACTGATTCACCTAAAAAGGACTGAATTGCACCCTCTGCCTTGTTTGCATCATCATTATACATGATAACGCCAGCAGCACCTTGTTCCTTGGCATACGCAATTTTAGAGGCCAATGTATAAACTCCTCGGCTCATGAGTACAAATTTCCCTTTTACGTCTTTTCCTGTATAGTCATCTCCGAGCCCCACATTAACAAGTTGGAGAGTTTTTCCTTTTAATGTAGATAAATCATCTTTATAGTTTTTTGCTAATTGTCTTAAATTGTAATTCTCCCCATTATGTGCACCTGCATATTGATAAATATCAATTGCAACAGATGATGCACCAACAGTTAACGCTAAGGCTGCAGCACCTGGTGAACCTAGCGTATAATTTTTATCGCCACTATTCCCTGCTGCAACAACGGTTGTTACTCCACTTAATACTGCATTGTTTACAGCAATTGAAGTTGCATATAATGGATCATTAAGTGAATTACCTAATGACATATTAATAACATCCATATCATCCTTCACAGCTCGATCGACAGCTGCAATTATGTCATCACTTTGTCCGCTGCCATATGGTCCAAGCACTCGGTACGCATAAATATCTGCTTCTGGTGCTGCTCCAACTGTTGTATACTCAGTATCCTTCGCTACTCCACGGCTTCCAATAATCCCAGCAACATGTGTACCATGATTAGTATAATAGGTCGACCCATTCATCTCTGGTTTACCTGATTTTTTCCAATCAGCATAGGTTGTTTCCATCGGATCACTATCGTCATCTACAAAATCATGTCCACCTTTATAAGCATCCTTTAAATCTGGATGGTTATAATCAATTCCAGTATCTAGAATACCGATTTTAATCCCTTTACCGGTATAGCCTTCTGCATGTAAACGATTTAATCCATCATAAGGTGTATAATTTGCGATATTGAATTCATCTGCTTTTAATGGATCATTTTCTTTTCCTTGAACAGGCGGATCAATCGTAAACGTTTCGTTACTCCAAACTGATTTGACAACTTTTGATTTTAATAGATTCTGAATTTGATTTGCAGGTAAACTCATTGAAACACCATTTAATGCATTTTTATATGAGCGATTAATCTTATAATTTACTTTTTTACTTTTTTCATCAACTAATACTTGTCCTAAATCTTTTTGAAATATTTCATGATCTTGATCAACTAAATTTGATGCTTCAGAATATGATAGTTGTTGGCCTTCTGATGCCGCTTCAATCTTAGCAACTTTTGCTGGTTTATTTGCAAACTCGACAATTACATGGGTTTGTTCCGTAGTCGTTAAATCTGTATCTGAAGAAATTTGAAGACCTGTTGATTCATTTGTAGTCATCTGGTTAAGTGCTGCTCTTTGTTCTGGTGTTAAATTAGCAAGTACATTTTCAGTATTCGAATAACTAACCGCTTTCGCATTAGTTGGTACTTGTACAATAGAACCTAAAATAAAACTAGATGATAGAGCAAATACAGCTAAGCTTTTTAAGACCTTACTTTTGTTGTTTGCTTTTTTTCCCATTTTCTTTCCTCCAAGTCTATGCCTTTTTATTACATATGTAGTGAAATGATTTACGAAAAAATGATTCTAATAGGTTTTAAGTATTTATATAGAATTCATCTATTTTCATTGGGTTCATTACAATTACACACCTGTTATTATTAAGAATATTTGGAGTTATGTAAATTGGGGGAATATTGAATAAATAAATGATTCAATATACGTTTTTTTCATCAGTTTTTTAGTCATTAAGATGTAGTTATGCCCTATTATGTTATTTGTTTTGTCAAAACGATGAATGAAGGGACTCTAAACTTGGGGGAATATTGTACAAAACTATTAAATACTGTTGATTTGGTATAAAATATTTTTTCAATACGATCTAGATTCTTAAGAACAATTAAAAACTATTATAGAAATAACAAAAAACAGAGAAAACCTATCAAGTAGATTTTCTCTGTTTTCATTATTTATCCATTTGAATCTGTTTCACTAGATAGTAGTTGAATTCTTAATTTAGACATCTCTTTGTCCAGTAACGAGGAAGCATTGGATAGCTCAATTAATTGTTTTTGAGCTTCTTCCGGTATCGATTCACCTTGATATTTATAGTTAAGTTTATGTTCTGTTGATGCCCAAAAATCCATAGCGGATGTTCGGATTTGGATTTCCGCGGGAACCCATATCACTTCATTAGATAAGATGACTTGCGTTTCTACAACAAGATGAAGGCTTTTGTAGCCACTCTTTTTAGGTTCTTTAATATAGTCTTTTACTCTAATCATACGAATATCTTCACGCTGCTCGATATGTTCCTTCAGCAAATATACATCCTCAATAAAGCTAGTGACAATTCGTACTCCAACAATATCTCGAATTTCTTGTTTAATGGATTCTTGAGTCAGCGGTATTTCTTTATTTTCAATCTTCTCAACCAATGACATAATAGTTTTCATGCGTGTTTTCATATGCTCAATGGGAGAGTATCCGTGTTTCGATTTCCATTCAAGATCAATAATATTGAAATCACTCTTCAACTCATATAATGCCATCTCATATGGGATGAAAAAGCCTTTCCAGTTTTTTATAACCGTTTGCACTAAATCGATCTTATGTATCTCTGGATACATATTAAACACCCCTTGATTAAAATCACACTTTATTATTCTGTCATCATATCACAGGTGGTTTGAATCGGAAAGATATATGAGAATGACTCGCCAGGGGATGAAAAGGCGACACTCCTGCGGGAATAGCGTTAGCAGAAGACCCCGCAGCGAAGCGAGGCGGCTGAGGCAACGCCCGCGGAAAGGGAGCCTTTTCTACGATTTTCTTATTTATTGGACAACCTCATCTGGCAATCGTCAATAAAATCGCTGGATTACTGATGATTCTCTTGGGTCTACTGTCAATCGGAGAATTAGTGAGTTGATTCAAAATATAGAAAAAGACGACTGAACAAAAAACTTCAGTCGTCTCTTTATTTATTTCCAATTCGTGTGAAAAGAGCCTTCCATATCCGTACGTTCATACGTATGTGCCCCGAAATAATCACGTTGTGCTTGTAATAAATTGGCGCTGGATTGTCCCGTTCGGTAGCCATCATAGTAGGCGAGCGCTGCACCTAATGCTGGAAATGCCATGCCGGACATCGTGCTTTCAGCCAAAACTTTTCTCATACCTGTTTGATAGTCTTTCGTTTTTTCAACAAAGTATGGAGCAATCAATAAATTATCTGTCGTTGACTGTTCTTCATACGCTTCACTGATTGTGTTTAAAAATTCAGCGCGAATAATGCAACCACCACGGAAAATAAGTGCGATATCTTTTAACGGCAAGTTCCATTCATTCAGTACTGAAGTCATTTTATATTGGGCGAACCCTTGTGCATAAGCACAAATTTTCCCCATATATAATGCTTGTCTTACGTATTCAATCCACAACTCACGATCTAAATCTTCATTCGCCAGTTTAGGTCCAGCCAATATGGTTGAAGCATGAACTCTTTCCGCTTTCTGGTGGGAAATGTAGCGGGCAAATAGCGATTCCGCAATGATGGTAACAGGAATACCATGGTCGATAGCTTGCACGCTCGTCCATTTCCCTGTCCCTTTTTGTCCCGTTTTATCTAGAATCACATCCACAAGTGGCAAACCTGTTTTTTCATCCACTTTTCTTAAAATATTCGACGTGATTTCAACCAGGTAGCTTTTTAATTCCCCATGGTTCCACGTTTCAAAGATATCCGCAATTTCGTCTAGAGGGATATGAAGTCTTTCTCTCAAGAAAGAATAAGCTTCCGCAATGAGCTGCATATCCGCATATTCAATACCGTTATGGACCATTTTCACAAAATGGCCAGCGCCTTTTGGACCCATATACGCACAACAAGGCGTTCCATCTACTTGCGCGGCAATTTTTGTCAGAACAGGTGCCACTTTTTCATACACTTCTTTATCTCCACCCGGCATGATAGAAGGACCTTTTAGTGCTCCTTCTTCACCACCAGAAACACCTATGCCTAAATAGTCGATTCCCTTGGACTTCAATTCATCAAATCGGCGTGACGTGTCTTCGAAATGAGAATTCCCGCCGTCCATAATAATGTCTCCCGGTTCCAGATAAGGTACTAATGATTGAATGACAGAATCGACGATATCACCTGCAGTAACCATAAGAAACACTTTTCTTGGAGATTGCAGAGACTGAACAAATTCTTCTACACTATAATAGCCATTCACTTGTTCTGTTTCTTGCAAGAGTAAGTCTGTTAAATCTCTCGTATAGTTATAGACTGCTACCTTTTCACCTTTACTAGCCATGTTCAACGCGATGCTCTTACCCATTACACCCAGACCTAAAACACCAATCGTGTTGTTCATATCTAATCCAATCCCTTCTTATACGAATAAACTTAACAATAGAATGAATAGTAATCCCGATACCGAAATAATAGTCTCAAGCAATGTCCATGTTGCAAACGTTTCTTTTAACGTTAAACCGAAGAATTCTTTAAACATCCAGAAGCCAGCATCATTTACATGCGATGCTATTAAACTACCTGCACCAGTTGCTAGAACTACCAACGCTAAGTTGACGTCTGTTGCACCTAACATCGGAATAACCAAGCCTGCAGTAGTTAATGAAGCAACAGTTGCTGATCCTAAAGAAATACGCAAAATGGCAGCAATCACCCATGCAAGAATGATTGGAGAAAGTGTGCTGTCACTGAACAATTCAGCTACATAATCACCGACTCCACCATCAATCAACACTTGTTTAAACGCACCACCGCCACCGATAATCAGTAGCATCATTCCGATACTTGCAATTGCACTAGAGCATGAATCCATGATGGATTTCATCGGGATTTTGCGTGCCAATCCCATTGTATATACTGCTAGCAATAATGATAGAAGCATCGCTGTTGAAGCATTCCCAACAAAACGAACAGTTGCAAATATAGCGTTATCTTCAATGCCATTTGTTTTTTGCACCATTGTGATGACTGTTGCAATGGCCATTAGGATAACCGGGAACATAGCTGTGAATACACTGATTCCGAAACCAGGAGTTTCTTCAAGCTTAAATGTTTTTTGTTCACCAAGTGAGGCGATATCACCAGTTTTATTGAATGAGTTCGGTACGATTCGTCGGGCAATTTTCGTAAATATAGGTCCCGCAATAATTACAGTAGGGATCGCAATGATGAAGCCGTATAGCAATACTTCACCGATATTCGCTCCGTATTCACCGGCAATAACTGTCGGGCCCGGATGCGGCGGCAAGAATCCGTGAGTTACGGATAACGCAGCTACCATCGGAATTCCTAAATGTAAAATGGACACTTTCAATTGCTTAGAAATTGAAAATACGATTGGAATTAATAACACTAATCCTACTTCGAAGAACAAAGCGACACCGATAATAAATGAAGCCACTACCACTGCCCATTGGATTCTTTTCTCCCCGAATTTATCAATCAGGGTCATCGCGATGCGTTGTGCACCGCCTGCATCAGCAATCAATCTTCCCAACATGGCACCAAGTCCAAATATCAATGCCAAATGACCAAGCGTACCACCCAGTCCACCTTCAATGGATGCAACAATGCTATCAAGCGGCATACCTAAAGCTAATGCAACTCCAAATGCAACAATGATCAATGAAACGAATGTGTTCAATTTAAAGCCCATAATCAAAACAAGTAACGAGACAATCCCTATTGCAACAATAATTAACGGCATGACAATACCTCCATTTTCTTAGTTATTATTTTTTATTAACCTTCTTTGATACTTAGCGATACTTGAATATTCTTTTTCCAAAACTCTAGATAAATTAATAAATATGGGCAGCAGCTCTCTATATTCCTGTACATCGGATTCTATAGGAAAGTGCTCGAATGTACTGCCGATCATATCGGAAACTACATTAAATGAGTCAATTTTTCCTGTAGCATAAAGTCCTAAAATACATGCCCCAAGACAAGAACTTTCATAACTTTCCGGAACAACAACTTCAAGATCGAATATGTCTGCCATCATTTGGCGCCAAACATCTGATCTTGCGAAACCACCAGTTGCCTGAATTCGAACGACAGGTTCATCCATCACTTCAAGCAATGCCAAAAATACGGTGTAAAGATTATAAATTACACCTTCCAGGGCAGCCCGAATCATATGTTCTTTTTTATGGGACATCGTCAGTCCGAAAAACGAACCTCTAACGTCAGGATTCCATAACGGTGCACGTTCACCTGCCAAGTATGGATGGAACAGTAAACCATCTGCACCTGGTCTTACACGTTCTGCTATCTTGGTTAACACTTCATATGGATCAATGCCAAGTCTTTTCGCTGTCTCCACTTCTGCAGAGGCAAATTCATCTCTGATCCATCGAAGCACCATACCTCCATTATTTACAGGCCCGCCAATGACCCAATGTTTTTCAGTCAATGCGTAGCAGAATATGCGTCCCTTTTCATCTGTTTGTGGATGGTCAATGACCGTACGGATGGCTCCACTGGTACCGATTGTAACGGCCACTTCCCCTTTACCAATCGCATTCACACCTATGTTTGACAGCACTCCATCGCTTGCTCCAATGACAAATGATGTTTGAGGACTGATGCCAAGTTTTTTTGCCAGCTTCGGATTACAGTCACTGAAAATCTCGGTTGTCGGCACAAGTTCAGATAACTGGTCTGATGTAACGCCAGCGATTTGCAATGCCTCTTCATCCCAAGCCAGGTTTTTGAGATTCATCATCCCCATAGCCGAAGCCAATGAATGATCGACAACATATCGATTAAAGAACTTGTTGAAAACATATTCTTTGATGCCTATATATTTTTTCACTTTGGCCGCAAGCTCAGGATGATCATTCACAATCCAAGCAATCTTGCTCAATGGTGACATTGGGTGAATAGGCGTTCCTGTCCGTTTATAAACCTCATGGCCATTTAATTCTTGCTTTATTTTACGTGCCCAAGCCTCGCTACGGTTGTCCGCCCATGTGATGCACTGCGTAAGTGGCTGATCATTTTCATCAATCGCAATGACACTGTGCATCGCGCTGCTGAACGAAATGAACAACAATTTATCCGGGGCAATCCGTGAAAGGCACATGACATTGGAGATTGATTTTACGACTGCTTGAAATATTTCTTCAGGATCTTGTTCCGCAGTTGAAATATCCGGTGTATACAATGGATAACCGATATTCTCTTGTTGAACGATTTCACCTGATTCAGTAAATAAAACCGCTTTCGTACTCGTTGTCCCTATGTCGACACCTAGCATATAGTTAGTCATATATTTTGCTCCCTTTCTTTTGTGAGCATTTGTTGAGACATCCAAAGGTCTTCCACTTTCTCTTGAACATCCTCGAAGTTTTGATGCAACGCTTGAACCATGACATCCCGATCTTTAGTTTGAATCGCTTTTATATAAATATCGTGATTGTTTAAGACACGTGAATAGTCTTCAAACTTTTCTTCCATTCGCATGCGCATTGATAAAAGAATCAAACTTTCCATGACCGGTTTTGTATTGTTCCAAATCAACAGGATATAGGAATGGTTGATGGATCGAACAATAGTTTCATGGAATAACACGTCCTGGTAAGAGAACTCATCCGCATCTTTATACTTAATGGCAACTTCCATCATTTCACGTATTTTGCTAAGTTCCTTCACCAAAACAGTCGTATCTATTTTCAATATCCGTTCATATACAAATGTTTCAATCATCAGTCGAACGTCATATAGCTCTTTTATGTCCTTTTCTGCTAATCCAACGACAACAGCACCCATCCGTTCGAGACGAATGATATTTTCCGATGCCAATATTTTAAGAGCCTCTCGAATAGGCGAACGGCTCACATTAAATTCTGTAGCTAATTTGTTTTCCGAAAGTACGGTGGCAGGCTCAATAAGACCGGCAATTATTCTGATTCTTAGCTCACACGCTAACCGCACACCCATGGAAGCGTTTGCATTCCACTTTTCAGGATAGATAAATTTTTGTTTTTCACTCATTCGTACCTTCCTACTTTCACAACCGACATACTTGTATACAAGTATAGTAATGGACTTAAATGAAAATGTAAACGCTTTTACCTCATGTACTTTCTTCCATCGATAAAGGCTCAGTTTAACTTTATGGTTGATTCTTTATAAAAATTAAAGGGAATCGGCTCCCGTTCCACGGACGTACCAGGCAAGCCTCCTCTGGCCAACAGGATGTTGGTCACGAAGGCGTTGCCACAAAATTGCATTTTGACAAGTAACCGCAGGAGCGGCACTTTTGAAAAGTGAGACCCACAAGTATGTTGGTTTTCATACTTGTTGCCTCATGTGGAACGTGCGGCTAGCACATATGTACGATAAACAACCCTATCGTTTACCAGAGCCTAAATAAAAAAAGAGCTAGGGATTCACCCCAGCTCGACTTGTTCATTATGAATTTAAGGTTACTCTTAATTCACTTGGAAATCACTTTTTAGTTAGTAGGTAAATAAAATATGGTGCACCGATCAGTGCCACCATGACGCCTGCCGGAAGTCCATTCGGTTCAACAATATTGCGGCCGATTGTATCCGCAATGAGCAGGAGCCAGCCACCAATGAGTACGCATAGCGGTAGAAACAGCTGGTGTCTGGGACCAATAAGCGTACGTGCAATATGTGGTGCCATCAACCCGATGAACGAAATCCCTCCTGTTACAGAAACAGCTGATGCTGCAAGTGCCACAGCTGCAAGTGTTAGGACAATACGCTCTTTCTGAACGGACAGACCTACGCCAATTGCTACTGGTTCACCCAGCCCAAGGATGTTCAACCGGTTCGCTTTAATGATAGCAAACGGGATTAGTACGACCAACCATGGCAAAATTGCCAATACAAACGGCCAGTCCGTCCCCCAAATACCCCCGGCAAGCCAACGAGCAATGAAATCGACTTTAATTCGGTCAGCAGAAGAAATCAATACAATCATGGCACCTGACAATGCCATGGACATACCGACCCCTACCAATACTAGACGCACTGGTTGCATACCAGTCGTACGGCTGTAAGAAAACGCATAAATAATTCCAGCTGTCAGCAAAGCACCGATGAAAGCAACGAAAGGCAATACATAAATAAATGCCCCCACCTCCACTGGGAAGTACAAAAAGAAAATAGCAACGGCAACCCCTGCTCCAGAATTGATGCCGATAATACCGGGATCCGCCAATTCATTGCGGGTAATCCCCTGCAACAACGCACCTGATAAGGCTAGCGCCATTCCCGCCAAAAGCGTAATGACTATCCGAGGCAGACGGACCGAGAAAAGAACGAATTCTTCTTTAAAATCCCCTTGTCCAAGAATTGTCGGAATGATTCGGTCGTAGGAAACGGACGAATAGCCGAGACCAAGACTGATGACCGCAGTGGTCACAATCAATATTGAAAAGACAATCAGCAATAACCGTTGTTTTCGAATAATGGATTTTTCGATCATGAGAAACTTTGCCCTCCTTTACGTACAATGTACAAGAAGAATGGCAAGCCCATAATGGCAACAACAGCCGCCACGGGAGTTTCATACGGAGCGTTAATTGTACGAGCGACGGTATCCGCGAGCAACATGAAAGCCGCTCCAAGTATGGCTGACATCGGAAGCACAAAGCGATAATCCGTACCGACTATTGCCCGCACAATATGAGGCACCATCAGCCCGAAGAATGCCAAATTGCCGACAAGTGCCACAGACGCGCCTGTTAAAATGATGACGAGTACAAACAAAATCGACTTGATCAATCGGACACGTTGCCCGAGCCCAAGTGCCATTTCTTCACTCAATGAAAGAATGGTTAATTGGCGTGAACACATCAAAGAAATGATAATCCCGACCAAAACAATTGGCGCAATTAACAACACTTGATTCCAAGTCGTCCCGACCATGCCACCTGCAGTCCACATGGAAACCTGTTGCGATATTTTAAAATATAAACCGACACCTTCAGCAATAGCATAGAGAAAAGCTGAAATGGTTGCTCCTGCAAGCACGATCCGTAAAGTTGTAAAGCCTTCTGGATGAAACGAGCTGAACCCGAATACGAGAATCGCTCCGACTGCCGCTCCCGCGAAACATGCGAGCATTACACCAAAATAATTAACAGTTGGCCAAAATGCCAATGTTATAGCAAGCGCTGCATTGGCACCGGCAGTCAATCCGAGTAAGCCTGGATCGGCAAGTGGGTTACGAGTCATCCCCTGAATAATAGCACCTGAAACGGCAAGAGCCGCGCCTATTAGGGCAGCGGCTACTTCTCGCGGAAAACGTATCTCCCGCAACATTATGGCTTGGTCATTCGGAGCACTTGAAAGTAAGGCAGATAAAACATCTTTCACGCTTGTATCTGCCGCCCCGAAAACTAATGCCATGCCGAAAAGTACGATCATCAGAATCAAACTCATCCCCAGTTTAATAGAATAAGGAATGCGTTGAAGCCGAAAATTGAACATGATTTAGTTCCCCAAGAACGATTCTTTGAAGAATTCCAATTGATAATCCAGTGTCAAAGGATCGTTGAAGTAAAACTCCATTGCATCCACAGTATACATCTGGTTGTTTTTTACTGCCGGGATATTCTTGAATGTTTCTGTACCTTCAAATGAGTTGTCTGCATCTTTATTTTTGCTGAAGATTAAATAGTCTCCAACATACTCAGGTAAAACTTCAGCAGATAATGCATAGTAACCATCTTTCAATGCCATTTCTTTTACTTTCTCAGGCATTCCCAGACCCATTTCCTGATAAAGGATTTCTGTACCGCGGCCCCAGTTGTCGCCGAATACATACAATTCTTTGTCAAAGCTTTCAATTACAGTGACAGTCGCATCTTCACCAATTTTCGCTTTGATTTCATCGCCTGCTTCTTGCGTACGTTTTTTGAAATCGTCTACCCAAGCTTGTGCTTCTTCTTCTTTATTAAGTAGTTTCCCTATTTCTACGTGCTGCGTTAAATAGTCAACCGCTCCATACGTAAAGGTAACAGTTGGTGCAATTTCATTCAGTTTGTCCACATTTTTGATATTAGAAAGACCGATAATTAAATCCGGTTCCATTTCAATGATTTTCTCCAGGTTTTCATCCGTTACTTCCTCAACGCCTTCAAGTTTTTCTTCAAAGCGTGGATTCATTTTCGACCAAGAGTCAACACCAACTAAAGGAACATCTAATGCCATGACATTACCTGCAAATGATGATAAAACTACGACACGTTGTGGGTCAGCAGGCACTTCAACAGGTCCGTTTTCGGATTCATACGTGATTGTTGATGGCTCTGAAGAGTCACCTTCTTTGGAAGATGATTTTCCTTCTTCTTTATTGCCGCCGCATGCAGCTAATACAAACATCACAAGTAGCGCTATGAATAGGTATGAGTATTTTTTCATTTTATGTCATTCTCCTCTTACTAAATTATAGGTAATACAAATCGGTTTTCCTGTACGTGGATCTTCGCCAATTTCAGCATCGATTTGAAACAGTTCGCGTAATACAGGTTTCGTGATAATTTCTTCACTGGGGCCAGACTTCACGATTTTCCCAAACTTCATCCCGATAATGTAATCCGCAAAACGGGCAGCATGATTCAAATCATGCAACACCATCACAATGGTGCGTTTTTCCGTAACGTTCAACTGCTGCAACAATTCAAGAATCTCCAGTTGATGCGCCATATCCAGATAGGTTGTTGGTTCATCCAAAAAAATCATATCGGTTTCCTGAGCAAGGGCCAGGGCAATCCACACACGTTGACGCTGTCCACCCGAGAGTGAATCAACGGGATGTGACTTGAAGAATTTAGTTCCTGTAACTTCAAGTGCCCAGTCAATCATCTCCAAATCCTTTTTGGTCAAGCGGCCGAATCGATTCTGATGCGGAAATCGTCCATATGAAACCAATTCTCCAACAGTCAGTGCACCTGCACTTTCTGGAGTCTGAGGCAGTACTGCAATTTTCTGTGCAAGCCTTTTTGTGGGTTCTTTGACAATGCTTTCGCCGTCAAGAACAACGGAGCCTTTTTGATGAGGAATGATACGAGTCATTGCTTTTAATAAGGTGGATTTCCCACAGCCATTCGGACCGATAATGACAGTGATTTTTTCATCTGGTATGGAAACAGATAAGTTCTCAACAATTGTTCGATCACCATATCGGATTTGCAGTTCTTTTGCTTTTAGCCGAACCATTTTCAACCTCCTTTCACCAAATTATTTATATTTACTGATAACGATTATCAATATCATTTACAAACTAACTATAATAGGGTAAGCTAAGCCTGTCAATAGCACTATACTATATATAAAATTCGAAATCACACGATTTTACCTGTTGAGGAAGGATTGAAAAAATGAAGCATTTAGAAGAGTATGATGTAACCATCATTGGTGGAGGACCTGCAGGTTTATATGCCAGTTTTTACAGTGGACTTCGCGGACTAAAAACGAAAATTATTGAATTCCAACCTCAACTTGGCGGCAAAATTCATGTGTATCCTGAAAAGATGATTTGGGATGTCGGAGGACACCCTCCACTGCCAGGAGCCATGCTTATCGATAAACTGGTTGAGCAAGGATTGACGTTTCAGCCAACCGTCGTGCTGAACACAAAAATCGGGGCCATCCATCAGAGGGCAGATCAATTATTCGAACTGATTACCGATAAGAATGAACAGCATTTATCCAAAACAATCATCGTCGCAACTGGAAGCGGTATCCTTACTCCACAAAAGCTTCAAATTGAAGGTGCTGACCGATTTGAAGTAAGTAACTTGAATTATACCATTAAGTCCTTGATGCACTTTAAAGATAAAAAGGTAATCATTTCAGGTGGAGGGAATTCAGCCATTGACTGGGCCAATGAACTCGCAGCGATTGCCAAACAAGTCATCGTGGTCTGCAGAAAAGACGATTTCACGGGACATGAAGCACAGGTCACCAAGCTTTTGGAAAGTAATGCAATTTGCATATTCCAAACGTCCATATCTAAATTGATTGCTTCTACGGATAATTCTCGCATTGAAACGGTCGAATTAACAGATGCCATGACTGGTGAAAAACAATACTTGTCAGTGGATGAAATCGTTATTAACCATGGATTCGAACAAGATATCGCGTTGCTAGAAAATAGTTCTGTAAAAATGGAACTGGCAGATGGCTACTTTATCGCAGGAAGCGTGAACAGTGAATCCTCAATTCCAGGTATTTTTGCAGCTGGCGATATTTTGAAGCATGAAGGAAAACTTAACCTGATTGCAGGAACTTTCCACGATGCTGCGAATGCAGTAAATAAAGCAAAGAAATATATTGAACCTGAAGCGGATCAAATAGCCATGGTCTCTTCACACAATGATGTCTTTAAAGCACGCAATAAGGAACTTGTGAAAGAACTGCTTAAAGAAAGTGTTCATTCATAAGTAGATGCTGAAAAAGGGGACTGAATAATATTTATTCAGTCCCCTTTTTCCATGCTTTTCTATTGATTTTCTCCCGTAGGTGCAAAGACTCTCGATACAAGCTCAGCTACATAAGCACTGCCTCCGTTATCTTCCACCCCTTCAATCATCATCGCCAAAATGAAATCTGGATTCTCTGAGTTGTAAGTAACAAAAAACCCATTTTCCCTACCATTATCTTCCGAAGCCGCTTTGAGTTCTGCCGTTCCCGTTTTTCCTGCAAGCGGAACCGACGGCAAATTGGCAGCTTGTGCAAAGCCATCCACCACAACGTTTCGTAGACTGGTTCTAATAATTGACGCATTTTTTGCACTCACAAGTCCTTCCTTCCAAACTTGAGCGTCTTCTTCCTCCAAAAACAAGGTAGGTTTATACATAAGACCTTCTGTCAGAAAGACTTCATACATCGATGCAAGATGAAGGATATTGGTCAACATTTGGCCTTGGCCGAATGACGTATCCGCAAGCTGACCTTGTGACCCAATTGTCCCCTCATTTGAAATTTGGGAAGGCTTCATCCCATAAGTGAACGGAATTTCTTCATCGAAACCGAAACGCTTCAGTCCTTCCACAAATGTCTTACTCCCCATATCAAGTGCTTGCTGCGCAAAGTAAATATTGTCCGAATAGACGAGAGCTTTATTCAAATCAATCGGATTGGGTGCTTCAGCGTGGACACGCGTGACCTTGTAATCGCCCCAAGATGCATCTTTTTGCCATGTCTTTCCGTTAATCGTCAGCCCTTCAGTTGGATTAAGTGTACCCGCCTCCAACCCGATTGCTGCCGTGATCGGTTTTAATGTCGATCCCGGAGCGTAAGCGGCTGTAAAACGATTGAACAACGGTTTCAGCGGGTTCGTCTCAAGTGCTTTGTAGCGCTCGCCACTGATTCCCAGCATAAACTCAGTCGGATTGAACCCTGGGGAACTGACAAGAGTTAGTGTCTCACCAGTTTTGGGATTTACGGCCGCACTCGTACCCGCTTCGCCACGCATGGCTTGATACGTTTGTTTTTGTAACTGGGCATCAATCGTCAATGAAACCGTTTCCCCGTCTACTGCCGGCCTTTCTGCAACTGTTACCGCTTCGGCACCTTCTTCTGCTTTATCGATGTAGATAAGAATCCCGTTTTCTCCCCGCAGTCGATCTTCGAGTAATCGTTCCAAGCCTTGTCTGCCAATGAGGTCGCTTTCTGTATACCCTTCATCTTTACGCTTTTCCAACTGTTCCGCTGTAATCACACCAATAAAGCCAGATAAATGGGAAAGTGCTTCTCCATACGGATATTCACGCATCGGTGTTTCCTTCCGTGTGACGCCTGGAATTTCAGCAAGCTTTTCCAGTAATGGAATGTCATTGTTCGAAACTTTTGCAATCGGCACAAAATAATCAGGCTTGACCCAACTCTGGTTCAACTGACTGTCAATGTATTTTGCTGTAGTACCGAGGAGCTCGATTAACTCCGCTTTTTTCTCGTCATCTGTGAACTTCCCTGGCACAATTCCGATTTCATAACCAGTTCCATTCACAGCAATCGGGAGTCCGTTGCGGTCAAGAATTTCACCACGTGCAAAAGTCGTTGTTGAAATCCTTATCGTATCTTTTTCTCCTAGCTCAGGAAAAATGAATGATGAATCCCAATCCACAAACCAATCCTCTATCTCATCGTGTGTTTCGTGGACCAAAGTCATTGTTTTCTCGAATTCAACCGGTCCAGCAACTGTTTCCATTTTTACTTGTATTGGAAAATTTGCCGGTTTCTCGCTGTCCCACTCAATATCTTTAGCTGGCTTCGTATACGTTACTTCCACATTTTCGATACCTAAATCTTTTTGCAGCTTTTCCTGCCTTTCCACAAAACCTTTCTTTCCATATATGTCTTTCGTTTCTTCATTCAGATAGTTGCTATACATATCAGCGAATTCCCCATTGTTCCAATGCCCCAAATATTCCGCCAATCGTTCCTCCGGTGTCACTTTATCCCGACAACCTGAGAGGAAGATGACGATCAAAAAAAATGCAGCGAATACTGCCCATCCCTTTTTCATTTTTTACCCTCCTTCTTGAAATACATTGAATTTTGAGCGTTTCTAACGGCCAGTGATATTTGTATATTAATGGTAACACACTATGGTTGAACTTGATAAAATCTCCCTATTTCCTAATTTCAAATAAGATTGAGGTGGGAAAAATTGATCAAATATTACTTTTTATTGCTATGAACTTTAAAAATAACAGCCAAATAGTAATTTATAGTAAAATATTGTTATAAATTACCTATTATTTTCTTCCAATTAATGCTACCTTTGAATCTATTTTACTTTTCAGAAAATTGATACTATTAATATACATCCAGATTTCGCTTACTAATAATTTGAGGAGGGGGAACATGGAAAAATTAGTACAATTAATACCGTACAGCGTAGTAGAGCAACTGGACATGGTGAACGAAATTCCAAAAGGGGTCGAAATCATTCAAGCCCCTGAAATGTGGAAAGAAACAAAAGGAAAAGGCATTACCGTCGCAATTTTGGATACAGGCTGTGATACGAACCATCCTGATTTAAAGGAACGTATCATAGGGGGGCGCAATTTTACGAATGATTACAAAAAAGACCCTGAGAATTTCGAGGATAATAATGGTCATGGAACCCATGTGTGCGGTACGATTGCGGCAACTCTCAATAACCAAGGTGTCGTAGGTGTTGCTCCGGAAGCAAGCCTCTTGATATTGAAGGTTCTTGGAAGAAATGGTTCTGGTCAATATGATTGGATCATCAATGCCATCCATTATGCAATTGAACAAAAAGTGGATATTATCTCGATGTCTTTAGGTGGGCCATCAGATGTGAAAGAACTTCACGAAGCTATTATCGAAGCGGTCAATCAAAAGATTTTGGTAGTGTGTGCTGCGGGTAATGCAGGCGACGGCCAAGATTCAACGGATGAACTTGGATATCCTGCCTGTTACAACGAGGTAATTAGTGTTGGGGCTGTTAATATGGAGCGCGAGTCCTCTGAATTTACCAATTCCAATAACGAAGTTGATTTGGTCGCACCCGGTGAAAAAGTGACGTCCACATATTTAAACGGAACGTATGCCACTTTAAGCGGCACTTCAATGGCGACCCCTCACGTAACGGGTGCCTTGGCATTAATTAAAATAATGGCGAATTCATCGTTTAAAAGAGAGCTGACCGTTCCCGAATTGTATGCCCAACTAATCAAACGGACGGTACCGCTTGGAAACTCTCCCAATATTGAAGGAAATGGCTTAATTTATTTGACACTTCCAGATTATATTAAAACAGTTTTCGATCAAAAAATAGTAGAATCACTTGTTTCAATATAATAAATAGCAGGTGCCTTTGATTAAAAGGCATCTGTATTTGCGATTGTTTCGTTGCTTACCTAGTTCTATGCATAAATATCAAATTTTTTCAATAAACTTTTTCAAGGAGTTGTGAAATGGTCGCATCTATCTTCTTTATCAAATAAATACTAATAAAGAAGGCGGGGATATTTCATGAGTACAGTAGATGTTCCATTATGGACGACAGTAATAGGTAATTTTGGATTTCCGATTGCCATCACTATTTATCTTTTCTATCGATTTGAGAAGAAAATTGAAAAATTGGAAGATGTCATTTTTCAGTTGAATGAAGACATCAAAGATTATTTATAACAACGAAATTGAAGTTTCTTTAAATTTTTTTAACCGCTTAACCGAACTAGCGTTCTTTGCGGGGGGTATAAAGATGAAAGAGTTATTCGATCATCATAATCAAAGTGTTGAGACTTACTGGGATAAACTGGAGAAACACCGTCAAAATCCTATCATCAAATCGTTTTTGGAAATTCCAGAACATATTGCATTGTTGATAGAAGTCAGGAATCAACCCACTGCCGAATTAAAGAAGAAATTAGATGATACGTTCAGGGAATTTTACTTCAACATCAGATTTACCACTTATTTATCACAAACCATTTATTTTAATGCAATCAATTACGATAAGAAAATTAAACTGATCTCCGAACGGTACCAGTTAGTTTTGGACAGACCTTTAAAAGAAGATGGTGAATTAACATTCCTTGATTTACTGAGTTCTTCGGAAAACATGGAAAATACGGATATTTTCATTGCTTCATCCACTATTGGGGACCATTTGACAAGCTATGAGATTTTTCATGCGATTCAATCACTCACAGAAAATCAGCAGCAAGTACTGAGTTTGGCTTACATTTATGGGTTGAACGATTCCGAAATCGCATGCAGCCTGAATAAATCCCAGCAAGCCGTTTCCAAAAGTCATACAAAAGCATTAAGAAAGATTAGAGAGATAATAGAAACCGAACTGAGAAGGAAGGGGCAGTAATGAGTGAAAGTTTATTTACTTTAGTAAAGCAGTCAAGAACGGATAACGATTCACTGGCCATCGTCATTGATTTGTTTGCTCCGAAAATTGATCGCTCTTTACATCAGACAAAATGGCAACACAGGGAAGACTTGTCCCAAGAACTGAAAATCAAATTGCTTGAATGCATCCGAAATTATGAAGTCGATAACATTCCCGGCTATTTTCAAATGCTCGACCTCTTGGAAGGACAAGATGCTCAATACTATGAGCAAAAATAATTGGCTTGTTTTTGGCGACACCGACAAAGCATAGCCATTTCCTAAAACTCCTCCTTTCTAAGTTGATCGGAGGTCTTTTGCTGAAGTTGGTGAATTTTTGTACTGGGATTATCCAAAGATGGTGTGTTTTCGTCCATTCGGGATATATTTCCGTCCACTCAGTTTGTTTCTTTGTCCGCTGGCGATAGGTTTTCGTCCACTCGCAGAGTGTTTCTGACCATTAGTGATGATTTTCCGTCCACTCATCACTAATTGACTATAGCCTCCCTCTGACTCTTCTCCAATAGATGACTAGTGCCACCACTTACATGATATTCCGATATTTCCTTAAACCGTGCTCTCACTTCTGCTCTCTTATTCATGATCAAATGTTCGGTGTAGCCCCATTTGTTCTTGATCAGGAAATCTACGCCTTTGTCATAGTAATCAAACGGGTTGGTGTATTGGAAATAAAGTTTAAGCATAAGAATTTCATCAAGAGCATCTGCTTCTACCAAATCTTCTTCATTCATTTTCATTGAATAATAAAGCATGAATTGACCTGCATACTCTCCTCTTAATATTTCCACAACGCCAAGGCTAAATGTAATAGCTGCACTCAAATCGATTCTCACTTTCGGTAAATAGAATGTGGCATTACGGATATACTGAGTCGGGGTGATTCCCATCCCCACATTCCCAGACCTGCTCCCTTTCCATAATTCCAGAAAAGCTTGATAGTGATTCTTCTTCAATCGTTCCGTTTCGAAATAGGCTAGGCTATCCATGTTATACCATTCATCTACAGAATAAGTTTCAAAGTCTTCGTCAAGAACGATTATCGAGACAATTGCATAATCGAATCCGTGAATTAATTGTTCTGCATCTACTATTTTCTCAATGAAATCAATCATCCGTTCATTACTCCCATCTTCTTTGCTTTATAAACATCTTCCACTTCATACTCCCCGATAATTCCAACGAGCTGGTATCGGTCCTTTCCATGCTCAATTACAGTGTACGTTCCACCGATATGCTCTATTTTCAAGTTTTTCATATTCATCTCTCCTTCTACTTATATAAGGTACTTTTATTTTCTAAATTCCCACGGGTAGAAGAAAAAAATTGATTATGAGCTGTAAGTAAATAGAAGAAACGAGCTGCGACTAAGTCTCAACTCGTTTCTTAATTTTTGTCATTTAATACGTTCGAACAGGTACTATTAATTGCAGAACCGCGTCATCGTGAACAGAATTCAAGATAAATGGTCGCATGGTTCCTGTAAATTGAACTTTTATATCGTGGCCACCAAAAGATTTTAACGCATCCATCATATATTTCGCACTGAAGGAAATTTTCAGCTCTTCTCCTTCAATAGATGTTGCCTGAATTTCTTCTTCTACTTGTCCCACTTCGGGTGAACTGGAGGATATTTCAATGAGGTTTCCACCCAATGAAGTTAATCGCACAATATTATTACGTTCTTCACGTGCGAGTAACGAAGCACGATCAATTGCTTGAAGTAAAGCCTTTCCATCAAGCGAGATTGTCGTATTATATTCGTTTGGAATCAACCGGGATGTGTCTGGATAATTCCCTTCTAGCAAACGCGAATAGAATAATACACCTTCTGTTTTAAACAACACTTGCTGTTGTGTCATCATAATATGTACAGGCTGGGAAGAATCAGCAATGACTTTATTTAATTCACTTAAGCTTTTACCAGGGATTACTACACTGAACTCTTCCTCGGGCAATTGCTTTAAGTTCATTTTCCGCCTTGCCAAACGGTGACTATCCGTCGCTACACACTGAAGAACTCCGCTTTTCAATTGCCAGTGAACACCGGTTAATACTGGACGGGTTTCTGATGTAGAGACTGCAAATACTGTTTCACGAATAGTGGATTTTAGTAAATCTGCTGGAATGCTAAACTGTCGATTATCTTGAATTTCAGGAAGTAAGGGATATTCAGAAGCATCCAATCCGATTAAATGAAATTCTGACTTACCTGAACGAATATGCGTCCGATTTTGCTCATTGACTTCAATTTCAACAGCATTTGTTGGCAGTTTTCGTACAATCTCATTAAACATTCTGGCTTGTACCACAATAGTTCCGTTTTCAAAAATATTGATAACCTGTTCGCCATTTTCTTCGGCTTTTATAAAAGTTTGAATCGTGATATCGGAATCACTACCCGTAATATGTAAACCTGCTTCTGTAAGTTCTAATTTAATCCCGGTTAAAATTGGAATCGTTGTCTTAGAACTTACTGCTTTCATTACATCATTTAACCCATCTAATAATCGTTCACGTTTGATTTCAAATTTCATTATGATACCTCACTTGTATGTATTTTTTAAAATTGAACATTAAAAAGTAATACGATGACGATTAATACTGACTGGATTGAAACGGGTAACTTAATACTTCTTCAATTTGATCTGTCTTTTCATATTGTAAAGGCTATCCACTCATCTTTTTGTCGCTTCATGTCGAACCACGACAAATATTTAAAGACCACTGAAGATTAAAATTCAGCGGTCTGATAATAATTAGTATGCTTATGGTTAGTATAACTCACTAATCACCTTTGCTAATTCATTGCGTGTTCTAGGCAGTTTTTCTTTAAGGTCTTCATTGTCCCAAGGTTCTTCTGTATAGAAACTTGCGAATGATTGATTTTCATATCTTGGCACAATGTGCATGTGGTAATGTGATAATTCATCGATTGTGCCACCGTTTTGACAAACCGTTATTCCATTGGGATTAAATATATTTTTTAAGGCTTTTGAAAGTAGTTGAGATGCTTTCATTACAGCAATTGCAGTTTCTGAATCAAATTCATCAACATAGCGAAAATGCTGCTTAGGTAAGATTAAAGTATGTCCTTCGTTAAATGGATCATGGTCTAAAATGCAACAAACGAACTCATCTTCATAAACCACGTGAACAGATAAATCTTTTTTTGCCAACGCGCAGCCCATACATTCCATACCACCAAGCTTATGATTAACTGTCATTTAGCTCACCTCATTTAAATTAGAACTACGTTAAATGTTGATGTTAATATTTCGCAAAACAGCTACGCTTTTCTAGGGCGAGCGCCAAGACTCCTCGGCGCTTGGAAAACCGGTGTTTCTGTTTCGGCATCGCTACGCTAGCTTCGAAACATGAAAGTGCGTTGGAACTGAGATCAACAATATAGTTTATCAGAGCTTATATAAAAGTTATGATGTCGGTTGATCAAAGTAGTGTTTTCTTAGACGGCTTGCTTCCTTCTGATTAAGTTCCGTTTCAAATTTCACATCGAATTGGCCCGTCCACGTATTCCAGACACGT
Source organism: Paenisporosarcina sp. FSL H8-0542 (assembly GCF_038632915.1). Taxonomy (NCBI): domain Bacteria; kingdom Bacillati; phylum Bacillota; class Bacilli; order Caryophanales; family Caryophanaceae; genus Paenisporosarcina; species Paenisporosarcina sp. FSL H8-0542. Next base: position 3,284,802 of record NZ_CP152050.1, read on the forward strand.
ATAAAAACAGTATCTTCAGTTGTGTCATGCATGTGGAATTCGAAGCAAGCTACTCGTAATGTGTCTTGCAGTTCAATTGTGCAAATCTCTTCAATCTGTTTCTGACCGTTCTCCACTATAAATTCGAAGCCCGAGTCCTCGATGATTTGTATTATTTGTGAGTCTTTCAGTTCGTTCACATTTAATTGATTGTTGTCTTCACCAAAACGATAATCAGGAAGTTGATCGTCTGCCTCTACTGACGTTTGATTGGTATCTCGAATGAGAGCATCGTTATGATAGGGACTAAATGCAACTTCGACCTCTTCCTCTAAGGAATCATGCACGAACGTACCTACTTTCAGTTGTTCAATCCCAAGGTCGGTCAGCCGATAGAAACCTTCATTTAACTCAACCATCTGATTTTGTATCATCAGCTTCAGCATATGATCCACAAAAATGTTTTCCACCGCCAGCAATTCGCTGATTTCTTCAGTGTGTTTGACGTCCAGTTTCCCCAAAATCTTCAAGATCATTTTCATCAGGACATCCATTTGACTTCGGATACCCGTTGTCATCTGAATGTTCGCAAGTTGAAGCGGAAACCCCCAACTCTCACTTCCAAGCAAGCGCAGATGGCGTTGTTCCAGCAACACGGTCGATACTTTCGACATTTCTGTATCAAGTTGTTTGCTCATAAAATCACTTCCTGCCTGCGTTAGTTTCCAATTGTTTCAATCCCTCGTATTTCTCTACGACATTCAATACGTGTTGGAACATGATCTTTTGGGATTCGCCGTGGGCTTTTTTCGTGAACATGTCCGCACTGCCGACAATCATAAGAAGTTCACGTGCTCGAGAAAGTGCCACGTTTAATCGTCGGTAATCCTTTAAGAACCCAATGTTCCCATCCTTCTGGTGATGATTACGCACGAAGCTCAGAATGATAACATCCATTTCCATCCCTTGGAATTTATCGACTGTTCCTGTTCGGCAATGAAGGTGAGGCAGGTCGAGTTCTTGGCTGAGAAGACGATCCACTTTTTTCACTTGTTCCCCGTAAAAACTTATGACGCCTACTTTCTTCTTCACGTTGGCATTCAGACGGCCATCCTTTTTCGCGTGAGCCGTCGCCTGATCCAAATCCAGTAATAATTCACGGATTTGTTTCAGCTCAGCTGCATTGTAATAGCTACGGCTATGCTGCTCCCGCTCCTCAAGAAATCCTTGCTCATTCGGCATATCGTACCAAATGATATGCTGCCCACGTTTGAACAGCTTGCCATCCAGCAAGTGATCACGATCTTTGTTCGAATCAGCCAGTCCGCATTCCAATCCGTAATTGTTTTCACGGTAGAATGGGTTGATTGTTTCCATTATGTGCTCATGCATTCGGTATTGAATGCGAAGCGTTGCCTTGCTGTCTTCAGGCAAATCATTGAACAATCGTTCAAAAATAGATTCTTTCAAAATCGATGTCAAATCAGCTTTCTCTTGTGCATCAGTCATATCTTCGAGCACTTCGTCCATCGTGTCCTGTCCGACCAACGGAGGCAGTTGATGATGATCGCCAACCAAAATGATTTTCTTCCCTTTTAACATCGGCAGAAGTAATTCAGGTGGTGTTGCTTTTGATACTTCATCAATAATGACCACATCAAAATCGGGATACTGTGTCACAAAATCCTTACTTGCCGAAATCGAACACGTTACACCAATCACATTCGCATACTGAATATACAATTTCTTGATTTCATCCATATCATAAGCAGTTGATTGTCCCAGCATATCCTGCCACTCGAGACGAATGTCGTTGGAAACGTTCAGGAAAGTTTCTTTTCGTTTTAATTCGATTAATTGTGCTGACGTTTTCTCGAAGTTCGTTTTCACTTCGTTCAATAAAGCATCTACATCGATACTGATAATTACTTCAAGGTCGGTCACTTCTTTATTGATCGTCGATTGCTTGAACTGTTCGTCAGTCAATTTTTGTGCTAAATCTGCCATCGTATCTTGGATTAGGTTCATTTCGTTTTCACGTTTTTGCATAACCTCTTGTTGCACGGAAGTTGCTTGTACCAAACCTTCTACGTAGCTCTCTTCTGTTCCCATCCGCTCAAGCTCTGCCTCTTTTTCCACAAGAGCCTTTTTGATTTCGACCATTGGAACAAGTACTTCTTGATTGGGTATCGTTTCACGCATACCGGAAAGATTCTTTTCAATAGAATCAATTTCTTCAACCAGTGCAGAAAGTTTTGGAGTCAATAAAGTGGTCTCTGAAGCTAACTCCTGCAGACGTGTTACAAGAGTTTGTCCAACGACTTCTTTCAGCTGTTCAAATGAAGTCAAAATTTCATTCTTTATTTGCGCGTTTCCTTGTGCACCATTACGTGTTAATCCAACATTTCTGGATGCTTTCAGGACCATCATATGTTCATAAATTGCCGACAATTTTTGTCGGTCCGTTTGATTTAACGGCTCCCGGAATGCGTTCATTTGTTTGGCATAATCCCGAAATGCGTCTACCACTTTTTTTACATACCGATCTTCAAGCTTCACTCCAACAACATGAGGCATCATCGATATCTTTTTTGCGAGCATCTTCATATTGTATTGATGCGCGTTTAGTTGCTGTTCTGCATAAATAATGGCTTTATTCAACGTGTCATCCACTTCGGAATGATTCCCAGTTTGAATCGAAGCTTGATAGTTCATACGCAACTGTTCCATATGATGAAGAATCGAGTTGATTTCAGAAGAACGAGCCCATGATTCCTGCCCCATCAACTTTTGTAATTCAGGGATTTTCTTAACATTTGGGATTTGCTTCGCTATATGTTCTAAAGTCGCTAGCTGAGCAGAGGCCATCTTCAATTGGTCCACATGATCCTGATGCTCATTTCTTCTCTGTTGAAGAGATGTTGCCGTTTGTAAATATGCTAACTGTTTTTGAAGTACTTGAACTTCATCATTGAGTTTAATGTGAAGTTTAGCAAATTCATCTGTGCCCGAAAAAAGAGATACTTGGTCATTCAACCGTTCATATCGGCTTTTTGCATCCTCAAAAATGTCCTGACTCATAATCAATTGAAAATCAAATTGATCTTTTTTTCGCTTCAACTCTTGAACGTATGACTGACTTGACTTCAGTTCGTGCTGAAGTCTGTTCAAATTTTCTTTGGCTTGATTCTTTTCCGTTTTCTTCGTTTCAAGAGTCTCTATTTCACCCTTCAGACGGTCGATTGTTGCTTCAGTTTCTTTAATAGAAGTAAGAAGAACCTGTCCCTCTTTTTCAAACTGATTTACATGCGTCTGGATCGACAAAAGCGTCTGTTGCTTCCAGTAAAGAGCAACTTGTTCTTCAACAAAACGCTGCCCTTCTTCCTCGATGCTTTCACTTCGACCGATTCGTAAAATTCGTATGTCCTGATCCGTCAGTAATTTACCCAGTGCATTATCAACCGCCAAATTCGATTGTGATGCTACTAGCGTTTTCAAACCCATTTTCGCATGCTGATAACAAATTTCAGAAATAACCGTGGTCTTTCCTGTTCCGGGTGGCCCTTGTATGACATACATATCCTGTGCGGCAATCGCGCCTTCTACTGCCTGTCGTTGAAATTCATTCAGATTTTGCTTGAAGGTTAAGTCTTCCGGAACCTTCCCTTTTCTCACAGTCGGACGTTTCTCGAATAACAGCTTTTCCAGGTTCGGATTAACTGCCCAGCCATTTTCCAGACGCTTGAACCCATCTTTCAAACGATTAATTTGTGCCATTTCCGCTACATTATCGAATGCAAGCTTTCCGTTTGCCGGCACTCGCCATTTTCCCGTTCGTGCTTTTTCCTGAAGATCCTTGGCAAGTTCTACATCAATGGTTCGTTTGCCCATTTGCACCTGCACAACATTCCCAAGACTTTGGTTCGTCGCTACTAACTTAACAGCCGACTTTTTGTAATACTTATCAAACCCATTCGGCAGCTTATGAAGCTCAAATGTGACTTTACGGAAATCCATACTTAATCGGGCATTACGGATTCCAATTTCAAGTCTTTCGACATCTGCATTACGCTCCATTACCCGTAAATAAGATTCCCAGCTCGAAATCCGTTTTTTTACGTACTCCGATCGGTCGGAAGCAATAGGTAGAGACTGAATAATCCTATAAAGAGCGAGCGTCATTTCCGTAGACACCAAACCTTTACGGTCAAATGCCATCCTCATCTGCAAATGGCGGTTATTTCCTAATTGAATACGCTTTTTAGTTATATAGAAATGAACGACCTCAAGTCCGTTACCAATCCATTCGCACTCCATGACTGGCGTACCTTCAATGGCTTCTGACTCTATATATAAAGACACGCGTTTTTGATTCGTCTGTCCATCTGAAAGGCGTTCCATATGAACATCCACAACTGGAGACACATTCAACAAGTTCGTCATCTCTTCAGCCATTTTCGGTTTATTTTTCTTAAACCGGCTGCTCACGGCTAAGTTACACCGTGTTATTTCACTTACTATCACACTCACCTCTGAAACACTCCTAACCCGTCCAAACCATATCTTCCTATTGTAAAGGATAGTTGTCCTCAAATCGACCGCTCATGAAGAATCCTTTTTGCCCTTTTTTTGGAACTCATTATCACAGAAAAAAGCGACTGAAGTTGTATTTCAGCCGCTTTCGAATTTCTTTATGAAATTCCAACAATATTTCAATGATCTTATTTTAAGGAATTATAAGGTCCCTTTTATACAACCCCTTTAGTTCAATAAGTAAAAATAGCCGCGTATGCAATCCAACCAAAGCATCCTTAACTTAAGTAAGGTTATTAATTTCTTTCTTCTGTTTCCTCCTGTAAAGAAAACGCCATAAATAAAAGGTAATCACTGCTATTACTAACATTGAAAATTGAACATATTGATATTTGTGTTTACCATAAAGCAGAATTAAGCCTCCTACAATTACAGTTGGGCCCATCAAATAGAACCACATTCTTACTTCCTTATTTTTAAAACTTAATTCAAATCGTTCACTCATATACTCCACCCCATTTATATGTTTCTTTAACTAACCCGTGTTATTTTTTCAACTCATAGTAAAATTTTGTATAAGTCCTTTATTTCTACTACTGTTTCGTATTGCTTGTACTTCAAATAAACCCCTTTAGTTGAAGTACACACACTTTAAAAAGTTAACCCGTATATTGGTAGTTGGGAATATTTGTAGAATGATAAAAAATAAGTTGCTCTTATGCAAGATCAGGGAAGCATAAGTGAGTCTTAAATTAAGATAAAACGTATATGTATTAATAGTTAAATGGTGAGTGGGAAATTTATTATTCATTAGTATAGTGATATTAATTCCGTTATACGGATTATGCATTTGGAGTCTTTATGAACCAGAGGAAAGTGAATAACTATTTCTCTAACTCAAAGAATAAGCATATTCGAGAGAAATTTGAATATGCTTATTCTTTTTGAGAAAATTAACAATAAATTAAACAGAGCCTATTTAATAAATTGGTAAGTAAATCTCAACATCTTCCTCATCGTTATCACTTGGATGATAGGTCTCGATAATATAAGATTCCATGTTCCTTTCAAAACCTTGCTGTTCCGCCCATTTCGATAATTGTAAATGTAACTCCCCTACATCGCTTATTTTCCCTCTTGTGGTCGCGTAATTGTGAGATGCTTTAATATAATCCATGCCAGAAGGAACTTCATTTACATGATTATCCACAATTAACCCTACAAAATAGTGTCCTTCCAGATGATCTTCATCTCTTTTGTGTTCATAAAGTGCAATTTCCGTGTCAGAGCGATTTTGAATTTCGTGTGAGCGCTCTAAAAATCGACCCGCAGACTGAGGGACTAAAGTTCCAAAATCGGCAAACACTCCACTGTTTTTCATACCTACCATATTAAAGTCTTTATAAACCTTTCTGCATTCCATCATCATTCCCCCTCAAAATGAATCTTCCTATGCTTAATTCTCTAAAGTAGGATGATTCCCTTCACAGAATAGGTAAATTTTTCTTTTAAAATACCAAAAATAGTCAACCCAACATGAGTGGGCTGACTATCCTCTATCACCTATTTAGATTCATTCGCTTTATGCAGGTACATCGAGCGTTGCGCACCTTCCCCATTCACAACTAATGTGCCGTCCTTCGTGAATCTGGGTTTCACGAGTCGTTCGTTTAGTTGTTCGAAAGTCGAAAGTGCTACAACACCATCTTTCTTGAATTGAAACAATTTCACTGTATTTGTATCTTTTACTGGAACACTCAGGGCTACATAATCACCATACACGGCGTAAGCTTCAAATGTTGGTACGTCTACTTCATAAAATTTACCGTCCTTAAAATCGATATAGCCTAGGACTACTTCTTCATCCTCGTTTTGGAGCTGAGCAAATATTTTATCGTTGGTCAGCGTAACATTTACTGCCATTTCATAAGGTACCGTGTATTCCCTCACTTCTGAGGATCCTTGCAAATCGTGTACATAGAATGTCACCATGCCATCTTCACCGAATTGCTGTCTTTCAGGAATTACAATCAAGCCATCATTAATAGCCGCTTTACTATTTGATCCGTTCACCAGTTCCTGTATCTCTTTTGTTTCTCCAGTCGGTAAATCCATCGCGACATAACCTGTATAACTGTGATCTTCATTTCCCATAAACATATATGTCAATGTATCTCCTTCTATTTGCAGATCACTGAGACCCATATTTGGAAATTCTTTGATTTCCGAACTCGTCCGATTTAATACATATAATTTCAATGAGCTAATTTCTTCCCATACGAGCCATTCATCATTGACGGCCAGGTTAAAAATACGAGCGTCTTCTTTTGGTTCAATTAATACCTCTTTCGTCTTTGTCGCAATTGAATAAGAATAAATGGCTTCATGATCGGTGTATATCATTTCATTTGTTTCATCCACATAGTGAGCGTTGATTAACGAATCATACTCAACACCTGGAATGGTGACTTCTGTTAACAAATCATGTTCAGATGAATGCAACGCTTTTTCCTCAGACCATTCTTGTATATACGGGAATGCAAGAAAACAGGACAAGCCAATAATTGCCACGCCAACGAGGGGTTTCAAAAGCCGCTGATTGAAAATGTTCGGTCGAGACATTCGTTGGTTCGCTTCCATCAAAATTTTACGTTTGTGCTCTTCGGATAACGTAAGTTGTTCTGGTATAGTAGCGTCCAATTGACGTTTAATGTTCTCTTGCATGTTCAATCTCCTCCTCGCTCATCGTTAATCTCGCTTTTTCCCGGCCTCGGGCCAATCTAGTTTTCACTGTGTTTGCGGAACACTTCAACACTTCTGCGATTTCTTTGACCGAAAGTTCGGCATAGTAATGAAGCCACAATACTTCTTTATTTTTAAGGGGAAGTTTTTCAATCAATTGTGCTACATAATGGATGCTTTCATTCTTTAACAACGTGTCTTCCGGAGTTTGTTTATTTACAAGCAAAGCTCCCGCCAGATTGGTCAGTTCTGTCTTTCGGTAAGTCCAGCTTTTAAAGTAGTTATGACATTCGTTGACTGTTATGCTATATAAATATGTTTTGACACTGGAGCGTCCCTCAAAGTCTTCAAGGTGTATGTAATAGCGGATAAATACTTCTTGGACAATATCTTCTGCTTTTGTCTGATCTTTTACAAAGGCATAGGCGAGGCGGATTAAATAATGTCCATATTCATTCATTGCTGCGGTCAGTAATCTGTCTCTTTCTTGCTTATCCAAATCCTTCCCCTCCTTTCTTTCTTTCTTTCTTACCTGTTAGACAAAGCAAAACGAATGTCGGTTTCATTTTTTTGAAAATTCTTTTGCATTTTGGATGGATATACGATCCAAGAAGTTTTTCTTCTGGATACCATCCATGTTATTAAAGAAAGCACCCCTAATCGGATTGACAGTCGATTGGAGGTGCTTCTTTTTCAGTTCAATTCACAAAAATATAGAACTATTTAATGGATGAAGAAGTAGGAGATTAACGTGTTTAACAATAATAGGAACGATACGCTCTCTCGTCAGGCGCACAGGTGCAAACAGGCAATGGATGGCGAGTCCATCCACCAACGCATACAGTGTTTCGATTTCTTCCTGAAGTTCAATTCCTGGTTTCAATCTTCCGTGTGCTTCCAGTAGAGAAAGGAGTTGCTCTAGCGCCTGCAAAATCCCATCATCTCCCTCGAATTTATGACGGAATTGGACGTTGGCCATGAAGTGGAACCAAACTGTCATTTCGAGACGGGACTGGTCATCCAAAGGAATAATTTCCAAAGAGAAATGAACAAGCAACTCATCCATTGGTATGTCCTGTGCAAACTTTTTCTCAATCCGTTCCGTCACTCTTTCTTTCACCAACTCCATCGAATAGCTCAACAGCTCTTCTTGAGAAGAAAAATAATGGCGCAAAGCACCTAATGATAGATTTGCTTCATCGGCAATCGCACGGACAGTTGTTCCTTCAATCCCTTTCTTCATAATCATTTCCCACGTGGCTTCTGCAATAATTTGTCTTCGCTCTTCGTGATTCACTTGTTTTGGCATAGGTTTATTATAGCTACTAATGTACAGTCAGACAATCTTTATAGAACACTTGTATTAAATAAAACCTGATGGTATATTTTAATTAATACGAACGTACTAAATAAAACATGGAGGTGTGCACATGAATGGAATTGCTTGGGCCATTGTCATTTGTGAAATTTTATTTTGGTTATTTATCGTCAGTGGGCTTATTGTTCGCTATATAGGAAAAAGAGAAAAACTTGGGTTTATACTTTTAGCAATGACACCTTTGGTGGATTTGGCTTTGCTTGTATTAACGGGATTCGACTTGTACAGAGGTTCGACTGCCACGATGGCACACGGAATTGCTGCTATCTACATCGGGGTTTCCGTGGCTTACGGTAAATCGATGATTCGCTGGGCTGATGATCAGTTTTGTTTTTATATCCTAAAAAGCAGGAAAAAGCCCGCAAAAAAAACGGGAATGGCTTTTGCTAAACAAGATTTCCTCAATTGGATTAGGCATCTCTTCGCCTTTTTAATCGGTGCTGGGTTATTACTCGGTTTGACAATATGGGTGGGCAATGCCGACAGAACGGAAGCTTTTCAACAAATTCTTTGCGTATGGGCGATTGTACTCGGCATTGATTTACTCATCACCTTGAGTTACTTTATCTGGCCACGCCCAGCGAGGCATTCAGCCTAACTCTGCAAGTATTGATAAAAACAAGGAACAGCTTTACAAGTGAAATTCAGCCATAATTAAAAGAGACTCTATAAATTGAAAGTCTCTTTTAATTTGCTTGATATTGGATATAAGAAATGAATTTTAACGCCTGCATATGTTATAGTTTCTCATTTTTTTTAACACCAAGCGGACGCTTTTCGTTACGCATGTTATGGCCAATTAAGTTATGTTCAACCTAATAAAAGCCAAGCTTATTGTTTAAGTGGACCCAGTAGTGAAATTTTTGCTTTTCGGTATCCCTCAAAAATATCAATGGCCGCAAACACTACACACACGATGATGATGCTTTGATATGCCCAATCATACAGGTTGGAATCAATCTTCAGTTGTTGCAAATAGACAACGAACTGCTCACTCAAAATCGAATCGTTTCCAATGATTGTCGCTAAAACCACCAAAGTAATGAGGTGTGTAATGGTATTCAGACTTGCAACTTTTATCGTCCATTGTCCGACAAAACCCTTATACAATGCCAGAGCTACCTCCAATACAATTACAAGGACTACTAGCAGCCAGTAAGAATTCAGTATTTCCTGATTAAAAATGGGGAATTGAAATTTGATTCCGTTCGCTCCATCTTCATAGATTCCTACCAATTTAGCAGCGTTGAAGTAAATAGCTACCCAGGTGGCCGTCCATATTAGACTGCCTAAAATCATACATTTTTGAATGGCTTTTTTCTTTGGAATTGGATTTACGTCCTTTAAATCTTCCGGAGTCCATTTCTTCATACTCATCGTGAGTGGTGCCTGGTCTCTGGATTTGTCCGTCCATTCAATAACAGCAAAGACCAAAGTTAACCAAAACGCTGTTTGCATGGCAGTGCTCAACAATTTCCAAATGGCTATTCCGAAAATGTTGAGAATGACGGTTATGATTTCTTCCTCCCCTTTAACCGAAACAAGTGCATCCGCCACCGAGGCAATCAGAGTGATTGTCAATGCGATTGGTAGGATAAGTTTCAACAGATTGATATATATATCGAAATACTTCGGTCCGATTAGATGCATGGGCCGATCCAAATAATTGTGTGCCATCACCGACGGATTTCCAAGCTCGGCGAGCACTGCCTTCACTTGAGCTTCGGTCGGTTCATCGGGAAGCATGTCTTCTATGGTAGAACGCAATTCTAAAGCAATGTCTTCCCTTGTGTTTTCAGGCAACCTTCTTGTAACTTCATGGACGTACAAATCAATCCACTTCATCTTGTTCGTCTCCTTTCAATAATCCGTACAGTTCTTGTGATGTTTTTTCCCACTCTTCTTTTAGCTGTTCAAAAATTTTCACACCGAATGCACTCAATACGTAGTATCGGCGCGGTCTGCTCTCTGTTGTCTCCCATGTACTGGTCACGAGCTCTTGTTTTTCTAAACGCCTCAATAATGGATAAAGTGTACTTTGATCAATTTTGATGCCGTTCTTTTCCAATCTTTGGACGAGTGAATAGCCGTATTGTGGAGTTCTCAATTGACTCAATACCGCCAAAGTTAATGTCCCCCTGCGCAATTCAGTCGTCAAAGAACCCAATAGTTGATTCATTATTTCACCTCTTTCTCTATACTGTATGTCGCACACCTTCATACTGTACATCATACATTATTGTATTCTGAATAGTAAATTAAAATGAAGGCTTATGAAAAAGAAAAAGAGACTTTCAATTAATTATTAATTGAAAGTCTCTTTTTGTAGCTGAAAGAAAAAATGAATCACAGGAACTTAATCTTTATCGCCAGATTTCTTACACCGCTTGCTGTTTTTTACGAATATACAGGGACAGACACATGAACAATACTAGATAAAATGCCAAAATGGCTATGTTTTTCACTTCAGGTACATTTCCACGAATGATTTCCCATGCCCCGTTGCCGTAATTGTATGCGGGCAACCAAGACCCCAATGTTTGGATTGTTTTCGGCAAGACTTCCATTGGCATCCACATACCACCTGTGATCGCCAGAAGCATATAAACCATGTTACTGACCCCACTTGCTGTTTCTACCTTCTTCATTGTCCCAACCAGGACACCAATACCAAGGAAAGGAATAGAACCTAATAAAATCCACAATCCACACATTATCCAGTCCATCGCAGGCAAGGATACCCCATTAATCAAAACCCCTGCAACGAAAAGCACAACAATTGACAATACATGAATCATCGTTTGCCCCAACATTTTCGACAGGAAATAGACCATTCCAGAGAGCGGCGTCACTTTCATGAATGTTGTCCAGCCCTGTGATTGTTCCTGTACCATCCGTATGCCCAACGTCATGATGGCACTTCCCATTACACTGAACGTCGTAATGGACATCAGGAAGTGAGCATTCCATAGTTCTCTGTCAGGAACATCCGTATTCATGATTTTTGTAAAGATCACATAAAACACAATTGGCATAAAAAGTGACCAGAAAAGATAATATGGGTTACGGAAAATCCGTAAACCTTCAATTTTGCATTGATTTAGGAACATATTCATTTAGATGACCTCCTGCGGTTCAATTGTCAATTGTTCAAATGCTTCCTCAAGACGTCCTTTTTCAACCGCAATATCACTTACTTCAAATTTAGATTCAAAAATTTTATGTAAGACCGCATCTGTGTTACTGGTGAACACATGAATCCGTCCGTTCTTTTCAAGGACTTTTGACACGTAGGGCTCTTGAAGGAAAAGCATTTCAGATTCCACTTTTGAGGCAATGAATGAAATAGACTGAGTCAAAAGATTGCCTTTGATTTTTTCAGGGCTTCCGTCCGCAACTATTTTTCCTTTATGGAATAAAATGATTCGGTCAGCTATATCATCCGCTTCTTGCAAGTAATGCGTGGAAAATAGAATCGTCTTTCCTTGGTCGGCCAGTGTTCTCACGGTATCCCAAAAAACTTTACGTGCTGCTATATCCATTCCGACCGTCGGCTCATCAAAAAACAAAAGATCCGGATTACCCGCAAGTGCTAAAGCAAATCCGACTCTACGTTTTTGGCCACCCGATAGCTTTTCAGTTCGTTTGTTCAATTCTTCTTCGTTTAATCCCGTTAAGCCGATTAGCTGATCGAGCGACAGCGGTTCTGGATAGTAACTTCTAAACAGACGGATGATTTCCTTCACCTTTAGACCATCCATCAGACTGACTTCCTGCAGCATCACGCCTATTCTTTCACGAACCTTTACTTCTTTCGCATTTGATTGGAACAACTTGGATTCGCCACTTGTCGGATGCAATAGGCCAAGCATCATGAGGATGGTCGTGCTCTTGCCAGCCCCATTAGGACCTAGAATCGCAACGACTTCTCCTTTCTCAACCGAAAACGAAACATCGTCCACCGCTTTATTGTCTTTAAATGTTTTTGTAAGTCCTATAATTTCAACAACTTTTCCCAATCCTTCAGCCCCCATTAGCATTATGCTTTTTCTCTTTGAAATTTACGTTCATATCCAGTCGATTATGTCTTGAGATACACGCATTTGGCTCTCCCCTTTGTTACATCCCTTCCATCTCGATGGCAAAATGAATCCCACTAGTTGAATGTCCATTATCAATGACTTGTTATAAATTCCTTCATGCATGTAAACAATTGCGCAAGTGTACATTTTTGTTTTCGTTAAGAGTTACAGAAATCCCTCTTTTTTACAATAACTAATATAAAGTTTCGCTAAGTTATCCCGCGCCACGCCTTCTCTATTAACTAATGTGTAGTCCATGTTGGCTCTGGTTGGACGAGTTGGTCCTTTACACAAAAAAATGGCCAATCCACATTGGACTGACCATGATCAATTACTTCTTATAGATTTCTTTATAAGCAATGACTTGCAACGCCAACATTTCTTCTTCCGTTAAGTCCTCGTTGAGGGCCTGCAATACTTCTTCTTTAGATGCAGATCCACTTTTCACTTTTGCTTGTAAATCTTGAAGCTTAGTGACGCCAACCTTTTTGACCAGGACGCGTGTGGCTTCTCCTTTAGTAGTAAAAGGCAATGTACTTTCATCTGCCGACTCGGCTTCCTTCATCATTTCCATCAGTTCAGGGTCATTTTCTATATAAGATTTCACTTCATTTATTTGCCCACTAGCCTCGAGTTCCGTTGAAACGGAATCAACCACTTTTTCCGAAGCGACATTGGTTCCGAAATAATAAAGTCCATAGCCTGCTAGTCCTAAAATCAGGATTACAACTAACAATTTCTTCATCTTCTCACTCCTTTTTTACGGTGCATTCTATAACAGACGTCTGGGAACACAAAAAGTAACGGCTTTCATCTGTTCAATTTTTACCAATTATTTTTTTATTTTTTGTATCATTTGATTATTTATGGCATATACATATTGAATGTGGTCAAAATTGAAACCATGTTTTCATTAGAATGACATGTAATGAAATGATCATACGCAAAAACTAAAAAGAGAAGGTGAGTACATGATTAATCATTATGAATTGCAACAAATGATGGAAGCGAAAAGAATGGAGATAGATCGTCAAATTGAAATGCAGTCTTATTTCTTACAGGGAGAGCAGACAAAAGAAAGTTTGAGTCTGTTGGAACTGTTCAAGAAAACGTTCAGCAATCGAAGAAATAGCAAGGACGATTATTGTGAAAATTGCTAGAAGCTTAGATAAGCATGAGGGAATTACGTTACTTCTTTCATTATCTTGATAAAAACTTTGACATACAAGTTAATTTGTTATAAGTTACCCTATGGACGAACAATTACAATTAACTTAGCTTTAATATTCGTGTTTAGGGGTGCTTATTATGGAAAATGTGTTTGATTATGAAGATATTCAATTGATTCCGGCAAAATGTATAGTTAATAGTCGGTCAGAATGTGATACAACAGTCGCTTTGGGCGAACATACTTTCAAGTTGCCTGTGGTGCCAGCAAATATGCAGACGATTATTGACGAAAAGATTGCGATTTACTTAGCTGAAAATGGTTACTTCTATGTAATGCATCGTTTTCAACCTGAGAAGCGAGTAGACTTTATCAAAGATATGCATTCCCGTGAATTAATCGCATCAATTAGTGTTGGAGTCAAAGAAGAAGAATATCATTTCATCCAACAATTGGCTGATGAGCAACTTATACCGGAATACATCACGATTGATATTGCTCACGGGCATTCTAACGCTGTGATTGAGATGATTCAGCATATCAAGAAGCACTTGCCTAAAAGTTTTGTTATTGCCGGAAATGTCGGAACTCCGGAAGCAGTTAGAGAATTAGAGAATGCAGGTGCGGATGCGACTAAAGTGGGCATTGGACCAGGGAAAGTCTGTATCACAAAGATTAAGACCGGATTTGGAACGGGTGGTTGGCAATTGGCTGCACTTCGTTGGTGTGCCAAAGCTGCAAGCAAGCCGATTATTGCTGATGGTGGTATTCGTACACATGGCGATATTGCGAAATCAGTCCGATTTGGTGCTTCCATGGTTATGATTGGTTCATTATTTGCCGGTCATGATGAATCTCCAGGAGAAACAGTTGAAAAAGATGGCAAGCTATTTAAAGAATATTTTGGTTCCGCTTCGGAATTCCAAAAAGGCGAAAAGAAGAATGTTGAAGGCAAGAAAATGTTTGTTGAGCATAAAGGTTCTTTGGAAGATACGTTGATGGAAATGGAACAAGATCTTCAATCCGCTATCTCCTATTCGGGTGGAAACAAGTTAGAAGCCATCCGCAACGTGGATTATGTAATCGTCAAAAATTCTATTTTTAACGGTGACAAAGTGTATTAAGATTACGCTGAATTTCTTATGAATTTCCAGTAAAATGATTGGCATATTCATATAAAACGGGCGGCTGAAGATTGTACTTCAGCCGCCCGTTTTCTCTAAAAAATTCAAGTAAATAAGACCGTTATCGAATGTTTTCCTACTTACCGCCATATCCTTTAGGACTCTTTTATTTTTTGTGCGGAGGTTGGAATCCATGAAAAAAATGTTGCTCCTTATTGTCATGCTTTTCATATATGGATGCACGCAACCACCTAGTGAACCTCCAACTGAGCGTACGACTCTTCCCAAGAATGATTTTCTGATCATTGCCCATCGCGGTGCATCTGCCTATGCTGCAGAGCACACACTTTCTTCATACGAGATGGCCATCCAGATGGGTGCTGACTACATTGAAATTGATCTTCAAATGACGAAAGACGGAAAATTAGTAGCGATGCATGATACTGTCGTCACTTTTCACAACGCTCAACAAGCGGTAACGGATGTCACGTTTGATGAAATCCAGCTTCATTCTCCTGAAAAAGCGTTCGATAAAAACCATCTTGAGTACACCCTACCGCATTATGATGATTTGCGAATTGTTGATTTGGAGGAGATTCTCCTTCATTTCGGTGATACCGTCAATTATTACATTGAAATAAAATCACCCAAAACGTATCCAGGAATCGAAGAGGAGCTGTTGAAACAATTACGTGAACATAACCTCCTAAATAGGGGTGACATCATTCCAAAAGTAATCATTCAGTCCTTTGACGCAAAAAGCTTAAAAAACATATTCGCTATGGAGCCTTCCATTCCCTTGATCAAACTTTATACATTCGAGGAAGAAGCGCATATTCCCAAGAAACAACTGAAAGAACTCTCACAGTATGCTTCGGGAGTTGGTGTAAATTCAGTTGCCGTGACTAAGAAGTTCATCGATTTGATGCACAGCAAAAACTTGATTGTTCATCCTTACACGGTCAATGATGCAGAAACGATGCGTTTCCTAATTGATTTAGGGGTAAACGGATTTTTCACTGACAGACCCGATGTGGCAAATTGGGTTAGAAGTGAGACGAACAAGATTGGAGAATAAATAGAACAATACCGCCAAGCTGATGCTTAATGGTTAAAGCTTATTTTTCACTCATTTCGTATATCCCTTCGTAAACTAAAATACTGCGTTTGTTAAGAATGAATCCTCTAATTAGCGTATCCTTCTTTAATAACCGAAGTCACCATGTGTAACGAATCCCATTCCCCCATTGAGAAGCGTACAATGGGATATTTCTTGGGGAAGAGGATTTTATTGATTTGTTTGGGTGGTAGGCCTTTGTTGTGGAGCACAATGATTTTGCTTTGAAGCTCCAGTAGGTATTCGAGTTTGCGATTAAGATTGTCTCTGCCGTTCTTTAAGTACCCTGCATGATTGCAGTATACTTCATTGAAATCGTAAGTAAGGGCTCGTTGCAGGGAATTGATTAGGGTCGGAATGCTTTCGTCTCGAAGAACTACTTTTGTCCGTTCCTGACAATATAGGTCTCCGGTGAATAGTTGGCCCGTTTCTTTATTCAGAAAGGACATATGATCCTGCGCATGACCAGGGGTGTGAATAGTCTCCCATGTTGCCCCTCTGCTTGAGAAAGTGCTCTTTATCGGCTCGGCATTGAATGGTCCTCGTTTCCCCCAGAACAACTTCCTATATAAAGGATAGTTCGCTTTTGACTGACAGTCTTCTATATATCGTTCATGCATATAAATTGGTTTTCCTAACTGTTGTAGATAAGCTGCCCCACCTGTGTGATCTTCATGATGGTGGGTAATCATGACTTGATTGATTTCGTGTTGGTCAAAAAATAGTTGAAATTCTTTTTCGAGTGACTTTGCACCAGTATCTATTAATACGCCGTCCGACACAAAACAGTACACATTTAGGTTTACGCCTTGAAATGCCACATTGCCATTGACCATTTGAACTCCACTTACTTCGGACAGCTCCACCTTTTTCTTGAAAATCATTCATCCCACTCCTCTTGAAAAACCTCTCTGTTTAGATGACTTTAGCATAAAATGAATGACTATTCACTTCAATTTCTCCTGTTATGATGAATGAATTCTCTTCACATTCCATAAATGTTATTGAAGTGACAGATTTTTCACCTCATTTCAGTTACACTGTATTAAGTGCCTAAATATTGTAATTATTGGAGGAATTGGATGTATAAGAATATATTAAATCCCTTATTTTTATTGTTAATTCTTTTTTTCGTTGCTGCTTGTTCCGAGGTAAACGATACATCTTCGCAACAAAGTAGCGAAGATGATGTTCAAGAAGTTGTTCCTGAGGATTCAGATTCACAATCTGAGAAGGATGATGGCGAGACAGCTCCTGTTGTGAACGAAGAGCCAGAAGTGTTAAGTGATGCTGAAATAAGAGTGGTCATGGATAAGTTTCAAAAGATAGAAGACATTGTTAAAGAGACGAATAGCAAGATGACATTTTCTGATGAAGAAAGTACCCAATCAGAAGTGATGGCAGCTAAACTTCAAGAAAACTTACCGGAAAGTATAAAGGAATTGGTATCAAGCGAAATGCTTAACAAGGAATTGCCGGAAGAGCTTCAGTATTGGTATTATTCAAGTGGAGAAGATGGGTTCTTCCCTGAAGTTTCTTTGGATGCACGGATGGAAGTTATTGAAAATACTCCACAATTCATTAAGGTGAAAACCTTTCAATTGAATGAATTTTTTCAATGGCATGGAAATGTCTATATAACAGCAGTGAACGAAAATGGGCAGTGGTTAATTGATGGCGGTTACGAATGGGTAGATGTAGACAAAGAACCTCTAGACTTGTCAAAAGAGGAATTACTTATCCATGAAGAAACGATTAATGATTCCGAAATCGAGTTTATCGCAGAAGAAACCATAACGAGCACCCTGGCTGATGGCACTTCAAAAACGGCAAATGCGATTATTGTTAAGATTGTTAAAGATAACATGCTAAAGGGACGGTTTACGGATACAGGGGAAGTCGTGAATGAGCTACCTGAAAAATTCAAGTCGGCCGAATGAGATTAGTACAGAAATATCTGTAAGAAATAAAAGAATGATGAGGTTTTTCAACTAACTTACTGCGTAAGTTAAAGTGAAAACATTCACACCCATCCTTCATATTCTTTAAGAATTAATAAACCTTTGACTTTAATAAACCCATTAAAAAGGAGCGGCTGAAGATAGATTCAGCCACTCCTTTTTTCACTTGCTATTAAGTTTTTCGGTAAATAATTGATCCATAAACGGATTTTTTACGGACAGACCCAATGTGGCAAATTGGGTTAGAAGTGAGACTAACCGACTGGATAGTGAATAGAATTCATTTTTCCCAACAAGAGTTCAGCTTGGGATAGGCAGAAGATGTAGACTGGTTTAACATTTGGATTTCGGTAGAAATACTATTCGTCACCGACTTCAGAACTTATTTCAAGATGGTTTTTAAGTAAGTTTTTCGTGTCTGTCAACGATTCATCATCTAATAGCCAATACCACGTTCCAGTTGAGTTATCGTCATGGCCATCAAGGGATAGGGTTTCTACTTGTGGCATACCTTCTTTTATGTAAGTTAGAAAAGATTTCATCTCGTCAAATGTCATATCCGTTTTCATATTGTCACCAACGGCTGAAATCACATCATCGTACTTCGTGAAGGAAGAGGCAGAAGAAGCTTTTTTTACAATGGATGATAGGATTTCCTGTTGACGTTTACCACGTTCGATGTCATTATCCAATTTCCTTGTACGGGCTAAAGCAAGCACTTGTCGACCATTGAGTTTTTGATAACCCTTTGTTAATTGAATGGTGTAATTATCTTTTTCATCTTTTTCTAATCGATCATATGGAACATTTGCGTAAATACCATCCAAAGCGTCTACTACATCAATAAAAGCATTGAAATTCATTCGTACGTAATAGTCCACTGGTACTTCCAATAAATTCTCAACCGTCTCTATTGTCGCTTTTGTTCCACCTTTAAAAAGGGCGTGATTGATTTTATCTTTGTACCCTATTTCAGGTATATACACGTAAGAATCTCTTGGAATACTGACTAATTTCACGTCTTTTTGTTTATTGTTGAGAGTTGCAAGCATTAAAGCATCGGATCGACTATTATTCGTTCCTTGATTACGTACGTCACTATCATCTACTCCAATAAATAATATGGATACATTATCATTAATCGGTTCAACTGGTTTCTCTCGAAGAATAGAACCTTCACGGTTATTAATCGCTTCATATGATTTTTCCGCGGCTACCTCAGCTTTTTTCACTAAATAGAACCCGTACGCTGTACCAGTAATCAGAAGACCCGTTACCAAGAGTGCCGAGATTTTTATAAACAATTTCTTTTTGGATTTCTTTTTTTGGTTTTTATATTCTTTTCGAATCATGCGAAATCTCCTTCTTATTAAACCGAATTAGCCTCCTTTATAGAATGGCTATTCTTCTCCTCGTAAGGATCTGGAATCATTAAATCTGATATCTATCATTATTTCCAGGGCAATAAAAACGTCAATAATTAATTTTTCTAATCCGAAAAAAATGTCGGCAATCCTACTTCCCGTAATAAGTCATTGAATGAAGACCGTCTCACATTCTTTTCACCTGAAAATAATAAGGTTCTCATTTGACTGAAAATTTTCTGGTCCATTTCCGGGAAAACGTGTTCAAATGCTCTTTTTTTATCCAATTCGGACAAATAATAAACAATGTAGCTATACATAATCGGGAAGTCATGTTCTATCTGTGAAACATGTTCTAAAAATGCCGATAAATAGTCATCAAAGGAGTAAAATGATGTTGGCGGTGAGTAAATGGCATGTGGACTTGTATAAAAAACATCTGCCGGGCCATGATACCAATTGCCAACCATTGAAGTGAAAGCCAACAAAGACAATGATCGAAGCTCTGGATCCGGGTCGTCAAAGTATTTGTAGTAATAGTCATTGGTTTCCTCACCCCAATTTTTTGACGTATCAAAATACCCAATCTCGATTCCCGCTAATAGTTTTGCCAATTTCTGTTTGGTCAGATTTTTATCCATTCTTTCCGCACCTCCGTCTTCAGTTGTTTCTTATCCAGTTTCCCCAAAGGCGTGTAAGGCATCTGATCAACGAAGACGATTTCCTTTGGCACTTGAAACCTCGCCACTCGAGGGCGTATCCATTCTAAAAGTGCAGCTTGGGTCAAGTCTTCATTTTTCCTTGTCAATACGAATGCTTTCAATCTCTGACCAAAATCTTCATCTTCTATCCCTACCACGGCCACTTCCTCTATCTGCGGGTGTTTTATCAATACGTGCTCGACTTCAATCGGGTACACATTCACTCCAGCAGAAACCACCAGTTCATCAGTTCTTCCACATAAAAAGTAATATCCATTCTTATCTTGAAAACCCAAATCACCAGCTTCTATCCAGGTACTCGTTCTGTTTCTCATGGACCATTTATTATTGATGCAAAATTGACCGACTGTGCCAACTGCAACCTTCTGCTTATCATGATCCATAATATTCAACCGTACACCTTTAATTTTTTTTCCGATGGTAGCAGCCGAATATTTCAAGTCCTGTGGGGTTGCGATTATATTCAGCCCCGCTTCTGAAGTGCCGTACAGATTGTACAAGACATCGCCAAGTTTACTGAAGACTTCATCCACCAGTTTCGGATTGAGCTTGGCCCCTCCTGAAGCAATACAAACAAGGGAACGCAAATCTTCCACATTGTGGTTTAACATCTTTTGTATCATCAACGGGACGACTGTAACCACTTCAATACGGTGTTTACTTATCAGATGACATGCTTTTTTGGCATCAAATCCTTTACTGATGACCACTTTTTTACCTAATGCAAGGTAGGAAAACAATATCGCAATTCCATAGCCATGGTATATTGGCGTGGCAATATAGGCTGTTTTGGTATTCAACAGCTTCAGCCTGGTTAGTACAGCCAGGAAAGGATTCAAGAAATGGAAGAGGGAAGGTTTATAGGCAACTTCCTTCGACTTTCCTGTGGTACCACCTGTAAGCAACATTATTTTGCTTGTTGAAGATCTCGGGAGTTTGAAGTTCCCCTCAACCTCCGTTTGAAGCAAGGTATTTACTGCGGGCAAATAATCATGCTTACTCAGAAGTCTCTCTTTCCGATAAAGTGATTTTTCAATCAAAGAACTCGATTCAACGTCGTAAACAAGAAAGTCAAAATCTTGGTCTTTAACTAATTGATCGAACTGAATCTGGCTCATGTCAGAATTGAGCAGATAGATATCCGGTCCAAGCTGGGCAGCAGCAAAAATCGATTTAACCAACGATCCATGGTTTTTACACAAAAACGCAACCTTCTGCCCTCTCTGAAGTTTGTATCTTTCCTTGAAAATGAAAGATAGCTTTTCTGATTGGGACAATAATTGTCTGTAAGTAATGGTTTCTTCATCCTCCACTAAGGCAGGCTTATCGCCATTTGTCTTTTCAGCCATGCGTAGCAAAAGCATGATATTTATTCCGTATTTACAGATGAAAACAATTAATCCGCACAATCCCAATAGGGAAAGGAATTTCATTTTATATAGAACGTTTATCAGGTTGACGATCGTCAATTTCCTTCTCCCCGTTTTCTTAAAATCTTGGGCATGGATAATTCCCAGAGGCCTCTAAAAAGAGTGGAGCCCAACTGCCCGAAAATCAGCCACCAAGGCGTATATGTTTTTCTTTTTGTATACATCGACCTGCAAATGATTTTAGCCACATGGTTCGGGCACATTGCAGGCATTTTTTCGTAAGACACAGTCGGCACAATCATGGGGGTTTTCACCAACGGCAAATAGATGGATGTTGTCGAGATTCCCATGGCATTCAACTCGGCAGCAGCCGAGCGGAACCAAATATAAAAACTGACTTGGATGCCTGATAGGCCGCCCAATGGGGAATGGGCAGTAGCAAGGCATTAACTGTCGATACATTGATTACCTGTCCTTTATTCTTTTCCAGTAAAGGAATGACTGACAGCAGTATTTGAACCGGCGCAAAATAATTGATGGCCATCGTTCGTGTGAAATCGTGATAGCGATCCAATGAATGGGATATGGAGCGATTGATAGAAAGACCCGCATTGCTGACGACCACATCCACTCCACCCGGTAATTGATGTAGAAAAGTCAGTAACTCCTTCATCTCTTGCTCATTTCTCAAATCTGCCCGAAAAACACTTACACGGGACCCATTCTTTTCGATGTTCTTTTTTATAGTCAAAAGTTTTTCTTCTCTTCTGGCGACCAAGATTAAATGTGCATCTATTTCACCCAATAGGTAAGCTACTTGCTCCCCAATCCCCGAACTGGCTCCTGTAAGTAGAATTGTTTTTCCTTTCATCTCATTTCCAAGTTTCATCTTGTTCAAAGATGTAGAAGCAAATAAAAGTCGCTCCGTAAGGTTATATGTATGCATAGGAACTTTCCTTTTCTTTTAAATTCTTTCAATAGTTATATCGATAATTCCATCATACCAAATATATCCATCTACCTGTTGTGGAATTCGAATTTTCTAAAAACATACGATGTGACATGTCATTTGAACACAGTGCTGTACATACAAAAAAAGCGGCTGAAGCAATCAGCCGCTTTAATGAACGTATTTTACGCGAAGTCTCTTTTATTCATTACTGAATCTGGTTATTTCGTAAAAAGTTGATCCATGATTGGATTAGTTTTGTCTTTTGCCTTTTTAACGAATAAAGGATTAAGAACGATCAATGCGATGACGTTAGCCGACAGTCCCCAGAACCCTTCATAAATCCCGAATGTCTTTCCTGTAGAATACACAGCAAAAGTTACACCAAGCCCTACAAGTAAACCGATGATTGTTGCTTCTCTTGTCTGGTTTCTCCAGAATAAACTAAAGACGATGGCTGGGAAGATTTGAACCATCCCAGATACCCCTAGAAGTTGAAGTGACACAAGTGCTGTCGGGAAAAGCATACCGAAAATTAATGCTAGTCCTATAACCACAAATACCATCGAACGAGTAATCATCGTCAATTTTTCCGGTTTGACGTTTGGATTAATAAAATCACGGTAAATATTATTCGCAAATAAATTCGAAGCTCCGATTGCCATGATTGAACATGGAATCAATGACGCTAGTGCGATTGTTGAATAAGCAAGTCCTTGTACTACCCCACCGTAAGACACTTGAATTAAATTCAACAATGCAAAACGCGGATCGCTTCCTTCTGGCAATACAAGGTAAGCTGCAAAGCCAAGGAAAACAACAAGAATTAAGACGATATTATAAAACGGTAAATAGATGGCATTTTTACGAAGTACATCTGCATTTTTCGCTGTGAATACACCTGTTACCGCGTGCGCCCACATGAATAGTGCCAAGCCTGAAACCAATGAAGCAGTCAAGAACCACGGAATCCCCTTTGGTCCTGTTGTCGGTATGGTTAACAACTCTGGGGAGTCTGTGACGATTTTGTCAATCATCGAGCCCCAACTTCCAAAGTGAATGATTGGAATTGACACAACCAGGAATAACATAATGACCCATACTAAAATGTCTTTAATGACCGCGGTATAAGCTGGTCCTTTTATTCCGCTGAAGAATGTATACAGTGCCACTAACAGGAATGAAATAATAACAACAACTTTTATATTAATATAACCTGTACCCGCAACTGTTAAAGTATCTTGAATACCAGCTAATTGTAAATCAATGTACGGAACCAGCATTAATACACCGACAATTGCGATTAGCAACGATAAGAATTTACTATCAAATCGTCCTTTTGCATAATCTGCAAGTGTCGTTAATTTATGCTTCTTAGAAACTTCCCATAACTTTGGAAGATAGAAATAAGAAACGAAGAACGCAATTATCGTATATGGAATCGCGAAGAACGCAATACTACCAGCTGCGAATGCAGTACTCGTCAATCCTAAGAATGTGTACGCTGTATATAAGTCTGCTCCGACTAAGAGCCATACGAGCAATGGACCGAAACGTCTTCCACCAACAGACCACTCTTCTACCGAACTCCGGCTTGATTTATTTCGTCCAGCGATAAATCCAATTAAAACCACCGATAAAACTATGAAACTAGTAATTAATAACGCTGTTAAATTCCCCTGCATCATTCAATACTCCCCTCTGACTTCTGTATGCGATAAATGACATACGTACATAATGGAGTAAGAATCATCCCTAAAAATAACCAAAAATGAAGAAATGGTAATCCAAAAATAATCGGTTCAATTCGATTAACAAATGGAATTGCGCCAAGCATAAGAACAAACGGTAAAATAGTTAGAATTACAATAATCAATTTTTTGCTCATCTGTATCCTCCTAGGTGTAAATTTAGATAATATATTGGAATAGTTATAATTATCAATCATTAATATTATCAGATAGAAATTTTAATACAAGGGAATATCGTGAAAACGGTTACAAAGTTCCAATTAAACTAGATGAAATAACGTTTCAAGATTTTTCCCACTAACTACCCCTGCACCATTACCTATAAAAAAAAGACAAACAAAGTGAAATCACTTTGCTCGTCTCAGTTGTAATTACTATTTGAGGAAATCTTTTTCTTCTTCCAAGGTTTAAATACGGATATATAAGAATTGTTACGCATGAGGTATTATTTATATTTATGTAACCACATGTTTACATAATGCATATACGTCTACTTTCATTAAACAAAAAAAGGACTGTCAGATTAACAGTCCTTCTGGATCTCATTCTTTCACTGATGTTAGTCCCCACTAATTCTTTGCAAAATTACCATCAACCTCAACAGTCTCAAATATATTAATAAAGGCATGTTCATCATATTTCCGGACAATTTTTTTGATTTGCAATGTTTCATAACGTGTAACAACCATCATTAATATTTGTTTCTTTTCTTGTGTGTAGCCTCCGTAACCTTCAGTAATCGTCATACCTCGATAAATGGACTCCAGTAGATCATTGCGTATTAAGTCGCCTTTTGAAGTGACTATCTGCATCGTCAATTTGACATGATTGGTGAAGATCGTATCAATCATTTTACCGGTCAAAAATATGGATAATAGAGTGTATAATGCGATATCCCAGCCGAAAACAAATCCAGAAATCAGAACAATTACACCGTTCATAGCTGTGAGAAGTAGTCCAATACTGACATTACTGATTCGGGAAACCATAATCGCTATAATATCCAAACCGCCTGAAGTTCCAGAGTATTTCAAAATAAGACCGATACCCAGGCCACCCAAGCCTCCACCAAAAACAGCGGAAAGCAAGATATTGTCGGTAACTTGAACTACCGGCAATATATATAAGAAGACTGACAGTGAAATGACACAAACCATAGTATTGATCGTAATGGTTTTTCCGAGTTTGAAATAACCCAACACAACTAAAGGTAAATTAAATAGTAGATTCAATAAGCCAGTATTAAATGGTGTGATCAACCCAACCAATATAGCTATTCCACTAATTCCGCTGCTTAATATACCATAAGGAACCAAAAAGAAATTAAAAGCGAATGCCACAATTAGTGAGCCTGTGATGACAATGGTATTTTTTAAAAACATAAACATTCCTCCAACTTCTTTGAATAAGGCTCTGTTAAACGAAACGGTCGTTTATCGTACAGTTGCGCATAGGCCAACAAATATGAAAACCACATAATGGGCTTCACGCTCTTACAGCATTTATTTTGCAAATGTACTCTATAAAAAAGCAACAGCTTGCAAGACCGTCAGTAATGCGCGAGCCAATTTATACTATTACTAAACCTGCGATTTTTCCAACTAACCATCAATTATTTCCAACTAAACTTGCATTTTCTCCAACTAAACTTAATTTTCTCAAACTAATCGTCACTTTTATCAAACTTGAGCCTAAAACTTGCTCAACATTCTTGATATTGACCTATTTTACATGAAAAAGCGTCAAACTTTAAAAAAACTGCCAATTCCCCATAGAACATTAGGCAGTTCTATCTTTTTATGGTAACAATTAATCCCTAAACTGAGTGAAAAGGCTTGCAAGTTCGATCGCGGAAAGAGCAAATTCACTATAATCAACAGTCAGAGCCGTGCATTAAAAAACTCGCCCCTACTGGAGGGACAAGTTTTTGCTCGCAAACTATCGGTTTCCCACACTTCCGTCTCTGTAAAATTGTTCTCTGCTGGCTAGAATTTTATTCATTCTAATCATTTAAAAAGGCTGAACCACAATGGGCTCAGCCTTTTTCTTATTATTCCTCAACGGGTTTTTGTTTATAAACTTGTTCCTTCTCTTCCTCAGTAACCTGTCTGTTCGGCTTTTTGATAAAGAATGTCAACACTAACCCTACAACTGCAATAAATGTAGAGACGTAGAATGTATAAGTGATTCCTTCCATCATGGAGTTCTTCATGATGTTCATAGGGTCACTTCCGCTTTTCGCCAAGTTTTCCGCTGTCGAAGTCGTGCGAGTATTCATGACGGTGATTAGTAACGCAGAACCGATGGCACCTGATACTTGTTGAAAAGTGTTGTTCATCGCTGTACCGTGTGGGTAAGCTTTCATTGGCAACGTATTCAAACCGTTCGTCATTACCGGCATCATTACCATTGAAATCCCGAACATGCGGATTGTATATAGGAACATTATTTCAAGGTACGTTGTATCCAAACTTAATTTACTAAAGTAATACGTTGAAATAACAACAATCGACATCCCTGTAATTGCAAGCACTTTGGCACCGTATTTATCGAACAATTTACCGGTAACTGGTGACATGAAGCCCATCACCAAAGCACCTGGAAGCATGAGCAAGCCAGAATCGAAAGGTGAAATCCCTTTGATTGTCTGAACATAAATCGGCATAAGGATCATGGCCGAGAACATGGAAATGGATAGAACGATTGAAATCGCTGACGATAATGCAAACATTGGATGTTTGTAGATCCTAAATTCGAGCAATGGTTCACTCAATTTAAGTTGGCGGAGAATAAATGTAACAAGTGATACTACACCGACGGTAATGGTTCCTAAAACTATCGGGTCGTCCCAACCATTTTGACCAGCAGAACTAAATCCGTAGAGGATTCCGCCAAAGCCAAGACTTGAAAAGACTAAAGACATTTTATCCAAACTTAATTCTCGGTTTTGGAACGTTAAATTCTTTAATTTGAAAATTCCTAAAGCTAACGGGATTAAAGCAACAGGCAGGACAATGAAAAACAATACTCGCCATGAATAGTGTTCAACAATGTAACCGGAAAGTGTTGGACCGATTGCCGGTGCAACGATCATTACTAGACCGAAAACACCCATCGCCGCTCCTCGTCGTTCAACAGGAAACGCAGCAAGCATCACGTTCATCAGTAATGGCATCATCAGTGCGGCACCAGCAGCTTGAATCATTCGAGCTGCAAGAAGCACACCAAAAGTAGGGGCTAAGCCCGCAAATAATGTCCCTAGCGCAAATATGGACATGGCCAGGATGAAAATGGATCTATTGGAATAACGTTGTATAAAATAGGCACTCGCGGGAATTAAAATCCCATTGACCAACATATAGCCTGTTACGAGCCATTGTACTGTAGATGCATCCTTAATATTTAAATCCGTCATAATGGAAGGCAATGCGATATTCAATAACGTCTGGGTGAAGATCGCCACAAATGCCCCCATAAATAATATGGCGATATTGCCATATGGTGGTTTTTTCTGTTCTGTCATCCTTTTTTTCCTCCGTATAGTTTAGTCGTCTATTACTCGCTTCATGAAATTTCGTGGGTTTACTTACATAATCCTTTTTTCATTAAATTCACTTCAGCTGTATAGTTTTGCATAGATTGTTCTATGGACAAGTCTTTTGCGAATACTTGAATCAGATTTTGGAATGTTACTGCCTTCATGATTTTGAAAATATGAATCAATTCCATTTCATCTGAGATATTCAATTTATCTGTATCAACCAAGCCCATAACCTCTTTTAAACGAGTATTCATTTGCTCTTCATTTACTTCAGGTGTTAATGTATTTTCTGCTTTATAATTCATGTTCAAGAATGCATTTCTGAAAAATTGACGAAATTCCAAGCTTTGCAAGCTGATCAACATCCTCCGGAAGGATTCGATAAATGACTCTATTAGATCGCCATTTTGATCTTTCAATACTGAAATGAATCTGCTATTCAGTCTCTGAGAGTTTTCATCTAACAAGAAATAGTAGAGATCCTCTTTATCTTCAAAATATTGATAAAAGCTACCCCTTGGGATACCAGCATCTTTTACGATATTAGAAATGGAAGCTCCAGATAACGGGACTCTTGAAAATTCCTTCATAGCTGCTTTTATTAATGTTTCTTTTTTTTCATTGGGTAAATTGATGAAGGTTTGTTTAGGCAACCTTATAACCTCCTATCTGAATTTAAAGTGACACGATGTCACAACCGAACTTGATTCATTATATATGACACGATGTCACAATTCAACTAAAACATGACACCTTGTCACATCACGAACTATTTGGACAATTGAAAAAGTCTATCAGTCTGTCTTATTGATTTTTTATTTAAAAGAGAGAATCGGCATCTTTGCGACGAGTAACCGCAGGAGCAGATTTTCTTGTCGCAGATTCTCTTACTATGAACACATTGTTTTAACAAAATAAAAAGAGAAAAGTCATTTTTGACTTTCCTCTTTTTATATATGCCGTATTACAAGTTATTGAAGAACACTCTAATCACATCTGCCCCGCCGATAAAGGTTCCCAATGAACCTCCTAAGTTGGTCAGGACAACCACCAACAACACGCGGGTGACCTTGTTATCCCAAAATCCTTTTATGGAAAACACATCCTCCGAAAGTGTTTCGAAGTCTCCGATATTCGGTCGGCGAATATACGCTTGTACAATTCCAGAAACCCAACCAGCAGCAATCAACGGATGCAAGGCAGTAAATGGAGCAGCAACAAAGGCTGACAGTACGGCTAGCGGATGCCCAAAAGCAACGGCAGCTCCTACAGCAGCAAGAGATCCAGTCCACAGAAACCAGCTTATCGCTTGATCAAAACCTGCAGAAGGATTAGCGATAAAAGTATAGGCAATGATTGCTATAATCAGCAGAGGAATCGCCCAACCAATAATTTTAGGTACGATTGATTTAGGTGGCGTTTGTGACAAAGCCATTAAATCATGCTCTTTATGAATTTCTTTTGTAATGCCCTGTACATGTGCCGCACCCAATACCGCAACAATTTTATTTCCTGGAGCATCCTTAATTTTTTGGGCTAAATATTGATCCCTCTCATCAATTAAAGGCGTCTTTAACTTCGGAAAAGCTTCCGTGAATTCAGCAAGAGCAGCGTTTAGCGTATCTTGTGATTTCATTTTTTCAAGTTCATCTTCCGAGATGGTCTCTTTACTGAAAATACTAAAGAATATTGCATTGAGAAGTTGTGCCTTCCCTGACAGGCCGAGATTGCCCCAAATTCTGCTAAAGGTGATTTGTATATTGCGATCAGCCAAGACCAGATTTGCACCTATCTCTTTTGCTGATTCAATACCCTGAATCATTTCCTGTCCAGGCTTGATATCAAACTGTTTTGCTAAACGATTTTGAAAAGAAGAAATCGCCAAATTCATCAATAGAAACGTGGCTTTCTTGTCTTTAATCACTTTGAAAATATCAGTCTCTTTATACTTGTTGCTGTCCATAACTGACTGGTATCTTTGTTCATCCAACTCGATACATACTGAATCGGGTCTTTCTCTTTCGATAACCTCTTTTACTTGTTCAGCACTCTGTCTCGATACATGGGCAGTTCCGATTAAAATTAGTTCTTTGCCATCTAGGCTGATTCGCGTAATATTTTCTTCCGGCATAAGCTACTTCCTTCATAGAATGTATTTCTCTACGCAATTCCTGTATCTATTAATTACGAAAAGACTGTCTACTGTTAATAATGAATTAGATTATAAGAAATTTCAAATTTGTTTTGTTTATTATAGTAGAAAGATTTTTACATATGTCTGGAGTGCTTTAAAAGCATCATAATCCCTCAGCAAACATCGATTTTTTGGGGGAGATTGCTTTAGAAAATAGTATTTTGCAACCGGCAGTGCACTTCTTAATAAATGATGGCAAGCTAGCGACATCTCGAGTCAAGATGTCTTTGTTATTTTCCAAATAACGCCTGTTCCAGGTACTGCTGACTCTTCTGTAAATAAGCCAAAGTCAGAGACATACAGTGCGCCATCAGGACCGAAAACGGCATCAATGGGCCGTTCTAATCCGCCTCCATTTGTATCGGATGCAGCCAGACCTGTTCGATTTATTGCAAAAATATGAATCTGCCCTGTTTGCATGTCGATACGGGAAACGCGATGGCCCACATAGGGAAGCGGTATCCCTCCTGTTGTCTCTGGGTCTTCAGCTCCAAACTCCGCGATAAAAACATCCCCTACTGGTCCAAATTCAGGATTCTCATTAAAACTGAACCCCATTGTTGCGGAGTGAGAAGGGAATGAAGCCACAGGCATTGGTGGTTGCATAGGATGTTCTGCTAATAAGAAAGCAGGTTGAGGTTTTCCTTCCGGTTTAAATTGTGGCATTGTAACCGGCAATCCTCCGGTAAAATCCGGAAATCCATACCAGAATCCAGGACGAATCCACTGAAATTCATCCGGGGAGTTGGCCACTGGACGACTTCCGCGAACATCCATCCCATGATTGGACGCAAACAATCGATTGAATCGATCGAATCGCAATCTGAAAGGATTTCTTAGACCCCATGCCACCAACTCAAGCTCAGAGCCATCTGGATTGGCACGTAATATACTTCCGCTAGCACGAATGATTCCATCCACTGTGTTCCCGGGATAGGTTTCAACCCCAAAAGGAACAAATGCGCCAGTTGTCACAACACGGTCTGGAAATGCCTCTAAAAATCCTGATGTTTGAAAGTTAGAGCCATTTAAAGTCACCCTTGAACCGGGGTAATCATGAAAGAATGGATGTTCTTTTACCCAGGAGTTGTCCTTTCCTACAACCCCACTATTGGTCGCAGTTCCTTGCCCAAAATACATTTTTCCATCAGGGCCAAATACCACTCGATTATTATGATGATCACCAATACTGGGGAGCCCTTCAATAATATCCACCTTCGTCCCATCAGGCTGAATAATCGTTACGTAACCTCGATGCGCAACATAAATGTTGCCTTGGTATTCAGTAATCCCAGTTAGAGGAGGATTAAATCCATCACCTATAACAATAAAACCTTGTTGCGTTAGTTTTAACACCTTTCCGTTCCCATCCGTGATACCGGAATCGGCAACCAGCAATTCCCCTTTGCTTGTAAAGGTTATATTTATGGGAGTTGTTAAACCATCCGCGAATACTTCAATGTCATAACCGGGTGGCAACAGGATGTCACTCGGATCTAGTTTTCGTTCAGGCATTGACACCTTTCCCCTCTCTTCATTTTCTCTATCAATTTATTCAACCATTGGGCATTCTGGCACTCATTTCATTCTTTTTTATAGTATATAAAAAGACTTTGTGAAATAAGGAAATTAACAGAGGGATGGAATTCGGTGAAATTTAGAACTATAAGGAGAGAGACAGTGTATTTTAATAAGCCTATCCCGTCGCATCCAAAGGACATTCACCAGGTTTTCGAGAGTTGGTCACTTACAAAAAAATTAATGTTTTCAGCATTGATGGCAGCACTTGCAGCCATTTTGCAATCTGCAGGGGGGCTGTTTCCAGGTATCGGCTATGCTTTCAGCCCTCTTGCTACAGCACCGATTTTTTTAGGTGCACTGATCTCATTCCGTTCAAGCATGTTGATTTACTTTTCAACAATTTGTTTATTATTAATAATTCAACCAAGCGAATTAGTGATTTTCCCCTTTACTACGGGGTTACTCGGAATTGGCCTCGGATGGACGTTCCTCGCTTTAAATCGGCGTCTAGGAATAATATTCTTGAATGGTTTACTATTGTTTATTGGCATTTGCATTCCATTGTACGGGTTCGGCTTCCCTGTTTTCGGTCCCACTGTTTCTTCTTCATTTAATATGACGACTTTAATGATTATTTTTGGATTTTCACTTTTCTACAGCTGGTTATGGTTAGCTATTGGTTTATTTTTGCTTCGAAAAATTAGGATGATTATAGCTTTGGAATAAGAGGCGTTCTTTTCTTAGCTAGCTTTAACAAAACATATAAAAGAGAGAAAAGGCCTTTCATAAGTTCAATGAACTCACGAAAGGCTTCTTAATTTACAATCGGTTATATCAGTGACATTTCCATCTACATAAAATAAATCATCTCCTGCATAGCTAAAAGCTGTGCTAGGGATGGGCTTATTCTAGTCGCCGAATTGTCACTAATAAACGGTGTATCTTATTTCATTTAATATTTTGTTCTTTATAAAAAAATAAAGGCTGAAACTCAATATAGAGTTTCAACCTTTATTAAATATCATTTTAATTCAATTACCGGCCTAGGAATTTCTTCTTCTCCAGAAATTGAGATTACGTCAGAGTTACCTTTATTAATTCCCAAAAATAATATACTTATAATTGCAAAAAGCATTAATTTCTTTTTCATCTCACAAATCCTCCCATTTTAAAAACTTATTTTTTAATAGTAATGCCTCACTTGCAAGTTGATAATAAACTCCTGAATTCTTCAATTTTTTATTCAAATAATAATATTTTGCAAGTAGAACTGCATATTTATAAACATGACGATAGTCTTTTTTCAATTCAAAGTATTTTATAGCTTTAATTAATATATTTGTAAATTCAGTACCACCAACCTGCTCTGCTTCAAAGATCTTGAAATGATAATAATAAGAAAGATTCTTTTCCTTTGCTTTAGAATACATTTCAAGTCCTTTTTCACACCACATCAAAATGTTTTCAGGACTTTTTAGTTTTGAATATTCTTGAATAATGGATAAAATCGTTACGTAATAACCTTCAGTAGTCTTCTTGCAATCCATACTAGACAAAAAGTATTCGATGGCTTTATTTGACTCACCTTGTATTGTGAATAATGTCCCTAAATTCTGTGTAATAATTCCCTCAAAATCAAATAATCCACGATCTTTTAGTAATCTATAAGCTGCTTGAAAGCTTTCTTCGGACTCTTTGTATTTATAATTTCTTTTATAACTAATTCCAATGGAAATATAACAATCAATGGCCCTGTTAAATAATAAAAGGTCACGGTATATATTTAGCGCCTTTCGAGCAAACTCGATTGTACTATAATTATAATTATTTACTAGGTAACAAATCGCCATGACATTGTACAGATCCGCTAATTCCCAATTTTCTAATACTATTGTTTTTTGATCTTCTAACGCCTGCTCAATGTATTCTACTGATTGAAGATATTCATCCGTGTAGAATGATTTTAGTGATTTATTGATATTGAAAACGCACTTTTGATAGTTTGTTAAATTCTCTTCATGATGTTCTATAAACTCAAACAAAGATTCTACACAAGACATTTCTTTACCACTTATTAAATACAATCTAGACAGAAAGAGTACGGAATTGATAGAGTATACCTGGTTTTTAAAAATAGTTCTCTTCTCTTCAATTTTGACGATTTCATTTGAAATAGACTTATGATTTCTATAGATTATTGCTGTTTTATAGAGCTCTTTAATTGAATTAAAAGTTGAAATTTCTTCTTCATCACTAACTTCAGTGATAGTTATAGAAAGTCTATTTAATAAGTTAACTAGGATTTCATCGCTTGGGACAAGTTGATTATTTTCAACTTTACTTAAATAAGATATCGAACATATGCCTTTTGCTAAATTCAATTGCTTAATCCCTTGATCAACTCTTGCTTGTTTAATAATCAATCCTATATTCTTCATCTATGCTCCTTTGCGAAATTGTAAATTGTAAGTGAAATACACGAAAATTGAGAACTATTAAACAATTATAATTATACCAATAAATAGAACTTTGGTAAATGTTTGTATTAATTTAAGTGAATTTTTACTATAAAAGGGATTAAAGTATATAAATTTACAATAAAAAAACGAACCATCCGCAGAATGGTTTGTTTTTTTTTTGATATATTAAATCCAATAAAAATAAGGTCAACCAGTAAAAACTGGTTAAACTTATAATACGAAGCATTCGTTGATTGAAGTTATAACATCATTCTTTTTCTTTGATACGATTTAAATGGTTTCTTAATTTTTCCCCATAACTATTTTCTACAATTACTTATGTCAGATTGACCCAAAGGCAAGCTCTTGGGTCAATCTTTCAACTTATCATTCTAGTTCTGAAACGGTTACAAACTCATATCCTTCACTTGTTAAATAAGCAAGCACACTGTCTAATCCTTGAGCAGTCGATAAATGAATATCGTGCATTAATACGGTACTGCCGTCATGGACGCTACTTTTTACAGACGTTAAAAGTTGAGCAGCATCACGGTGTTTCCAATCGAGTGTATCTACATCCCACAAAACAACGGGTAATTGCATCACGTTTAACATGTCATCCTTGAAAGCACCGTAAGGAGGACGAAAAACAGTTGGTGCTTGTCCAGTGGCTTGTTCGATGATGTTATTTGTCCTTGAAACTTCTTTTGTAATCGAATCCGTCGCCATTTTAGTTAAGTTTGCATGGGTCCAAGTGTGGTTGCCGAGCTCATGGCCAGCAGTCAACACATCTTTCGCGATCTCCGGGTAAGATTCTACTCGACTGCCTAGCATAAAGAATGTTGCTTTTGCATCATACTTCGCTAGAGTGGCAAGGATTTGCGGCGTTACTTTTGGATCTGGACCATCATCAAACGTTAGGGCGACTTGCTTCGTATCCGTTTCTACAGGTTGAACATCATCACTGTCATCCGGTTCTTCTGCAGGTTCTTCTGTAGGTTCTTCAATCGGTTCTTCTTCTGCTTCATCTGAAACTTCTTCAACAGGAGGTTTTGGTAATACTTCTACATCCGGTTTATAAGGCGCTACTAATTGTTCAGTTAGCGCAGCAAGTGGCACGGCAATAACCGGTGCACCTGCGGCATCACTAGCGATTTCGTACTCATCGAAATATATGACGAGCGAATCGTCTATGAGGGCAAAGTTCTCGAAGTTGCTCCACTTCGGTTCGGTAGCCAACATCATGTCTTCTTCTAGGACTCTATTTGTTAAGCTTGGATCTTTCTGAATTCCATCTCGTACAAGTGATGAAAGCTTTACAAGCTTAGATTCGTCATGTCCAAATAAATCAGCAACCTCAATAATTTCACCTGAATCCGGGTCAAAATGAATGGTGTTAAAATTGGTAAAACCATTTGCACCGCCTAAATATGTTCCGGAAATCATAACAAATGAATACGATCCGGATGCATGTGGAAATGTTTCGAAAGCAATGTTCAACTCTCCAGGAGTCTTACTACCGATTCGCTTATTTTCTTCCATTGCAATTAAATAAGTATCCCGTTGTTCATCTATGTATTTTTTGACACGATCATTAAATGAGACTACTTTACTTTGTGGATACTGAATGGCATAAGGAGAATAGTCATCTTTTTTAACTTCAGTTGTAATAAGTATTCCAGGAAAAGCTGATTCTATCGTTGACACATCTTTTTTTACTTCTGGGGCGTGTCCGTTGTTTGTATTTTGTTTTGCATCGCTCTCTGTTGAGTATCCGAGAAAAATGAGGGTCATACTCAGAAATACAATCATACTGATACAGGCAACATCAATCCAGGGTCCGCGTTTCTTACTTTTGGATCTGGTCATTATCTCTAATTCTCCTTTTGTTAGTTATACGGCTTGAACGTAATGGTACAGACGTGAGTTCATAAATAGGGGAAAGACCTGTGCAACTCGAAATCCTAGCCGTCTGAGGTTTTTGTAAACACCTCAACGGCAGTTCGATTGCAGGTTGGGGCAGGACTTGCCAGCTATTTAGCAACACGAAATCCGCAACACATTTAGGAAATCTGATTGCGATTTGAAAAATGATGACTTTTAGGTGACTATTTAATGTAGTTGTTGCTGACTAAGGCATCCGAAAGAATATCAGATGGAATAATAAATTCAATAATGCCCATAGCCCCAGGAGCAACTTCATATTTATCAAATGAAATGACTAATTGATTGTCTTTATTAATATAAAAGTTTTGTTTGCTACTAATCTTATCAAACAATCCAATCGTCGTTTCATCCCCTTCATCTCGAAACCAATATAACTTGTTTTCGTCATGTTTCATTTGTTCTTTCATTTGCTCTTTTATGTTCTCACTAATCAAATTAATATATGTTTCATCTTTAAACAGTAATGGAAGGGTTAATAAGATTTCATTTTTCTTATCAATGGTGTCATATGTCATGGTTGTAGATGAAGATCCAACGGTATTCACTACGTACCTTCCAATCGATAAAATATTATCCGTGTCTGTCTTTATTTCATAGCCACTATCTATTCCTAAGTGACCTCCATTTTCTTTTTTCATCTCGTCCATTTCTTTCGTAAACGTATCATAGAGTTGTTTGTTTTCGTTCAAATATTTTTGATTTAAACTATTTTCAAGATCCTTGTTTTTTAAGTTAGAAACAGCAGGAACCTTTAAATGTGCCTGATAAGTTTTTTCATCTACAGTGTATTCAGTAAATGTCAGGACATCTACTAAATTTCCAACAATCGGAACATCAGACAATGTTTTCGCAAATGTTGGGCTACTATTTATGGAGAGAATAAAAATAGCAGATGCAGCTAAACCAATTACTGATTTAAATGGAAATTTTCTTACGCTAGAACGACTAATTGCGTTCGCTACGATGAAATCCAAATTATCTGGAATCGGGATGTTCTGGTAATCAGATTTTAATTCTTCTAATTTTTTATCCAATATCATTTTCCTCCTAAAAATAAGATCATGCCATTTGAATTCGGAGTAATTTTAGAGCTTTGGTTAATCGTGTTTTAATGGTATTTGGGTTTTCGTTTAATATTTCTGCGACTTCTTCTATTTTTAAATCTTCAAAATAGCGAAGAACAATCACACTTCGGTATTTTAGAGAAAGAGATTCTAAAGCTCTTTCTAAATCAATATTTGAATACTGATTTTCTACTCCATCAGCGTATGACTCAAGTGCTTCTTCATCAACAAACATTAACTTTTTCTGTTTTTTTAAAAAATCTAGTGATGTATTCACTACTATTCGATAAAACCAACTTTTTATATATTGTTCATTCTTTATGTGTCGTTTTGATGAAATGGCTTTTTGTATAGAATCTTGTAGTATATCTACTGCATCATTTTCATTTTTCACATAACTATACGCTAATCTATAAAAAGCTTCTTTGTTATCGGTTATACATTCTACAAGTTTCTTTTCTATGTGCAAATTCCCCTTCATCTAAAAAGCTCCTTTCTTAGAAGGTGTTCTATAAATAAGTCGTATTAGTTTAAAATAGTTTTAATTATATAAAATAGACTTCAACAAAACAGTTCTACTTATGTATTCTTGCTAAGAAGGTTAGCAAGGGTGTTATTAATCAAAGGACTTCCTTAAAAAGGAAAAATCCATTGAACAGTTAATTGGGCAGATTATTGAGTATTTACAATGTAATACCCAATAATGCACTCATTAAAATTGTAGCTGATGCGATTGTTCCGATTATTATTTCTTGTGTTTTATAAAATCTCCTTTGTGTTGTTCAATTTAAAACCTTTACATATATTAGACGAACGAAGTATGTAAATAGTTTTGATTATTTTTTATTTATATTTTTCCAATTCCCTATTATCTTCTCAAGTTCATACAAAATAAAATTCGTAATGTCACTGCGGATCATTATAATAAATATGAATAATTTAGTGGAAATGTGGGAGATTCAGTTAGATGAAATTGAACATTGGCGGGCCGATGCTAAGACCTTTATGAGAAAAGTGGAACAGTATGCAACCGGTATTGTAGAGGAGGCCAAAACCTTAAAGGTGGGGGCAATAGATTTTGAGGAATCGTTAGGAAACTGTCCAGGTTGTGGAGAGCCAATACGACAGTCTGAAAAACGGTATTTCTGTTCTTCTGCAAGCGGCTGCACCTTTTATATTTAGAAAACTCAATACTTCAAAAATGTGACACCTAAAATGTTAGCGATGCTATTGACAAAAAAGAAAACAAATACGCTTTCCTTTAAATCTAAGACTGGTACTTACAAAGCCGTTTTGACACTTGAAATGCCTGTAACCGAAGGGCAACTTGTTCGAGTGTTCAAATAAGATGGTTTTTTGCACCTCTTCATATCCCATTATAGTATTAAATCAAAGTTCACTAAGTATTTAACCACATTGTTGACAACAAAAAACGAAATATAAGAGTGCGAATATGTTCAGTAACATATGGTACGAAATCAGCTTTCTATCTATGGGATTCAAGGCTTGGAAAGAACGAAAGTCAGTAGGAATACAAAGAAAAGGCTA
Source organism: Paenisporosarcina sp. FSL H8-0542 (assembly GCF_038632915.1). Classification (NCBI taxonomy): domain Bacteria; kingdom Bacillati; phylum Bacillota; class Bacilli; order Caryophanales; family Caryophanaceae; genus Paenisporosarcina; species Paenisporosarcina sp. FSL H8-0542. Next base: position 3,323,316 of record NZ_CP152050.1, read on the forward strand.
TGTGAAAATTTACGATTATACTAAACGCAAATGAACAGTACGAGTTCAACGATACGCACACCAAGATACGAATATTCTTTGTCTTAAAGAATGGGTACTTCAAGACAAAGAATAATGTTCTTAGGATAAATTATTAAATATCGGGACACGCTTTAAAACCACATCTTGGCGGAAACTTATCGCTTGTATCAAAAGGTGTTGCACCTAGTGCTGAAGTTGATCCCATAAGAATAACAGACAGCAAGAAAGCAGATAGAATTTTCTTTTTCATATTAACTCCTCCTTTCTGAATATTTAATCTATTATAACATTACAAAAATGGGAATAGTAGGGAATAAAGAATGAAAATAACTTCTAAATTCGACATAATATGTCAATTGTAATGTCGAAGGAGAAAAATGAACTATCACGTTTTCGAACATGACGGATTCAAACTGAACCTTTATGTTTTCGGCACAAGATTTAACAGATTTTGTGGACCTTTGGAATTCCGGCATTAGTGCTGAACGATACGCATCATTGACAGAATACGGTGTACCATACGACAATTTGGCGTCTAGTCATTCAAATTATAACGATGAACCGAACACGGAAGGATTAGCATACATCAATAATTCCGAGGGTCATATAGAGAGCAATATAGCCGAGATAGAAGAAGTGTTTCTTCATTTTGTTAACAAATAATAGTTCGCAGGATAACTAGATGTAATCTTTGAAAAAAGTTTGATTAAAATTTAGCGAGCATCCTCAATTTCTAGGTAAAAAATAAACCGCGTATTTTGAACAAAGTTTGATCAAAATACGCGGTTTCACCTGTTTATTGCTATTCATTTTTATAAAAAAGATTGATTATTTCAGAAATCGAATCTTCAACTAAAGCCCCCGTTAGTTTAATAAGAAATCTCTTTCTACTTTTGCAAAATCAGTCCATAATTCATTTTCATTTACCTTGTTTTTTTCTTTTTTTAATCTTTTTACCATTAACTCTAATGCTTCTTTTAGGTTATCAATAAGATAAATTCTAATATCTTTTGCATTAATACCTTCCCTCTTGACCGTGGCATCCCAACATGAAATGAAACGGAGTCGTGAAGAACAACAAAAGGCTGTTACTTCAAATTAGAAAGATAATGGTTAGTGCTTACTTAAAAAACCCAAATGTGTCTAGGGAGAGTTGTTCAGATTGCGGTCAACGTTTAGAGTCTAATGAAACATTTGAAGCCTATGGCAGAATTTATTGTGGACCATGCTATCAGTCCAAATAAGAGCTGAAATGATAAAAAAAAAGAGTCCTGAACTGATCAGGACTCCCAAAGCAAATTGAATTAAGGTGTAACTCCAAGTTCTCTTAAAATATCATCTAATCTTTTACTCTTCACATGATCTGCAGGTTTTGGCGTGTTTTCTACATCTGGATTTACTTTTAAGTAGTTGGTTTTGACAAATCCGATGTCTGTTGCATTAACAATACCATCAAAGTTAATATCTGCTTCGCGTTTATTTGTGCTCCAAGCTTCTTGAATCGCCAGTGCATCGTAAATGTCGATTACTTGGTCTTGGTTTACATCACCTGCTACTGCTTCTTTGTTTTCAATGTACATATATTGCCCATACCACACACCGTTGCGTAAGAAGCCAACTTTTTGATTTTTTTGTATCGTAATAAAGTGCCCGGGTAGGTGTACTTCTTTGGTAAATAGTTGATCGGTTAACGGAAGCTTAGTCACAAGGAACTCTGGTTGGATTCTGCTATTTATAGTTGCATCGTAGACTTTACCCATAGCATCGGAAAAGATTACTTTAGCCCCAGCTTGAACCCAATCTTTTTTATCCCAGATGATAACTTGACCAGATGCATACTTTCTAAAACCTTCTGCTGTAAGGTAGCCAAATGCTTCAGAGAACGTAGGAGTGACGTTCCAAGAAAATGGTGCAAAGAAGGGATTGGTTGATGTGCCCGCTTCATTCACATAAGAAACCTTTGCATTAAATCCTGCTCTTGTAGAGTAAGCAGTATCTTTCACCTTAATAGTTACGTCTACAGCAGGGATTTTGCCAGAAACTTCTTTCGTAGACGCTACATCTAGTTTGATCGATGGTTTTCCATTCGTATAGGTAACGGTTACTGTTCCTTCACCAAACTCACTTAATGCTGCATTGGGTTTTGCCTCAACCACTTCTAGTTGAGTGCCAAATTTAGGACCATAAAAGTCAGAGTCTAACAAATTCCAAGTGGCTGACTTTAATTTTTGTACATTGTCCAGTGTGAGGGTAGTGGTAATCGTTTCCCCTAATGCGATCGATTTTTGTTTACTGGTTCCATAAGCAAATGGAGTACCTTCTTTAACAAAGTAGTAGGCTTTCCTTCCACCTATGTTCCCACCTCCATCAAATCCATCCATCTTAAAGCTTATGACCGGAGTTTTTTCATCCATCGGTATTTCTTCTTTCCATTTTCCCGCTGTGTCCATACGGACAGAGCTAGGTACTGGACTGTTGAAGTACGACAAGAGCCGGTTTTTGGATTGGTCGACTGCCATCCCTGCTTGTTTTGCCGCTTCAATTTCTTTGTCATAGATTTGCACTTCAAATGGATAAGTAGTTTGACCTGATTTGTACTCAAGGATCGGAGACTCTTGATCCAATGAGCTTGTAAAAGTAGGTAGATCAATATCTACTAATAGATCGAAGGATTTGGTAAGAACTTTGTCAGCCTCAGTAGTCGTAATCGTTTTCAGTTGGTATTGCCCCGGTTTTGCTTGTGCTTTTTCTGTAGAGATTCCATCGGCTGTAAACGGATAGTAGTTTCCATTAAACATAACTAGGAAATAGCTTGTATCGACGTTTTTTCCAACCAGATTGTGTCGTCCAACGAAACCAAGCTCTTGCCCAGATTTCCGGTCTACTAAGATCATGTCCATGGTTTTCATTGGTGATTTCAAGTTCATTTGCGCAGATACCAAAGATTGTCTATTAAATTCGCCATAGTGATCATAGCGATAGTAGGCTGGGGAAAATATATTACTACCATCGATATCCAGTGTTTTGAAGTTGTCTTCCGCTGTACGAACACTAAATGGAATCCGATATTGCTCGGTTTGATCCTCTTGGTTGGTCACTAAGAGGTAACCTTCGTAAATTCCTTCAGCAGCAGCTTTAGGCACTTCGATGGTAACATGTAGACTTTCGGTAGAAGCTGGACCCACTGTTAAGGTTGGGTGGAATTTCACTTGTACCTGGTTGGCTACGGCATCTAGGCTACCTTTCACCGCTTGGAACTGAACGTTCAAATTGAAATTCTTTACTTTATCAGTTAGGTTTTGAAATTTCAACTTTTTGGTAACGCTAAGATCTTCACCTGCATAATGAGTGCCAAACGCAATGCCACCTGTTTTTTCTTTGATAGTAGTGATTCCATCAGCGTTAGGAACAAGGGTCGTATCCTGTACTTGAATCTTCATCCCCGTATGGACGGCTTGATAAGGATCCACGCGTCCTGCTCCCACTTCAAATACACTGTAGGAACCATTCAGTGGATCAGCGGTGTTCATCATGATTGTTTTTACATCTTCAGGCTGTAACGTTGGATTGACTTGTAATAAGAGTGCTGCTACACCAGCCGCATTTGGCGTTGCCATGGAAGTACCTGAGAGACGAGCATACGCATATTTGTAATCGGTTGGTGCGTCATGGTTCCCGATGTAAGCGGGTACAGAAGACAACACACTGACTCCAGGAGCGGTGACTTCTGGCTTGATGTCATAGGTTCTTTTGGCTGGTCCACGAGAACTGAAGTCAGCTAGGGTGTCCCCTTGTGTTTTGGTTACAGTTAAATTACTAAATGTGAAGGATATATTTCCTGCAGTTAGTTGCTCCTTCACCTTGAGTCCATCCTCTTGAGTAAGAGAGAAAGTAGGAATAAAGTTTTGATTTTCTCCCAAGTAAGCAGGAATATGGCCAGGTTCGTTGTTATACATTAAGACAGCCACCGCGCCATGTTGTTTCGCAAACTTCACTTTATCTGCAAATGCATATGTTCCCCGAGCAACGAAAGCGATTTTGCCATTCACATCTTTGCCCGTGTAATTCGCGTTACCACCAAGACCTACGTTTACTAGTTCTAAACTTTTCCCTTCTAGAGTAGATAGGTTATCAGTGAAGGATTTTGCCATGTTAAGCAGTTCCAGCCCACTGAGTGTTCCGATCGCCCCTTTCATGGACGAATGAGAAATGGATACATCACTGGCTCCAACGGTGAGAGCGAGTGCAGCAGTTCCAGGAGAGCCGAGAGTGTAAGAGTTAAGTCCTGAGTTACCCGCAGCCACCACGGCAGTGACATCACTTAATACCGCATAGTTCACGGCTGTACTCGTTGGAAAGTATGGATCGTTAATTCCTGCTCCCAAGGAAATGTTAATGACATCCATGCCATCGGCAACGGCTCGGTCGATCCCCGCCATTACGGCTTCCGAAGTACCGCTACCATATGGTCCAAGGACACGGTACACATAGAGGTCAGCATCTGGAGCGACTCCTTTGACAGAGACTTCACTATCATTTTTAGCTTGACCGACGATGATTCCAGATACGTGAGTCCCATGCTCCGTGTAGTAGGAGATTCCGCTATTGAATTCCGGGTTACCTGACTTTTTCCAATCTGCGTAGGTGGTTTCCATCGGATCGTTGTCATTATCGACAAAGTCATAGCCACCTTTGAAGGCATCTGTTAGATCAGGATGATTGTAGTCGACCCCTGTATCGATGACCCCTACTTTTACGCCTTTCCCTGTGATTCCTTCCGCATGAAGCTTGTCTACTCCTACAAGGGGAACACTAGCCGCTTGCGTCGAAGCGTTATTAGATTCTTCCTGTGCGATGGAAGGGGGCTCTACCGTAAAGGTGATATTTTTGTGTACGGATTGGACCACTTCCGATTTCATCAACGTCTCTACTTGGTTCGCAGCAAGGGTAAGAGCCACCCCGTTATAAGAAGTTTTGTAGGAACTGGTGATTTTATAAGAAGGTTCTGCACTTTTGACTTCTGAAGAAGAAGTGGCAGCAGGTAAGATTTTTTCCAGTTCACTTTGGAATGTGGAATGTTCTTGTTCTACCTGTTCGTTGGCTTCTTGTTTGGTTACTTTTTTGCCTTTCAGAGCGGCCTCTAATACAGCTACTTTTCCTGGCTTGGACTTAAATTGTACGATAACAGAAATGTCTTTGTCTGATTTCAGTTCTTCATCTGAAAATCCCTGCAAGCCATAGTTTTCTGTCATCTCGAGTTGGTTTAATGCCGCTTGTTGTTCTGGGGTGAGCGATGCTAAGATTTGTTCTGCTGATTTACCAGTTGCACCCGAAACAGGTCCGATCCCAAACTGGACGGAGGATAAAAGTAAACCCAATGATAAAGCAATGGCAGTTGAAGTTTTCGATGTTTTGCTATACCAACGATATTTTCTCTCTTTCATAGGCTCCCTCTTTCTTGCTAAGAATTTGTAAAGATCGTAACGCGATAGAACTGAGAAAGTGCGCTTTAACAATTTTGATTTCAACAAAATTCCTCTTACATTTTTTAATTTGGCATTAGAGCCATCTTGCCCGAGAATATTATTTCTTCTAAATCACATCCCCTTCCCTTTTATCTGAAAATTATTGTAATTTGTATTATACCTACTCCTTAGAACAGTTTAAATTGGGGGAATTCCATGCGATTCCATTGACCCATTCAACTAAAAAATATTTTAAGTACGTGTCAATAAAGCACGAAAACCTGTGGAAAATAGCATATTTTCAAAGGTGGATGGGTGAAATTTTGTAATAAATTATCAAGTTATGAATGCAATACATTTTAACCTTGGGGGAAAAGACTGAAAATCAAAACCATTCTATCAATTATTACAATTTTAATAGAATCAAATCGATAGATAGTACTAGGGACTCGTATCGAGGAATAGAAGTTTAACTAGGATATTTGTACCAAAAACACCATTAGTGATTAATAGAACTAACTGTCTATGAATGCTACTTTACTCTGAATGTAGATTGCAATTAAGGGAAATTCTAAAAATCAATTAGTGTTAGGAGGATTTAGGGTGAAGTACTTTATGTATCAATACTTTAATCATTGCATGTGTCAAACAAAATTTCAGTAAGTGATGGGTAGTCGTTGCACCACCTGGTTCAACTGGCACTTCGATCTTATTAGCAAGGGCCTCAAAACCAGAGTCCTAATGGAGACTGCTGAGTTTAAAAAAATTGTAGATGAAATAGTTATTTCTAACGGAATGCAAAAAAGAGGTAGCTATTATTATTTAGAAAGTAAAGAAATAATGGTTGTACTTGTTAAACGTATAATAAAGCAATTGTTAATTAAAATAGCAAAAGGCATGACGAGTGAAATCTCGGCACACCTTTTTAAAAAGCTCAACTTATATGAAAGATTTCAAAATTCCCAAAGAAACTTTATGATACATTTTAATATACATATAAATGATTTTCTCTATTATGAGTAGATTTAATTCTACTATTGCGAGAAGTGCTATGGAATTCAAGTAACTGTCCGTTTGAGAATATGCTTATCTTTCAACAAATTGGTTCCAATAACTCCAATAATTATGAGAGCTGAGCCCACTATATGAAATAGATATATTTTTTCATTTAATATTACTCCTCCAGCAATAATAGAGACTACAGTAGACATATTGGAGAAGACACTCATTTGGGACGCTGATATTTTTGAGAGAATAAAATTAGATAATAATGACGTTACGAAAGATGCAAGAATCCCAAGAAATAAAATAGAAACAACAAAGTTTAAGTTAGTCAAAGGGATAAACATAGATTGTAAGCTCTTATTTAATATATGTTGATAAATTGCAATAGTATTAAAAAAGAAGAAACCTATCCCTAACATAAAAAATGTTATATCTAACGGTTTAAAAGTTTTCAATAATGAACGAGCCATTACTGTATAACCTGATAGCGATATACATGAAATCAACAGCAATGAAATACCTACCCAATTTGAGATGGAAACAGTGCCGCCTTTCATCGAAAAGATATAAAAAACACCAAAGACCGAGGTTAAAATAGAAAGCTTTTGATAAGCTGATGTTTGTTCTTTTAGAAAAAATGAAGCCAAAATTGTTGTTAAAATTGGTATGGTTGCAAAAAGTATCCCGGCTTCTGACGAAGGTACTGATTCAAGACCAAACGCTTGAAAAGTAAAGAAAAAAGTCGGATAAAACAGGGTTAATGGTATTAATTTATAATATGACTTTAACATTAAATCTACCTTTACAATTTTAAACATTACTAATAACAATACCGTTATGAAAGCAAAAGTAAAACGGAAGGCTAAGGTATCTATTGGGTTAGAAATATTAATAGCCGTTTTTGTGAATAAGAAAGATAAACCCACTATTACTGCATTTATACCCGCACATACGTAAGCCAAATAAAGTCCTCTATTCATATAACCACGTTCTTTCTTCATTAGTCTTAAATAAATTGTACCATTCCAAATATTGTCTGCACCCTCCATTAGTTTGAATATCATCTACGACTTTTGAATGGAAATCTACCCCTTTGACTGAATATCAACTAATAAGTAAGAGTTTTAAGAAAGTTAGTTGTAATATCTTTATTAAATAATTCGGAAATTATTGAATTTATAATTCCATTATTATAGAATACATTCATAGATGAAGGAGGCACTCGGATGAATCTTCATTATTCCTCGCAACCAATAGAAACTATCTCGATAGAAGTAGAATCTTCACAAGTATGGGAGGTGATTCTTGGAATTACTGGTTTTACCCACACGCAACTAAGACATACTTTTGAGTTCGACGAAATGTGGGAGTCCAATCTGGATTCCATGTCTGAAATTCTCCTCAAGTATTTAGATGAAATAGAAAGAACTAATTTATGGTATGGATTAATCTTGCTTCAAGAAAGGTTTTCTGCAAAATCTATAACCGATTTTTCTCTCCAGCTTTCAGAAATGAATCCAAATGAATTTTATGAAACGGTTTTGCCTTATAAGGATCGAGAGATGGAACCAATGCGTAGAGAGATTTCTGCACAATACAAACAAGGCGATTCATTTGAGTCTTATGCGTCCTATTTTAATGACCATGCCTATCTCGGTGAATACATCCGTCATCTTGGTTCTTATTCATATCAAGAAATTTGCACTTTATTCATCAACCTTATGACTGATTGGTACACCTGGATACGCCAGAATGAAAAATGGGAAAAGTGGATTCGAACCTTAGATTTTGAGGAGAAGCAATATAATTCACTGGATAAGAACAACCCTATCGAAACAATCGAATTAATTACGGGTGGAGTAAGGTATTTTCCGGAACCTTCTGTTTGGACAGTTAAATTGATTCCGCAGGTAATTTATCGCCCATGGACCCTAGAAGTCCGTACGCCTGACACAAAATTATATTTCTATCCTTTAAAAGAAGAGTATTTGACGGAGCCCGGAGTTCCTTCGGCAGAACTCATTCGGGGACACAAAGCATTAGGAGATGAAGTTCGGTTGAAAATTCTTTATCAGTTGGTTAAAGAATCTTCATCACTACAAGATTTAAGTTTACAGTTCAGCATCTCAAAAACCACTCTCCACCATCAGCTCTCATTATTAAAAGCAGCAAAATTTATTCAGGTTGATAAAGGAATCTATAAGGCAAATATGACTCGAATTAACGCTTTTTCTGAACGTCTAACTCAATACCTTGGGGACACGATATGAAAAAGCACTCTAAATCATTTAAATCACTTTGGTTAGGTGAAGTCGTATCAGAATTTGGAGGAGCAGCTGGGGGGATAATTAATGGGTTGCTGCTTTATGAATTAACTGGTTCAAAGGAATGGATGGCGGCAATTTGGCTAGTCTACTTTATACCTTCATTAATACTTCAAGGACTTAGTGCTCCATTTCTGAACCACGTTGTGAAAGAGAAAATGCTTCGAAACATCCAGTTGATTCGTGCCAGTGCTTACTTTTTACCACTAGCTGGTTACTTAATGGACTCTGAATTTGGAATTATGTTTGGATTAGTTTTACTACAGTGCATTTTGGGATTGATGCAACCCATTTACGCCAGTCTTTCATTTGCTCTCATACCTGATATTTGCAAAGATGACGAGCTTGTTGATGCAAATGGATTATTGGACACCACACTGCGACTCATGATTATTATTGCTCCAGGTGTTACTTCATTATTATTGTTGGTCATTCCTATGGAATACATCTATGGAATCTCTTCGATACTGTTTTTGGCCAGTTTCTTGGCGCTTTCGCAAATACCACAGTCAAGCCAGAAAACGGTCGCCACGTGGACAAAAAAGTTTTGGTGGACTGAACTGAAAGAAGGTTATCGAACTTTTTTTAAATACCCAAATCTTTTACGACTAACGCTTCTTTCTTCGACAGTCCAATTTGCTGTAGGGGCAACAATGGTTTTAAGTGTTCCTTTTATACAAGGTGAACTTGAAGGACAGGATTGGGAATATGCTATTTTCAAAGGAGCTTTTCCTATTGGTTATGTTATTGGGATGTTAATTCTTACTAAAATACCGAAAACGGTTTTTACGATGTACCTTGGTTTGTTTGGAGGAGGTCTATCATTTATTCTCTTGTTTTTTGTCCATTCAGTACCCCTTGCATGGATATGTGAACTAATCGGTGGAATGTTATTCCCTCTTTTTAATGCTCAAAGTGCCGCTATTTTTCAGCGAGAGGCTCCTCGAGAACGCTTAACGCAACTTAGTGCAGTTCGCCTGTTTTTATTTAGGATAACAATGCCTCTAGGAATCGTGTTTGCCTCATCTGCATTATGGGATATCAGCACCCGTCTAACATACCTGATCATTGGAATGGTGATTGTTCTCCCTGCTTTGTTTTATCTTTTTATATCTCTAATAAAACAACATCATTTTCCAGAGCGAAGATTGGAATCATAACCAAGTAGCATATGACTAGCGATAACCGCGATCATACTCGTCACGGATCTACGCCCTTTAGTAAAAAAGCAATGCCTACTTTCAACACCGCAACTATTATTTAATTTTCGTTCAATGAATGATTAAGATTATTTTCTACTCTTTTATTTGAAACATAACTATGCAATATCATTCCAATGATGACGATAAAAATACCGACCCAGGAAATTGGAGAAGGAAGTGGTATAGATAGAAATATTAGTTCACCAGCTAATGCAAATATCACTTCCATTGATTGTGTTGCTTCAACTGCAGCTAACTTTTGCATATTTCCTCTTACCAAATCAGTAGCCATAAAAAATAAGACAGTGGCAATGACGCCTGAAAAAAGAGCTACCAATAACGATTGAAAGCTTTGTCCTCCACTTGGTAATCCTTCCGTAAAAAAGCCATACAAAGAAAGCAAAAGCCAAAATGGTAGACTTGCTAACGTCATTCCTAATACTCGTTGATATGCATCTAATCGCCCTTCACATACATCCATCATTTTGCGATTCCCTAAAGGATAGGCAAATGATGCGATTAGAATGGGGACAACTCCCAATAAGAGGTTTTCTAATGAAAGTTGCTTGGCATGTTCCATTTGCATTAGAACAATACCTAACAGAATAATCATTGACATGAAAAGACCCCTAAAGGCAACTTTCCTTCTAATCTGTAAAGGTCCATTCTTGGTTTGTATTGTTTCAAAAAATAACGGTGCAAGTAATGCACCTGAAATGATCGTAATTTGCCATGTACCAGCAATCAGCCAACCAGGTGAATACGCAGCCGCATAACATAAAGGTGCGTAAAATAAAACAAAGCCAACGAAGCTCCATAATATCCATTTTCCTGGTTGTTTTTGCATTTCTTTTATTAGTGCTAATAGATTTTTTCTCATTAGTACAATAGACAAAAGAAATGGAATCATAAAAATGTACCGAAGTGAGGCACTCCATATCCAACTCCCGCCAGACAACTCCATGGATGCATTAAAAATAAATGTAAATGCAAAAAAGAAGGCAGCACAAATACCAATAAAAATGGACTTCAATGGAACTCACCTCGTCTCTCTATCATGTTTGGTTAGTAGTTCTTCAAGCATCAGATCTGTTGGTCTCCACAACCCACTAACTAAAAGTAGTTGCAGATTTCGAATTATGATTATCTTGATATTTTTCTACCACTTTACTAAACAGAAAACCTAATATTTGTTGGAAAAGCATACAAAACACAACAGGCATGACAACTGTTGCAGGGAAATAAGTGGTTGCAATAATAATACCAATCGGAAGATTATAAAAACAAGAGTCAGTACAATACGAGTATCCATAATAAGTGATCCAAAGCTAAAGCGATTGCAAATCCGGAACCAGCTCATAGGAAAACAACAAGAATAACAAGAAATAATTCCCCTGTGATTTCTTATAGTATGGTGCGACTGCACTGTTGTTTATCATTACAACAAAAAACAAACTGAGTTTAGAAATTGGGACTTTGATAAAAGAGTGCTACAAACATTGATTTTATAATAGAGGATTTTGTGAGAAGGCCAGAACAAAAGGGAATAATTAAACTGGAGAAAAAAACGCAATTTATGTTCCCAATAGTAGAATAAAATAAGTAATTCCGTAAAAAGGAATTGCAATTGAAGTAATTATATACATTGTCATTTCGCCTTTAGAAAGTTTTCTTTTCCACTTAGTTAGCTTAAGTTGCCTACGATAAATAATGCTGGAAATGAATATTAATATAGAAGTTAATTCCTTTATGTTTTCTAAAATGGTGATCAAATAATCAGCTCCTTTAGGGTTTTGCAATAAATTGTCCTATTATATTAAATGATGAAATAACATAAAAAAGAATCTCATATTTAAAAAGCAAAATATGAGATTCCTTGACCAAAAAAGCTATTTTGAATGATATTGGATTTAATTGCTATTTGATAACCTACTAAAAGGTAAAGCTTGACCTATGCCCTGGCTCACTATCAAACTCATTTTTCACAATCTTACCAGTAATTAAATGAAGATCTTTGTTCGGTGTTAAGGTTTCGATAGTTTATGCTTGAATTTTGCTGTTACTGTTACTGTCTTTGAAACTTGATTGTTCGCAATATCGGTTGCGACAACTGTAATTTCGTTCATACCATTATCAAGCAAAATCCGCTTAGAATACTTGCCGTCAACAATTGCTGCCTCGAAACCATTCACTTGGACTGATTTGAGGTTGACATCTGAAACCGTCCCTTCGACTGTCACCGTTTCACGATTCGTCTTATCTCCGTTTTTCGGATTGTCGAGTGTCAGTTTAGGATTGATCGTGTCAAGCGTGATTGTAACTGGCGCAGATTTACCTGTTACTTTACCACCCATCTTCGACACAGCGATCATCTCATTTGCACCTTCAACAAATTCCATAGGGATAGCGAATTTTCCATCATCACCAACTAAAGTAGAACCTGCCTCTTTTCCGTTATTCATCAATTGGATTGTCGTCGATGTGGACGCTACTCCTTCGATTACCCCGTTTTTCTTATTAGTACTAAAGCCTTGTACTGGAGATGTAATAACCGGTTCAATCACTTCATAGATGACACGTGCACGGATCATGAAGTTTCCTTCGCTTGTAAGTGAAGGTGTCCATGAACCTGCATCAAATTGATAGTTTCGGTTAGAGTTCCGGGTATTTGTATCTGACGCAAGTCCAGGTGCATTCGTTCTACCCTGCGTCTGAACATAGACCATGTAGAAATCGCTATCAACTTCAATATTGTATTCTGTCAAATCAACGACTGTCCATGTACCGTCACGTTTTGCTTGCGCGCTAAATGGACCAGCCAGTTTCTTACCGGGTGCACCATCTGCACCTGTTGCATCCCACACCTCTACTGCAAAAGCAGTTCCACCAGGTCTTGGCCAACTCTCATCCGAGAAGCGGAAGATGCCATCGGATACGATTGCAGATTCTTTTCCAGCAGGAAGAGTCATTTTCACTCCCCAAGCATTTCCAGCTGCAAAAAACGCATATGCATTTTCTTCTGTTCCATCATCATAGCCAATTTCCCCACCTGGGTACGTATAATACGGCTCAAGCTCAAGATCCAGTGCCGTATCGTTGCCGATTGAAATGGTAGTTCTCTGACCACCGTAACTTCGTGCAAACACTACAAGCGTATAATCCCCTTCATAAGCAGTGATGGAATAGTTACCATTTACATCTGTCACTACAGGTGTGATATTTGCATCTTCAAGGAGAAGTAATTTCGCTCCTTCGATTCCTTCACCTGTTGATTTGTCTGTAATTGTACCGCTAACCGTTGCTTTTGGCAGTTCTTCTAATATGAAATTCGCTTGTGTCGATTTATCCGCCTCGATTTGAACGGTTTGTTCTTTAGATTGGAATCCGTAAGCTTCTGCTTTCGTAGTAAATGTACCTATGCCATGAATTAACGAATACTTCCCGTCAGCAAGGTTTGAATAGACTGAACGTCCTGTTTCAAGTACACTCACTTGTGCTCCAATTGGTAAGACCATCGGGTTGAAATTCCCTTCGCCTGGTGTTGTTTCTTTTTCAGGCAATGCGGGTTTTATTTTTGTTGGGTCAATCGCTTCTTCGAATAAATCTTTCCCTTTCTCTATAATCACGTCGGGATTTTTATTGTTTGGTTTTTTGACACTATCAAGACCACTTTTTTCGGTATTCACCGTATTTCCTTTGTCACCTTGTTTAACCCCTTTTGAAACCTTTCCAATTTGCGATGTATCAACTAGAGTGACATCATCGATATACCAGCCATCCTCTTCAACATTTCCATCTGAAAATCCATTGAACCCGATATAGACGCGCTGACCGCTATACGCTGACAAATCGACTTCCGTCTCAAACCAAGCACTTGATCGACCTTGAATCTTGAGTAGTTGTGTCCATTCCTTCATATCAGTGGATATGAAAACATGTCCGTAATCATAAGCTGCCCCTGCTGCTGATTGCTCGAATTCATACCATTGTTTGAATTGCAAGTAGGAATTTCCTTCTGGCAAATCCATTGGAGGCATAAGGAGTGTTGCGTTCATATTACTCCCATACGGACCTTCAAGATTTGTGGCGTACACTTTTTCACCAGATGCAGCTTTACCAGGGCCGGATGTCGGTACACCCCACTCCCAAGTATCCATTAACCCAAATGAAGTCCAACCGATTGGTGTCTTCTCAAAATTTTCGAAATAGCCAACTGTAATAGCTGGTTTCACTTCGATAGTGTGATTTTCACTTACTACTTCGTTATTCCCAAAGTCATTGATTGTCCATTTGTAAGCGATCGAATCACCAGCGATTTCCTCACTTGGAATCGTTGCTACATATTCTCCGGACTTATAATCTCCAGACTTCTGAGAGGCATTCACTGCTTTCCATTCTCCGGTTGCACCTTGGTAGTTCAGTACGACGGATGCTAAGCTAATGTTGTCACTCACTTTGATTTTCAAATCGAGATCCATTCCTTCATATGTTGCTACGGGCGCAGTATGAGTGAATGTTGGGGCTTCATTATCCTCCCCTTTTTTCGCCACTTGGCCTTCAAGCTTTCCAAGACCATTAATGATTGCAGAAACAGACATATAAGCGTCGACAAGTCCATATCCATACCCATTGTTCGGAGTCTGTGGATATTCAATATCCGTCAACGGGACTGCCGTATCTAAAAGAATCTGTTCCATTTCATCGACTGTTACGTTCGCGTTCACTTGGCGGAGCATTGCCGCTATCGCCGAAACTGCCGGACTAGCCATCGATGTTCCATTCCAACCGCCTTCATAACCACTCCCCGGGACTGCTGAACGGATGTTCGCTCCAGGTGCAGAGACGTCTGGTTTAATTTCCGAATACGGTGATGGACCGCGTAAGGAAAAACCTCCCACTTTATTGTCAATGTCGGTTGCACCAGTTGCAAATGATTCCGGATAGTTACCCGGAGATGCTACTGATCCTGGTCCCCCTGGGTTATATATCGTTGTATTTCCAGCTGCGAATCCAGGAAATATTTGTGCAGCGCGCCAGTTTTTAACGACGTCGCGATACCACTCATCAAGACCAGCACCCCCACCCCATGAGTTATTCACAACATCTGGTGCCAGGTCGACACGTGTATTACCATTTGAATCTGTCGGGGCCAAAATCCATTGCGCTGCTGCCAATAGATCACTATCTGATCCCCCATCCGCTGAAAATGCTTTGACAGCAATCCATTTCGCACCCGGTGCTACACCAATTTGGTTAGAACCATTTGGCTCACCACCTACCATCGTACCGGTAACATGTGTACCATGCCCCTGGTCATCATAAGGTGCTGATTGTCCTGCAGTCGCATCAAACCAGTTGAAATCATGATTCACTTCACCTGTCGCTGCATTGTAGCCGCGGTATTTCTCTTTCAATGCAGGGTGATCCCATTGGACACCTGTATCGATGCTCGCGACGACTGTTCCCGAACCGTCAATACCCATGTCCCAAACTTTAGGGGCATTGACCCTGTTAACATTCCATTCTACATTGGCAATTCCAGACTCTGGTGTTACTGCATTTTTGGTTTTCGTTGTATAGAGTTCCCGTGTTTCATTCGGTAGAATTTTTTCAACTTCAGCGAATGTCGCTACTTTTTCCGCCACTTCTTTTGTAGCTGTAACAGCCATTCCGTTGACAATGTAATACGACGTAATATCTTTAGCGTTCCCTGCCTTAACTTGCATGTCCAAATACTGTTTTACATTTTGTTGCGATTCAAGAGATGTCATTTTCAATTCAGATACAACAGCGGAACGTTGCATGAGCTGTGATTTTTTTGCCGAAAGATTTGCATTACCAGCATCTTGTTTTGCTTGCTCTGCTACTTTTTCCGTGTCTGCACTCTCTTTAAATTTTATGAGAAAAGTAACTCTGTCCTCTTTTTCGAATGTTTCTAGTAAACTACTGCTCAATTTGTTTCCCGAAAGTACGTTAGAGTCATTTAATGATTTGTGCAGTTTTTTATTTGGTTCCGCAGTTGCTATTCCCGGTACAATTAAGGAAAGTACCATGAGTAATGTCGCAACAATGCTGAACATTTTTTTTAGATTACCCTTCTTTTTCATCTTCAACTTCATCCCCCTCCAATTTTTATAGCGACAGCGTCCTACTTCTTCAAGAAGTACATAAAAAAGCACCCCTTGCCCCCTTTCTACAAATTAATATAGGTACTCAATGGTGTCTGTTGCGAAATTCTTGTTGTTATTATTTAACATAACATACATAATAGTGTTCTTTGTCGAAATAAGACTGAAAATTCCAAATCGATAGTTTATATCTAGTAAACTCTTTACGTAATATGACCAAGCTACTATTGAGTTTGCACAATACTTTAAGGAATATCGACATGATATTACAAAAGATGGTTATCCTACACAACAAGATCGTTATATCGGGATATCTCAGGACGAAATAGACCAGGCAATTGATGAATTTAGTTTGTAAAAGGGATTGTCACAACGTGAGACCTACAAGTGAGGTTATCATTCTTCTAAGTAACGATGTGGATGGTTATTGCTACTTAGAGTGCGAAGTCTAAAGGGAGATTTTTTATTATCCAGCTTACGCTGCATAAAGAATTGGTAAGCCAGTTTTCTAAGCCCCATTACTTTGTTTACTTCTACTCCATACATCTTAATCACTCATACATAAATGAACACAAAAAAACCGATACCTTTTAATAGGTAACGGTTTTCTACTTGCCTAGCGACGTCCTACTCTCACTGGGGGAGCCCCCAACTACCATCGGCGCTAGGCTGCGAAAGACGATGAACGGCAGATTTCTTCGTCAACCGCAGGTCTTCGAGTCTCGCGTATATTATACGCTCCGAGTCTCTTCCCTTTGTTTCCTCGAACTCTTTGTTCCTCCTCTTTCTCGCACACCTTCGTACTAAGCTTAAAATACTACACAAAAAAACCGATACCTCGGAAGGTATCGGTTTCTTATTTTGCCTAGCGACGTCCTACTCTCACAGGGGGAGCCCCCGACTACCATCGGTGCTAGGCTGCGAAAGACGATGCACGGCAGATTTCTTCGTCAACCGCAGGTCTTCGAGTCTCGCGTATATTATACGCTCCGAGTCTCATCCCTTTGTTTCCTCGAACTCTTTGTTCCTCCTCTCTCTCGCACACCTTCGTACTAAGCTTAAAAAACAACACAAAAAAACCGACACCTCGAAAGGTATCGGTTTCTTATTTTGCCTAGCGACGTCCTACTCTCACAGGGGGAGCCCCCAACTACCCTCGGCGCTAGGCTGCGAAAGACGATGAACGGCAGATTTCTTCGTCAACCGCAGGTCTTCGAGTCTCGCGTATATTATACGCTCCGAGTCTCATCCCTTTGTTTCCTCGAACTCTTTGTTCCTCCTCCTTCTCGCACACCTTCGTTCTAAGCTTAAAATACAACACAAAAAAACCGACACCTCGAAAGGTATCGGTTTTTTACTTTGCCTAGCGACGTCCTACTCTCACAGGGGGAAACCCCCAACTACCATCGGCGCTAAAGAGCTTAACTTCCGTGTTCGGTATGGGAACGGGTGTGACCTCTTTGCCATTATCACTAGACTTTTTTTGAGTGTTTGTTCACTCAAAACTGGATAAACGGGTCATTGAAAACCATTCAAATTCATTTTGGTTAAGTCCTCGATCGATTAGTATTCGTCAGCTGCACACGTCACCGCGCTTCCACCTCGAACCTATCTACCTCATCGTCTTTGAGGGATCTTACTTACTTGCGTAATGGGAAATCTCATCTTGAGGGGGGCTTCATGCTTAGATGCTTTCAGCACTTATCCCGGCCACACATAGCTACCCAGCGATGCTCTTGGCAGAACAACTGGTACACCAGCGGTGTGTCCATCCCGGTCCTCTCGTACTAAGGACAGCTCCTCTCAAATTTCCTACGCCCACGACGGATAGGGACCGAACTGTCTCACGACGTTCTGAACCCAGCTCGCGTACCGCTTTAATGGGCGAACAGCCCAACCCTTGGGACCGACTACAGCCCCAGGATGCGATGAGCCGACATCGAGGTGCCAAACCTCCCCGTCGATGTGGACTCTTGGGGGAGATAAGCCTGTTATCCCCGGGGTAGCTTTTATCCGTTGAGCGATGGCCCTTCCATGCGGAACCACCGGATCACTAAGCCCGTCTTTCGACCCTGCTCGACTTGTAGGTCTCGCAGTCAAGCTCCCTTCTGCCTTTACACTCTACGAATGATTTCCAACCATTCTGAGGGAACCTTTGGGCGCCTCCGTTACACTTTAGGAGGCGACCGCCCCAGTCAAACTGCCCGCCTGACACTGTCTCCTGCCCCGCTAAGGGGCAAGGGTTAGAAGTTCAATACAACCAGGGTAGTATCCCACCGACGCCTCCTCCGAAGCTGGCGCTCCGGAATCTCAGGCTCCTACCTATCCTGTACAAGTTGTACCAAAATTCAATATCAGGCTACAGTAAAGCTCCACGGGGTCTTTCCGTCCTGTCGCGGGTAACCTGCATCTTCACAGGTACTATAATTTCACCGAGTCTCTCGTTGAGACAGTGCCCAGATCGTTACGCCTTTCGTGCGGGTCGGAACTTACCCGACAAGGAATTTCGCTACCTTAGGACCGTTATAGTTACGGCCGCCGTTTACTGGGGCTTCAATTCGCACCTTCGCTTGCGCTAAGCACTCCTCTTAACCTTCCAGCACCGGGCAGGCGTCAGCCCCTATACGTCACCTTACGGTTTTGCAGAGACCTGTGTTTTTGCTAAACAGTCGCCTGGGCCTATTCACTGCGGCTCTCTCGGGCTTTAACACCCTAATAGAGCACCCCTTCTCCCGAAGTTACGGGGTCATTTTGCCGAGTTCCTTAACGAGAGTTCTCTCGCTCACCTTAGGATTCTCTCCTCGACTACCTGTGTCGGTTTGCGGTACGGGCACCTTCCACCTCGTTAGAGGCTTTTCTTGGCAGTGTGAAATCAGGAACTCAGACCTAATGGTCCTTGTCATCACAGCTCAACGTTATAGGAACGGGATTTGCCTCATTCCACGCCTTACTGCTTGAACGTACATAACCAACAGTACGCTTACCCTATCCTTCTGCGTCCCCCCATTACTCAAACGGTGGAGTGGTGGTACAGGAATAT